>JBBQSN010000007.1:0-35846 GCA_038213835.1 Actinomycetales bacterium
TCCCGCTTACGATGTCGGGTGCCGTGTGTGCGCGACGAGCCCCCGCCCCGACCGGGGCGCCTGCTGGGGGGGCGGCCTGCGCCGCCCGCCCGCCGCGGCCCACGTCCCGGGCTCGAGGTGGGCGCCGTGGTGGACGCCGCGGTGACGCTGGCGGACGCCGTGGGCCTCGAGGCCGTCACCGTCCGCCGGCTCGCCGCCGTTCTCGGCGTCGCGCCGATGACCGTCTACGGCTACGTCCCCGGCCGGCCCGAGCTGCTCGACCTGATGGTCGACCGCGTGCACCTGGCGATGGAGCGGCCGGGCTGGGGGCGCGCGGGGTGGCGCACCCGGGTCCGGCGGGTCGCCGAGCAGAACCGCACGATGCTGCGGGCGCACCCGTGGGTCGCCGCGCTGCCCTCGACCCGGCCGGCGCTGGGGCCGGGGTTGATGGCCAAGTACGAGCACGAGCTGGCCGCGCTCGACGGCGTCGGCCTGGAGGACGCCGACACCGACGCGGCCCTCACGTTCGTCCTCGGGTTCGTCCGGTCCGCCGCGCTGGCCGAGCAGGACGTCGCCGCGTCGCGGGCCCGCACGGGCATGGACGACGTGGCGTGGTGGAGCGTGGCCGGCCCGGTGCTGGCGCAGGCGGTCGACCCCGCCACCTACCCGCGCGCCACCCGCGTGGGCACCGCCGCGGGCCAGGCGCAGGGAGCGGCCTACGACCCGGACCGGGCGTGGACGTTCGGCCTGGACCGCGTCGTGGACTCGCTCACCACGCTGGTCGAGGCCGGTCAGCCACGCCGGTAGCGCGGGTACCCCTGCCCGCGACGGCGCGCCGGCGACCCGTCCGACGCCCCGAGGGGTGCCTGCGGGCGGCCGTCGTCGGTAGGGGTGGGCCCGTGCTGGCAGGTGGGGCAGTAGAAGGCGGTGCGGTCCTGCGGCGGCACACCGATCGGGGCGACCCGCACACCGGTCCCGCAGCGACGGCACGGGCGGCCGGACCGGCCGTGGACGTAGGTCTGCTGCCCGGACCGCAGGTCACCGGTCGTCGACTGCACCGCGCGCTCGACGTTCGCCTGCAGCATCCGGACCGCCAGGTCGACCAGGCGGCGGCTGCCCGGCCCGGCCGCGACCTGCCCGACCGGGGTCCACGGCGTCACGCCGAGGACGAACAGGGCCTCCGCCATGAACATGGTGCCTACCCCGGCCGCCACCCGCTGGTCCAGCAGCGCCTCGCCGACCTGTCGGGCGGGGTCGTCCTCGATCCGTCGCACCGCGTCGTCGCGGTCGAGGTCGGGGTCGAGCAGGTCCGGACCGAGGTGGCCGACGAGGGAGTCCTCGTCGTCGGTGCGGACCAGGTCGAGCATGCCGAGCTTGTGGCCGACGGCGGTCCACGTCGGGGTCACCAGCACCGCACGCACGCCGGACTCCGGTCGGGACCGGAACGGCTCACCGGTGCGGTGCACGTGCCACGACCCCTCCATCCGCAGGTGGCTGTGCAGCGTGAGGAAGGGGTCGCCGTCGCAGCGCACGAGCAGGTGCTTGCCCCTGCTGAGGACCCCGAGGACGGTGCGGCCGCTGAGGTCGGAGGTGGCCAGGGCGGGCCAGCGCAGGTCGCAGCCGGTGAGCACCTGACCGGTCAGGGCGGCGTCCAGCCGCTGCGCCGTGCGGCGCACCACGTCTCCCTCCGGCACCCGCCCAGCGTGGCACGATGGTCGGTCGACGGCGCGTGCAGCCGTTGCCCGCGACCTGCTGCAGGGTCGGGCACCGCACCGCGACACCGGAGGGGACGCCGATGGCCTGGTTCCGCCGCCGTGGCGCGCGCCCCGCCGACCCGCAGGGTGGTGTCCCCGCTTCGCCGCCGGTCGATCCCGACCCCGTGCTGCCCGTGCTGTCGCGCGACGACGCCGCCCGGCTGGTGGCCCTGACCCGCCAGATCTTCGCCGAGCAGGGCCGCGAGACCGTCCCGGACGGCCACGGCGCGCTCGTGGGCCAGGGCCACGTGCACGGGCTGTCGAACCTGGCCGCGACGCTGTCCCTCGTCCCCCGACGCGAGTGGTCCGACCTCGTGCGCCGCCACGTCGGCACCATGCTGCAGGCCCACGACACGGTCGAGCCCGCCAGCCTGGACGAGGCGCGCGAGCTGCTGCTGGTGAAGCTGCGCGCGGTCGACGAGATCCCGGAGCCGCGGCCCGCCTACGCCCCCGAGGTGCTCCCCGGCGTGCTGGCCGTGGCGGCGCTGGACTACCCGACGCACGTCAGCGAGCTGCTCTCCGACGAACGGGTCGACGAGCTCGGCGGGTGGGAGGCCCTGCGCCAGGTCGCCTGGGACAACCTGCGGCGGCTGCCCGCGCCGACCCGCCAGGACCTGCACGGCTCGCCGGAGGACCCCGACACCGTGGTGCACGTGCTCACGACCGAGGACTTCTTCGGGGCCTCGCGGCTGCTTCTCCTTGACGAGGTGCTCGCCGGTCTCGGGGTCGAGCGTCCGGCGCACGGCGTGCTCGTCGTGGTGCCGAACCGGCACCTGCTGGCGGTGCACGTGCTGCGCGGCGCCGGGGTGGTCTCGGCGGTCGACGTCCTGGTGCGGTTGGCGGCGGGCGAGCACGCCGGACGACCTGGTCCGGTGTCGCCGCACGTGTACTTCCGGGCCGCCGACGGCCGGGTGCAGCAGGTGACGAGCGTCGAGGACGACGGCACCACAGCAGTGCGCGTGGACGGCGCCCTCGCCGAGGCGTTCACCGAGCTCGGTCTCCTCGAGGACTGACCGCTCCCGCGATCGGGGACGTTCGATCTGCTGGTGCTGGTCGTCGTCGCCGTCGGGTCCGTCGGCCCGACGTCCCTGGCTGACGGTCGCCGGGCCGCGAGCCTCAGCGGTCGAGCTGGATCCGGTCGAAGGCCCAGGCGGTGGCCGGGACGACGACCAGCGGGACCACCGCGACCAGGGCCAGGGCCGGGCCGGTCACGCCCGAGGGCTGGATCGCCCAGAGCGCGGGGGCGACGAGCGGGATCCAGGCACCGGCCCCGGCGACGACCGAGACCTGGGCGGCCACCAGGACGCCGACCGTGACCGCCACGCCGGGGAGGAGCCCGCGCCCGAGGACGGCCGCGAGACCGGCCGGGACGGCCACCCATGCCGACAGCACGCCGAGGACGAGCAGCCGGCCCAGGCCCCCGAGCGTGCTCGCGTCGGGGGCGCCGAGGCCGCTCAGCAGGCCCGCCGCGGCCACGCCGACGGTCAGGGCGAGCGCTGCGACCGCGGTCCACAGCAGGTAGACGGCAGTCTTCGCCAGCGCGATCGCCGACCGGGTCACGGGCAGCGCGAACAGCCCCTGGACCGTGCCGTCGGCGAACTCACGGCCGATCAGCCAGCTGAGCCCGACGCCGAACGCCAGCACCGAGGCCGCGCTGGTCACCTGCGTGGCGACCGAGAGCAACGCCGTCCAGTCGCCCGAGGCGGCCTGCGGCCCGAGCTTGGCGACGACGTCCTCGCGGCCGGACCGGGCGGCGGCGACCATCACGGCCGACAGCACGACGACTCCGGCAACCAGCAGGGTGCCGGTCCAGCGCAGCACCCGCGAGGACCTCGCCTTGAGCAGCTCAACGGCCAGGGCGGTGCCGAGCCCGGTCACGACGCTGCCTCCGCCGCGTGCACCGTGGCGAAGAACGCGCGCTCGATGTCGACCCCGGTCGGGTCCAGCGTGCCCACCACCAGCCCGTCCGCCACCACGGTGATCGTCCTCGCGATCCGTGCGACCTCGTCCAGGTGGTGGCTCGAGACCAGGACGGCGGCTCCGTCAGCCGCCCTGCGCTGCAACGACTCCCGCAGTCTGATGACACCTGAGGGGTCGAGGGCGTTGGTGGGTTCGTCCAGGACGACCAGACGCGGGTCGTGCACGAGAGCCGCGGCCAGACCAAGCCGCTGGCGGTTGCCGAGCGACATCCGGCCCGCACGGACCCGCGTGCAGGCCCCCAGGTCGAGCTCGCGCACGACGGTGTCGACCCGAGCGCCGACCTGCGCGGGTGCCACGCCGTGCAGCCGGGCGGCCAGCCGCAGGTTCGTCAGCCCGTCCAGCTCGGGGTAGGCCAGCGGCGTCTCCACCATGGCGCCGACCTGGCGCCACGTCGTCGGACCCGCCGTGCGCACGTCGACGCCGGCGACCAGGACCTCGCCCGCGGCCGGGCGCAGCATCCCGAGCACGAGCTTGATCAGGGTCGACTTGCCCGCACCGTTCAGGCCGACGACGGCGTGGATCTGCCCGGCCTCCACGGTCAGGTCCATCGCTCTCACCCCGGCCCCCCCGGCGAACAGCCGGGAGACGCCGCGGACCTGCAGCACCGCAGTCACGAGATCGCCTCCACGACGTCGAGGGTGCGCTCGACGACGTCGGCGAGGGAGGCGTCGTCGTCTCCTGCCCACCGGACGAGGCCGGCCATCAGGGCGGCCATCACGGCTGCCGCAGCCACCGCGGCCTCGTGCGGGGCGGTGCCGTCGGCCACGAGCCGGGCCGCCACGCCCTCCTCGGTGGCGGCGGTGCTGGCCCGCATCACCGGCAGCAGGCTCGGCGTCCGGGCCGCGAGCGAGATCCGGGTCCGGACCGGCGCGTCGTCGGTGATCGGGAGCCGCCGCCACGCGAGTCGGACCCCGCGCGCGGCCCGGACCAGAGGGGGCAGGTCCGGTGGCTGGTCGGCCACCGCCGCGACGATCAACGGGTCGGAGGGGTCGTCGACGACCACCTGCTCCTTGCTGCCGAAGTGCCGGTAGAAGGTCATCTCGGTGACGCCGGCGGCCCTCGCGACCTGCGCCACCGTGGTGGCGTCGTACCCGTGCTGCTCGAACAGCTCCAGGGCCGCGGCCTGCAGCCGGGCCCTGGTGCGCGCCCGGCGGTCGTCAGAGGGGGTCACATCTCAAATGTTAGTCACTAACATCGATGCCTGGCAAGAGGTCGCCCCGCAGTCAGCCGCGCAGCCGCAGACCCCGCGGGGTGGCGTGGAAGCCGGCA
Organism: Actinomycetales bacterium; assembly: GCA_038213835.1. Lineage (GTDB taxonomy): Bacteria > Actinomycetota > Actinomycetes > Actinomycetales > CAWJMD01 > JBBQSN01. Next base: position 4,983 of record JBBQSN010000007.1, read on the forward strand.
TCGGTCAGCGCGACGACGATCGGGTGCTCGCTGCCGAGCAGCGGTGCGCCGTCGACGGTCTGGACCGTGAGCCCCGCCACCCGGCCGCGTCGGACCACGGTGGCCAGGGCGTGGCCGGCGGCCGCCAGTGCCTCGGTGTCGGTGGACCAGGTGAGCACCGTGCGGGCGCCGCGCTCGGCGTACAGGACCAGCTCGCCGTCGCGCAGCACGACCAGGGCACCGGACTTGCGGGCCGGACGGTGCGTGCCCTCGGTGTCGGGCCACGGCAGCGCCGCGCCGTACGGGTTGGCCGGGTCGCCGGCGGCGAGCACCACCGCGACCCCGGCGTCGGCGCCCGGCGCCCGCAGCCGGTCGACGGCGGCCGTCGTGGCGAACTGGCTGGCCCCCAGGCCCTCCACGAAGTAGCCACGACGGACCCGGCCGCTCTCCTCGAACGCGGCCAGCACCCGGTACGCGGCGGCGAAACCGCCGGGACGTCCTTCGGCCGCGACCGACCCGCGCGTCACGACGCCGTAGCGCTCCAGCAGCAGCTCGGCCTCGAGGGCGGCGCGCTCGGTGGGGGCGGCGAGCGGCTCGGGCAGCAGCGACCACCGACCGGCGACGGCCGGGGGGGCGCTGCGGGCCAGTGCGTGCCGGGCGGCTGCACCTGACCCCGCTGCACCGGGGCGACCGGGACGGCCGTACCGCGCCCGGGCGGGAGCTGGTCGGGCGCGGTGGGTGGTGCGGCCGCCGCGGAGCCGGGCGCGAAGCGGCGAGAGGGTGTCGTTGCTCAGCCGGCCCTGCCAGACCAGCTCCCACAGCGCGTCGGAGAGCGCCTGCTCGCCCGGCCGGTCGCCGGCGCGGGCCAGCGCGTCCGAGAGCGCACGATAGAAGAAGGCGCCGCCGGTGCCGAGCGCCTCGAGCACGCGCTCCTGCGTCCCGGCCGGTTCGTCTACCGCATCGGGGGGCTCGGCGGCCGATCTCCTCGGTGCTGCAACGGGCTCCGGGACGGGCAGGGTGAGGTGGGCGGTGTCGGGCAGGTGCAACGAGATCCAGCCGTCGTCGCCGGCGAGCTCGCCGTGGCCGCACCACAGCACCTCGCCCGAGCTGGTGAGCTCGTCGAGCATCGCGGGGGAGTAGGCGTCGACCCGGGCCGGCAGGACGAGCGACTCCAGCGCGCTGGCGGGCAGCACCGCACCCGCCAGCTGCTCGACCACCCGCAGCACCCCCTCCGCGCCGCGCAGCCGACCGCTCACCTGCTGCCAGGCGGGCAGGAACCTGGCCAGCTCGCGCTGCGGCACCGGCTCGACCTCGGCCCGCAGCGCGGCGAGCGAGCGACGACGCAGCGTGCGCATCACCTCGGCGTCGCAGAACTGGCGGGCGGCGTCGGTGTCGTCGTCGCCGAGCACCGAGCGGGCGGGATCGGGAAGGAGCTCGCCGACGACCAGCCGGCCGCCGTTCTGCAGCCGGGTCAGCACCTGGTCGACCACCGCGACGCCGAGCCCGAACCGGCGCGCGAGCCCCAGAGCCGTGAACGGCCCTCGCGTGCGGGCGTACCGGGCGACGAGCTGGCCGAGGGGGTCGTCGACGACCTCGGTGAACGCCAGCGGCAGGCCGACCGGCAGCGGTGTGCCGAGGGCGTCGCGCAGCCGGCTGGCGTCCTCGGCGGCCGCGACCCGCTCGGTGCCGCCGATGGTGATCACGATCGCCCGGCGGGCGGCCGCGAGCTCGGCGACCCAGCCGACGACGTCGTCGGGGGACCCGGTGGAGCGCCCCACCAGCTCGGCCTGCGACAGCGGCCCGAGCACGCGCAGCAGGTCGGCGACCTCTTCCATCGACCTCGCCCGGCGGTCCTCGGCCAGCCGCTGCAGCTCGTGGTGGGTGCGCAGCACCTGCTCGGGGTCGAGCAGGTCGGCCAGCCGGGTGCCCGAGGCGTCGCCCCCGAGCAGCTCGGCGAGCAGGTCGGGGTCCAGCGCGAGCGCCGCGGCCCGGCGCTCGGCCAGCGGGGAGTCGCCCTCGTAGAGGAACTGCGCCACGTAGCCGAACAGCAGCGAGCGGGCGAACGGCGACGGCTGGTCGGTGGTGACCTCGACGACCTTGATCTCCCCGGACTCCAGCGCCCGCAGCACCCCCTCCAGCCCGGGGACGTCGAAGACGTCCTGCAGGCACTCGCGGACCGTCTCCAGCACGATCGGGAAGGTCGGGTAGCGCGAGGCGACCTCGAGCAGCGAGGCCGCCCGCTGGCGCTGCTGCCACAGCGGCTGGCGCCGGTCGGGACGACGGCGGGGGAGCAGCAGCGCCCGCGCGGCGCACTCGCGGACCCGGGCGGCGAACAGCGCCGAGCCGCCGAGCTGGTCGGTGACCCGCTGCTGCACCGAGCCGGGGTCGACCAGCAGCGCCTCGAGCACCTCGGGCGCGCTCCCGCGGTGTGCGGCGTCGGGGTCGAACGGCTCGTGGTGCTCGGCCTGCTCCCACGGTCCGGCGTCGAAGTCGGGCATCCGCAGGACGATGCCGTCGTCGGCCGGCATCGCCTGGACGTCGAGCCCGTGCAGGTCTCGCATCGCCGCGGACATCGCCAGCGCCCACGGCCCGTGCACCTGGGCGCCGAAGGGGGAGTGCACCACCACGCGCCAGTCGCCGAGCTCGTCACGGAACCGCTCGATCACGATCGTGCGGTCGTCGGGGACGTGGCCGGTGGCGGCCCGCTGCTCGCGCAGGTAGCCCAGCAGGTTGTCGGCCGCCCAGGTGTCGAGGCCGCCGGCGGTCAGCCGCGCCCGGGCGGGTTCGTCGCCGAGCGCGTCGAGCTCGCGGACGAACTCGCCCACGGCGCGGCCCAGCTCGAGGGGCCGCCCGATCGAGTCGCCGTGCCAGAACGGCAGCCGTCCGGGTTGGCCGGGCGCCGGCGTGACCAGCACCTGGTCGTGGGTGATGTCCTCGATCCGCCAGGTGGAGGCACCGAGGGTGAAGACGTCACCGACCCGCGACTCGTAGACCATCTCCTCGTCGAGCTCGCCGACCCGTCGCCCGCCCTGCTTGGTGCTCCCCGCAGCCTTCTCGCTGCCGGTGGCGAGGAAGACGCCGTACAGGCCGCGGTCGGGGATGGTGCCGCCGCTGGTGACGGCGAGCCGCTGCGCACCGGGGCGGCCGGACAGGGTGCCGGCGATCCGGTCCCAGACCACCCGCGGACGCAGCTCGGCGAACTCCTCGCTGGGGTAGCGACCGGAGAGCATGTCGAGGACCGACTCGAGCACCGGCCGGCTCAGGGTGGCGAACGGCGCCGACCGGCGGACCAGGGCGTGCAGCTCGTCGACCTCCCAGTCGTCCATCGCGGTCATCGCGACGACGTGCTGGGCGAGAACATCGAGCGGGTTCGCTGGCGCGCGCAACGCCTCGATCTGGGCCGAGCGCATCCGCTCGGTGACCACGGCCATCGTCACGAGGTCGGAGCGGTACTTGGGGAACATGACGCCGCGGCTGACGGCCCCCACCTGGTGCCCGGCGCGCCCCACGCGCTGCAGGCCGCTGGACACGCTGGGCGGCGACTCGACCTGGACGACGAGGTCGACCGCCCCCATGTCGATGCCGAGCTCGAGCGAGGAGGTCGCCACGACGGTGGGCAGGCGCCCGGACTTGAGGTCGTCCTCGATCAGCGCGCGCTGCTCCTTGGAGACCGAGCCGTGGTGGGCGCGGGCCAGCACCGCGGGCGCACCGCGCGAGGAGCCGGCCTGCGCCATCACCTCGGCAGGGGTGCGGCTGCTGCCGTTCGGTGCGGGCGTCGTCGGGCCGTGGGCCTCGTGGTCGTCGAGCTCTGCATCCCTGGCGCTCAACCGGTCGGCCCAGGTCTCGTTCAGCCGAGCCGTGAGCCGCTCGGCCAGCCGGCGCGAGTTGGTGAAGACCAGGGACGAGCGGGCAGGCTGGCCTTCGACCGGCGCGACGAGGTCGACCACCCGCTCCTCGACGTGCGGCCAGATCGACTGAGTCGCAGGCGCACCCGCCGCAGCGCCGGACAGGTCGGGCGAGCCGTCGTCGGTCGTGGCGGGCTGGCCGAGCTCGGTCATGTCGGCGACCGGGACGACGACGGTGAGGTCCCACTTCTTCTCCGACGGTGGCTGCACGACGGTGACGGGACGGCCGCCGTCGGCGCCCGGCTCGCGCTGGCCGGCGAGGAAGCGCGCGACCTCCTCGACCGGCCGCACGGTGGCGGACAGGCCGATCCGCTGCGCGGGACGCTCGAGCAGGGCGTCGAGCCGCTCCAGCGAGACCGCGAGGTGCGCCCCCCGCTTGGTGCCGGCGACGGCGTGCACCTCGTCGAGGATCACGGTCTCGACGCCCGCCAGCTGCTCGCGCGCCCGGGAGGTCAGCAGCAGGAACAGCGACTCGGGCGTCGTGATCAGCACGTCCGGCGGGCGCGTGGTGAAGGCCCGCCGCTCGGCGGCCGGGGTGTCGCCCGAACGCATCGCGATGCTGAGGGGACGGACCTCGACGCCCAGCCGGGCGCCGGCCTGGGCCAGGCCCGCGAGCGGCGCCCGCAGGTTGCGCTCGACGTCGCTGGCCAGGGCCTTGAGCGGCGAGATGTAGAGCACCCGGCAGCGCCGGTGCGGGTCCTCGGGGACCTCGGAGGTGGACAGCTCGTCGATCGCCCACAGGAACGCCGAGAGGGTCTTGCCGGACCCCGTGGGCGCCACGACCAGGGTGTGGTGGCCCGAGCTGATCGCCTCCCAGGCGCCCGTCTGCGCGGAGGTGGGGGCGGCGAACGCGGACGTGAACCACTCGCGCGCTGGCGCGCTGAACCGGCTCAGCACCTCGCCCGCGGTACGTGTCACGTCCGTTCCGTCAGCCACCCGCGCATCGTGTCACCCGGTCACGACAACCGCCCGACCGTGGCCGGGCGGACGGCGGCTCGCGTCAGTCCACGACCCAGCCGCCGAGCGCGAGGCCGGACGCAGAGAAGTACAGGCCCAGGAACAGCAGTGCCGCGGCGGCGGCGGACACCAGGACCGCACGGGAGGTGCGGTCCAGCACCCGGCGCCGCGCGACGAGACCCGCGACGGCCCAGATCCCGGCGGCGAGCACGACGACCGGGCCGGTCATCAGGACCACGAACGCGACCATCAGACCGGCTTCGTCCCAGCCGGTGTGCCGTCCGCTGCTCAGGTGAGGCACCACGATGGTGATCACGTAGGCGGCGAGGTAGGCGACAGCCACGGCCAGCGGGACGAGCCCCCGCCGGGCCAGGTCGCCGGCGTCGACGGGGAGCCCGGTGACGGGGTCGTCGGCGTACGCGATCGTCGTGACCCGAGGGTAGGCGCTCGGGCCTGCCGCGGGGAGGCCCTTCCTGAGGCCTCCCTCCGTCGTGGACGCCCCGGGACGACCGGCCGCCTGACGTCCGCCCGACCCGTCCCGCGTGACACTCTGTGCGCGTGAGGCACAGCGTGTTCTGGCAGCTGATGGACGACGAGTTCGGCGCGGGCTACGCCAGGTCGGTCGCCACCGACCAGGCGCTCTCGGCGCTGGGGGGGCAGAGCGCCGACCAGGCGCTCGCGGCCGGCCACGTGCCGCGCGAGGTCTGGCAGGCGGTCTGCGAGGCGATGGACGTCCCGCCGGCACGTCGGTGGGGCCAGGAGACGGCGCCGCACGCCCGTCACGGCGAGGCGCACCGGTGAGCCGGCGCGACCGCCGCGGCGAGGGGCGCAGCACCCGCTCCGAGCGGTCGGACCTCATCGTCTCCACCCTCACCGAGGCGTTCTCGGAGCTGATGGAGGCGAACCCGGCGGCGTTCCGGTCCAAGTTCCGCACCATGGCGCGCGACCCGTTCGCGTTCTACCGGGGCACCGCGTGCCTGTTCTACGCCGACCTCGGCCCGGACGGCGCCTTCGCCGGCGCCGACGACCGGTGGGTGGGCGTCGAGGGGGCCGACCGGGTCTGGATCCAGGGAGACCTGCACGCCGAGAACTTCGGCACCTACCTCGCGGCCGATGGACGGCTGGTCTTCGACGTCAACGACTTCGACGAGGCCTACCTCGGGCACTGGACGTGGGACCTGATGCGGTTCTGCGCCTCGCTGGCCCTGCTCAGCTGGCAGAAGGCGCTGCCCGACGACGCCATCGACGACCTCGTCGGCCGGTACGTGCGCGCCTACGTGGACCACGTCCGGCACTACCTCGAGACCGACGACGACACCGGGTGGGCGCTCACCCTGGACACCGCGCGCGGCGCGGTGCTGTCCGCGCTGCGCGAGGCCAAGCTCAGCACCCGGGTCGCACTGCTCGACGGCACGACCGTGGTCGAGGACTTCGCCCGACGGTTCGCCGACGGCCCGGGGGTGCGCCGGCTGTCGGCGTCGGAGCGCTCGCAGGTCGAGTCCGCCTTCGCGCGCTACGTGGAGACCCTGCCTGCGACGCCCGGCGACCCGGCGGTCACCTTCGACGTCCTGGACGCCGTGGGCCGCAGCGGGTTCGGCATCGGCAGCGCCGGGCTGCCGGCGTACAACGTCCTGATCGAGGGCTTCACGCAGGCGCTCGACAACGACGTCGTCCTGACCCTCAAGCAGGGCAACGTCGCGGCGCCGAGCAGGGTGGTCGACGACCCCGAGGTCGCCGGGTACTTCCAGCACCACGGGCACCGCACCGCGCTGAGCCAGCGCGCCCTGCAGGCGCACGCCGACCGGTTCCTCGGGTGGACCGAGCTGCCCGGCACGAGCGGGGAACCGACCGGTTTCGTCGTCGCCGAGTACTCGCCGTACGAGGCCGACCTCGACTGGGGGTCGGTCGACGAACCGTCAGAGATGGTCGAGCTGGTCGAACAGCTGGGGCAGGCCACAGCCAAGATCCACTGCGTGGCCGACGACGAGTCCGAGCAGGACCTCGTGGCGGTCAGCGTCGAGCTGGTCGTGGCGGGGTGCGTCGGGGACGACGTCGACGCGCTCGTCGCCGACCTCACCTCGTTCGCGCACGCCTACGCCGAGCAGGCCCGCACCGACCACGCCCTGTTCGTCGACGCGTTCCGCGGCGGGGTGTTCCGGCTCGTGGCCCCCGCGTGACGACCCGGCCCCCCGCGGTGCCGGACCCCGGCGTCGCCGTGCTCCTCCCGGAGGCCACGACGGCCCGGGCGGACCCGACCGCCGCACCCGGACGCACCGATCCCCGCGTGCCCCGCAGGGTGGTCGTCCTGGTCGCGAGCCAGGTCCTCGGTGGTGTCGGCGTCGCGAGCGGCATCGCCGTCGGAGGCCTTCTGGCCCAGCAGGTCTCGGGGTCCACCTCCCTGTCCGGGCTCGCCCAGACGATGGGGGTGCTCGGGGCCGCCCTCCTGGCCGTCCCCCTGGCCGGGCTGGCCAGGCGCCGTGGACGCGGACCTGCCCTCGCCACCGGGTACGCCTGCGGCCTCGCCGGCGGCCTGCTGGCGATCGCCGCCGCCGTCACCGACCAGTTCTGGCTGCTGCTCGTGGCGACCACGCTGTTCGGCGGCGGCACGGCAGCCGGGCTGCAGGCCAGGTACGCAGCCACTGACGGTGCCCCACCGCACGTGCGCGGACGGCTGCTGGCCGTCGTCGTGTGGGCCACGACGATCGGCTCGGTCGTCGGGCCCAACCTGTCCTCGGCCGGCGGGGACCTGGGGCGCCGGCTGTCGGTGCCCGCGCTGTCGGGTCCGTACGTCTTCTCCTGCGTCGCGTTCGCCCTCGCCGCGCTGGTCGTCCTGGTCCTGCTGCGGGGGCGGGTCGACGAGCCCGCACCGGGCGACGGTGCCACTGCGACCACGGTCACGAAGCGGTCCACCGCAGAGGTGCTGCGGCTGGTGGCGTCCCTGCCCGCTGCCCGCGCGGGGCTGGTCGCGGTCGCCGGCGGCCAGGCGCTGATGGTGGCGGTGATGGTGATGACCCCCGTGCACCTCGGCGACCACGGCGCCACCCTGCGCGTCGTGGGCCTGGTGCTGAGCCTGCACATCGCCGCCATGTACGCGCTGAGCCCGGTGGTGGGCTGGGCCACCGACCGGTTCGGCTCGGTGCCCGTGATCGGCGTCGGGGTGCTCGTCCTCGGGGCGGCAGCGGCGACGGGGGCGAGCGCAGGCCCGATGGCCCACTCGCAGATCGCGGTGGCACTGGTGCTGCTCGGGCTCGGCTGGTCCTGCACGATGGTCGCCGGGTCGGCGCTGCTCTCCTCGTCGGTGCCCGCCGAGGTGCGCACGCAGGTGCAGGGGGCGGGCGACCTGGTGGTGGGGGTCACGGCCGCGACCGCCGGAGCCCTCGCCGGACCGGTGCTCGAGCTCGCGGGCTACTCCTGGCTCAACCTCGCCGCGCTGGTGGTGCTCGTCCCCGTCGTCGCGACGGCCGTGCTCGCCCGCAGGGTCCCGTCCCCGACCGGCGCCTGACGTCGTGGGCGTCCTGCCGTGGGTGTGGGGCGAGGTGCCCGACCAGGTGGCCGCCGGCCGTCGGGCGGGAGAGGTGCTGCGCGCGGTGGTGGTGCGGGCCGCTCCGGCCACCGTGTTCCGGTGGCTGTGCCAGCTCAAGGTCGCCCCGTACAGCTACGACCTCGTGGACAACCTCGCTCGCCGCAGCCCGCGAGCGCTGACCCCGGGTGTCGAGCGGCTGGTGCAAGGGGAACGGGTGGCCAGGGTCTTCGTGCTGGAGTCCTTCGAGCAGGACCGGTCGATGACGCTGCGCACCGCCACGCACGGCTCGCGCCGGCTGTTCGGGGACGTCGCCATGGTCTACCGCACCGACCCGCACCCGGTCGGGACGCTCCTGCTGGTGAGCATCGAGCTGCGGGGTGGGCACCCCGCGATGCGGCTGCGTGACCTCCTCCTGGCGTGGGGCGACCTGCCGATGATGCGCAAGCAGCTGCACACGCTGCGTGAGCTCAGCGAGGCCGACGAGCGAGCCACCTGAAGAGCGTTCTGCCTCAACGGCTCTCGTCCGCGTCCTGCCCGCAGCCGAACGGTCCGGCACCCGCCCGAACGACTTCACCAGCCCCGCCCTCGCGCCTATCCGCGGATCGTGGCCGGACCACCGGCAGGCGCGTCCCCGGACCGCCGGGGGTTGACCGAATCCGGAGAACCGGGCATGGTGGCTCCTTGTAAGCGCTTTCACCAACGGGGGTGAGAGGAGACGGACCACCGTGCAGCAGCGTTCCGGCACCGCCACGATCTACTCGGTCGCCCGCCTGGCGGGGGTCTCCATCGCCTCGGTCTCCCGGGTCCTGCAGGGGTCCGCGACCGTCTCCGACACCACCCGCCGCCGCGTCCTGGAGGCCGTGGAGTCGCTCAACTACGTGCCCACCAGCGCCGCCCGCAGCCTCGCGGTGCGTCATCACGAGGCGCAGGCCCTGGTTCTCCCCGAGCTCGTCGGCCCCTACTACTCCGAGCTGCTGATGGGCTTCGAGGCGCGCGCCGCCGAGCTCGGGCACGGCGTCCTGCTGCTGCAGGCGGCGGGTCGGGACGACCTCCGCACCGCCGTCCGGCGGCTGGTCGGGCGGGTCGACGGTGTGGCCGTGATGGGGTCGTCCGCGATCCCGGAGGCCGTGGTCGAGACCGTGCGGAGCGCCAAGCCGGTCCTGCTGGTGGCCGGCGACCCCCGGCCGGGCGTCGAGGCCATCGCCACCGAGAGCGCTTCCAGCACAGTCTTTCTCACGCAGCACCTCTTCGAGCACGGTCGCGATCGGGTGGTCTTCGTGGGCAACCCCGACGCTGCACCCGACGTCCGGGATCGGCACCGCGGGTACGTCGAGGCGCACGAGGGCCGTGGCCGCGAGCCGCGCCCGCCGGTGCGGGTCGCCTTCCGCGAGGCGAACGGCACCGCGGTCGGCGAGCAGTGGCTACGGGGCGAGATCGATGCCGACGCCCTGGTGTGCGCGAACGACGAGCTGGCCCTGTCGGTCATGCGCCGCCTGCAGGACTCCGGCGTCGACGTCCCGAAGCGACTTGCCGTCGTCGGCTTCGACGACCTGATGACCTCTCGCTACGTGCGGCCAGGCCTCACCACGGTCAGCCAGCCGGTGCGCGAGCTCGGGGCACTGGCCGCCGAGCGACTGCACGAGCTGACCTCCGGTCGCACGCCCCACCCCGGGCTGACCGTCCTGCCCACCCGTCCCGTGCTCCGCGGGTCCTGCGGGTGCCCCGAGCAGCTCGCCGTGCCCGCCTGACCCCTCGACCACCCCCGACCACCCCGCCGGCCCCCGGGCCGCCACCGAAGGAGAACACCCCGATGAGACGACGTACGTCGACGATCGCGCTGGCCGCGGTCGCAGCGACCGCGATGCTGGTGTCCAGCTGCGGCCGGTCCGCCGACGAGCCCGGCGCCGCCGCCGTGACCGGCGAGGAGGTCAGCGACGGACCGGCCACCGGGACCATCAACATCTGGGCGATGGGCGCAGAGGGCGAGAAGCTCCCGGAGCTGGCGAAGGAGTTCGAGGCGGCCAACCCCGACGCCACCGTCGAGGTCACCGCCATCCCGTGGGACTCCGCGCACGACAAGTTCACCACCGCCATCACCGCCGGCGAGACCCCCGACGCCGCCATGGTCGGCACCACCTGGATGGGTGAGTTCGCCGCGCTGGACGCGCTGGACCCCACGCCCGCCTCGATCGACCCAGAGTCGTTCTTCGAGGGCGCCTGGTCGACCACCGAGGTGGACGGCACCGCGTACGGCGTGCCGTGGTACGTCGAGACCCGGCTGGTCTACTACCGCACCGACCTGGCCGAGCAGGCCGGCTGGAGCGAGCCGCCCTCGGACTGGGAGGGCCTGAAGCAGATGGCCTCCGACATGCAGACCGAGGCCGGCGCGACCTGGGGCATCGGCCTGCAGGCCGGCGGCGTGGGCTCCTGGCAGAGCGTGATGCCGTTCGCCTGGTCCAACGGTGCCGAGCTGACGACGGAGGACGGCTCGGGCTACCAGTTCGACGGTCCGAAGATGCAGGAGGCCGTCGAGTACTACCAGAGCTACTTCACCGACGGGATCGCCAACACCTCGGCCCCGACCACCCCCACCACCGAGCCCGACTTCGTCAGCGGTGCGGTGCCGATGTTCATCTCGGGTCCCTGGATGATGTCGGCGGTCGAGACCGTCGGTGGCCCGGGCTTCGAGGACAAGTACTCGGTGATGACCATGCCCTCGAAGGAGACCTCCTCGTCGTTCGTCGGTGGCTCGAACCTGGCCGTCTTCAAAGAGAGCGACAACCGCGACAGCGCCTGGAAGTTCGTCCAGTGGCTCTCCGAGCCCGAGGTGCAGGCGAAGTGGTACGGCCTGACCACCGACCTGCCGGCCGTCACCGCCGCCTGGGACGACCCCGCCCTCAGCGAGGACGAGAAGCTCGCCGCCTTCGGCACCCAGCTCGAGACCGCCAAGGCGCCGCCGTCGTTCCCGACCTGGGAGGAGGTCGTGACCGGCTTCGACTCCGAGCTGGAGAGGGTGACCAAGAACGGCGCGGACGTCGAGACCGCCCTGCAGACCGTCCAGGGTCAGGCGGAGTCGATCGGCACAGGGCAGTAGGCCGACATGACTGTCGAGGAGACCGCCACCACGACGGCCCCCGCCGTCCCCTCCCGCAGCCGCACCGGGCTGCGGGAGGGACGGGCGGCCTGGGTCCTGGCCCTGCCCTTCTGCCTGCTTTTCCTGGTCTTCACCGTCTGGCCGGTGATCCAGTCGCTCTTCATGAGCGTCACCGACACGCGCTCCCGCGACCTGCGGACGCCGTTCTCGGTCGACTTCGTCGGTCTGGACAACTACACGCGGGCGCTGTCGGACGACAAGTTCCTCACCTCGGCCGGCAACACCGCCTACTTCGTCCTGGTCGGGGTGCCTCTGACGCTGGCCCTGGCTCTGGCCGCCGCGGTGGCCCTGGACAAGGGGATCCGCAGGTTCCGGGCCTTCTTCCGGCTCGGCTTCTACCTCCCGGTGATCACCTCCATCGTCGCCGTGGCCGTGGTCTGGCGCTTCATCCTGCGGACCGACGGAGGCCTGCTGAACACCGCCCTGGGCTGGGTCGGCGTCAACGGCCCGAACTGGCTCGGCAGCGAGGACTGGTCGATGCCGGCCATCATCCTGATGGCCTCATGGCGCAACTTCGGCACCGGCATGATCATCTTCCTCGCCGGTCTGCAGGCGGTACCGGTGATGCTGCACGAGGCGGCAGCCATCGACGGAGCCGGCGCGTGGAAGCGGTTCCGTCACATCACGCTCCCGCTGCTGCGGCCGACGCTCCTGTTCGTCTCGGTCACCACGATGATCGGATACCTGCAGTTCTTCGAGGAGCCGTTCGTGCTGACCAAGGGCGGACCGCTGGACAGCACCATCTCGATGACGATGTACACGTTCCAGCAGTTCGGCTTCGGCAACTACGGCTACGCCGCGGCGATCAGCTACATCATCTTCATCGTGGTGGCCGTCATCACCGCCATCCAGTTCCGCCTGCTGCGGGAGAACACCTCATGACCACCACCGAGAACCCCGGTACGGACCGGACCGCCGGCACCGTCGCGGTGCTGCCCCCCGGGACCCCTGATGGCTCCTCCCACGAGGCCGCGCCCGACAGCCGCAGCTGGCTGCGCCGGTACTGGCTGTACCCCGTGCTGTCGTTCCTGCTCGTCGTCGTCGCCTCCCCGTTCGTCTGGATGGTGCTGGGCAGCTTCAAGTCCGAGGGCGAGCTGCGGCAGGTCCCCCCGACCTGGTGGCCCGAGTCCGCCTCGCTCGACAACTACACGCAGCTCTTCACGCGGCTCGACTTCGGCACGTACTTCGTCAACTCGACGGTCGTGGCGGTCGTGGTCACCGCAGGGAACCTCCTCTTCTGCTCGATGCTCGGCTATGCGCTGGCGATGCTCGAGTTCCGTGGCAAGAAGGCCGTCTTCCTGCTCGTGATGACGACCCTGCTCATCCCCGGGGTGGTCACGTTCGTCCCGCTGTTCGTGCTCGTGGCGAACGCCGGGCTGATCAACTCGCTGCCGGGGCTGATCCTGCCGTTCCTGGTGAGCCCGTTCGGGGTGTTCCTGATGCGCCAGGTGATCCTCGGTCTGCCGCGCGACCTGCTCGACGCCGGCCGGGTCGACGGCGCGGGGGAGCTGCGGATCTTCGCGCAGGTCTTCCTGCCGCTGTGCGGACCCGGCCTGGCGACGCTCGGGATCCTCACCTTCCTCGGCAGCTGGAACAACTTCCTCTGGCCGCTCGTGGTGGCCCAGAGCGAGGACAAGTACACGCTGCCGGTGGCCCTCGCGCTCTACTCCACCGGTCAGAACAGCACGAACTACGGGCTGCTCCTGGCGGGTGCGACCGTCGTCGTCATCCCGGTGCTGGTGGTCTTCATCATGTTCCAGCGTCGCATCATCGAAGGCATCGCCACCACCGGCATCAAGTGAGGAACCCTGCGGCACGACGCCGCACGTCCGACCACCTGCACGTCCCCACGATTGGAGCACGATCCGATGGTCAGCACCCCGTCCACGTCCCGCCGCCAGTTCCTCGTCGCCACGGGAGCGACGGCCACGCTCGGGGGCGGCCTCCTGGCCGCCGGCCCGGCCTCCGCCTCCGCCCCTGCGGTCATCCTGTCCGGCCGTGACGGCGGTCGCCTGAACACGCAGCGGGTGCACCGTTGGGCGAGGGACACCTGGCACTCGCTGGTCTCGATGACCGACGAGACCACGGGGCTCCCCTCCGACAACATCCCGGAGTCGCTGGCCGTCGGCGACCGCAGCGGGTACACCTCGCCGACCAACATCGGCGGGTACATGTGGAGCGCGATCGTCGCGCGCGAGCTCGGCATCATCAGCCGCAGGGAGTGCACCCGCCGGCTGGACCGGACGCTGCGCACGCTGCTGCGGATGCACCACCACGAGCCGAGCGGCATGTACTACAACTGGTACGACGAGGCCACGGGCGAGGTCATCACCGCGTGGCCCGGCACCGGTGCCACGGTCGACCCGTTCCTGTCCAGCGTCGACAACGGCTGGCTCGGTGCGGCACTCATGGTCGTGCGCACCGCCGACCGCGGTGTCTCGAAGCTCGCCGACCGGGTGTTCTCGAGGATGCGCTGGGACATGTTCTACAACGCCGACCACCCGCGTCCTGGCGGTCTCATGCACGGCGGCTTCTACGACGCGCAGCCCGCTGCCACGGACGTGTTCCTCGGCAACCACATCGGCGTCGGCCCGGACGTCTGGTACACCCACCACCACTACGACACCGCGGTGTCCGAGACCCGGATCACCAGCTATCTCGGCATCGCCACCGGCCAGGTGCCCGGCAAGCACTACTTCGCCAGCTGGCGCACCTTCCCGTCCTCGGACGACTGGTCGTGGCAGGAGTCGAAGCCGAGCGGCTTCGACCGCACCTACCTCGGCATCGACGTCTACGAGGGCGCATACACCTACCGCGGCATGAAGATCGTCCCCGGCTGGGGCGGCAGCATGTTCGAGGAGCTCATGCCGGACGTCTTCGTCCCGGAGGCGAAGTGGGCGCCGAAGTCGTGGGGACGCAACCACCCGCTGCACGTGCGGGCGCAGCGCGAGCACGGCATGGAGGAGGCCGGGTACGGCTTCTGGGGCTTCTCACCGGCGAGTGACCCGTTCGCCAACTACCGTGAGTACGGGGTCGACGCGCTGGGGCTCAACCCGGTCGGCTACCTCTCGGACAGGGAGAACACCAACTACGACGCCGGTTTCGGGACCGTGCGCCCGGGTCTGAACCCCACGCCCGACTTCGGCGACGGCGTGGTCACCCCGCACGCCGCCTTCCTGGCCATGCAGCACGAGCCGATGGCCGCGTTCGCCAACCTGCGGCGGATCGAGCGCGACCTCGGGGCATACGGTGACGGCGGCTTCTTCGACGCCGTGGCCGTGGGCTCCGGCACGATCGCGCGCCGGTACCTGTCCCTCGACCAGGCGATGGTGATGGGCGCCATCGGCAACGTGATGGCCAAGGACGTCATCCGTCGGTCGTTCTCCACCAAGCAGGTCGAGCGCCGCTTGCGTCCCGTCATCGGCATGGAGGAGTTCGCGGCCGGTCGCGCCTGAGCCCCACTGTCCTGCACCACCCCTCACCGACGTCCGGGAGACCGATGCCCACCGCCCGCGCCGCCACGCAGCAGGAGCCCTTCCATGACAGCAGCCTGACGCCGGAGGAGCGGGTCGACGACCTGCTTCCCCGGCTGTCGCTGGAGGAGAAGGCCGGCCTGATGTTCCACACGGTGATCGAGGCCGGGGCGGACGGGTCGGTGCTCGAGGGCCCGGGGCGGATCAGCAAGACGTCGACCCGTGAGGTGGTGCAGGACAAGCTCGTCAACCACTTCAACGTGCACGGCCTGGACGACCCGAGGATGGCGGCCCGCTGGCACAACGACGTCCAGCGGCTGGCGGCGGAGACGCCGCACGGCATCCCGGTGACGATCTCGACCGACCCCCGGCACGGGTTCATCGAGAACGTGGGGGCCTCGTTCGCGGCGAAGGCGTTCTCGCAGTGGCCCGAGCCTCTCGGACTGGCGGCACTGCGGGACGCCGACCTCGTGCGGCGGTTCGCCGACATCGCGAGGCAGGAGTACGTGGCGGTCGGCATCAGAGCTGCCCTGCACCCGACCCTGGACCTCGCCACCGAGCCGCGGTGGGCCCGCCAGTCCGGCACGTTCGGTCAGGACCCGGCCCTGGTCACCGAGCTGGGCCTGGCCTACCTGGAGGGCTTCCAGCAGCAGCAGCTGGGGCACGAGAGCGTGGCGTGCACGAGCAAGCACTTCCCGGGCGGGGGCCCGCAGAAGGACGGCGAGGACGCGCACTTCCCGTACGGACGCGAGCAGGTGTACCGCGGTGGACGTTTCGCCGACCACCTCAGCCCGTTCCCGAAGCTGGTCGAGGCCGGCACCGCGGCGGTGATGCCGTACTACGGCATGCCTGTCGACCTCGTCGTCGACGGCGAGCCGGTCGAACAGGTGGGCTTCGGCTACAACCGCCAGGTCGTGACCGGCATCCTCCGCGAGGGCCTCGGCTACGACGGCGTGGTGCTCACCGACTGGGAGCTGGTCAACGACAACCTCGTCGGCGACCAGGTGCTGCCCGCCCGGTCGTGGGGTGTCGAGCACCTCGACCCGCACGGCCGGATGGAGCTGATCCTGCACGCGGGCTGCGACCAGTTCGGTGGCGAGGAGTGCGTCGACGTGCTGCTCGACCTGGTGCGAGACGGCCGGGTCACCGAGGAGCGGATCGACGAGTCGGCGCGCCGGCTGCTGCTGGTGAAGTTCCGGCTCGGCCTGTTCGACGACCCCTACGTCGACGCGGACGCAGCGGTCGCCGTCGTCGGCCGGGAGGACTTCCGCCGGGCCGGGCTGGAGGCTCAGGCCGCCTCGGTGACGGTGCTGCAGAACGGGTCCGACGCCCTGGCCGCGGTGCTGCCGCTGCCCGAGGGCACCCGCCTGTACGTCGAGGGGGCCGACCCGGCGGTCGTCGCACGGTACGCCACCGTCGTCGACCGGCCCGAGGAGGCGGACCTCGCCTTGGTGCGGCTGATGGCCCCGTTCGAGCCGCGCTCGGACCTGTTCCTGGAGTCCTGGTTCCACCAGGGGTCGCTGGACTTCCCGCCGGGTCTGGTCTCGCGGCTGGCCCGCGTGGCCGGCCACTGCCCCCTGGTGGTCGACGTCGTGCTCGACCGCCCGGCGGTGCTGACCCCCCTGCTGGCGTTCAGCTCGGCGGTCGTGGGCAGCTACGGCAGCTGCGACGCCTCGCTGCTCGATGCGCTCACCGGCGCCGTCGAACCCCGCGGGCGGCTGCCGTTCGACCTGCCGCGCTCGATGGAGCAGGTGCGCCGCCACCACGAGGACGTGCCCGGCTACGAGGACCCGCTGTTCGCCTTCGGCCACGGGCTGGGGCTGCCCGGCTGACGTCGCTCGGTCGCTCGGCCGGGCCGGCGCCGGTTCAGGTCGGGAGCTCGCCGCCGTTCGCGACGACGGCCCCGGCGACCTCGCGCAGCTTGGTGTTCGTGTCGCGGCTGTAGCGCACCAGCACCCGGAACGCCGTCTCCTCGTCGAGACGGTGCTTGGTCATCACCATGCCCTTGGCCATGCCGATGACGTCGCGGGTGGCGACGGCCTGCTCGAGGTGGCCGGCCCGCACGATCGCGTGCAGCAGCAGCGACGCGTGCGTGGCGAACAGCAGGGCGACCAGGCGCGAGGACTCGTCGAACGCTCGCGGGCTGCGGCTGAACAGGTTGAGCGCACCGAGCTCGGAGCCGGCCGCGTACAGCTGGAGGGCCAGCACGCTGCGCAGGTCGCAGTCCGCCGCACGGGCGCTGAACGCGGGCCAGCGGTGGTCCTCGACGTGCAGGTCCTCGACCAGGACCGTGGTGTCCTCGAACAGGCTCGTGAGGCACGGACCCTCGCCGGTCTGGTACTGCATCTGGTCGAACTGCAGCGCGAGCGGCGAGCTGGTCGCGGCGGTCGTCACCTCGGAGCCCTTCGCGAGCGCCGAGATGCTCGCGGTCTGCGCCCCGGGGACGAGCCGGGCGGCCTCGTGCACGAAGGCGGTGACGACGTCCACCGGTTCCAGCTCCTCCCGCAGCACCCGGGAGATCTCCTCCAGGGTCGACGCCAGGTCCGTCCCCGCCACCACCTCGTTGGTCACGCCGTGAGCATCGCACGGGGTCGGGGACCGGCGCACCGGACGGATCCACCCGGACCTACGGTGGCGTCCGAGACGTGAGACGTGCACGATGGTTCTCCGGGCTCCGCGGTCCACAGACGCGCCGCACCCGCCCGGTGGGAGACCGGAGTACCACGTGACCGACACCGTCGACACGACCCACGCCCCCGAGCTGACGCTGCACGTGAGCAGGGAGCCAGCCCCGATCCCGTCACGGAAGCCGCCGCCCGAGGCGCTGGACCGGGTGCTGGCCACCGGGGCCGACCTGGTCGTCCAGGGCCGGCGGGTCACCGCGCACGAGCTCACCCGGCTCACCGGCCTGGAGCCGGACGACGTGCAGGACTGCATCGACGCGCTCTGCGACCGGGGCACCCTCGAGCCTGCCGGGGCGGATCCCCAGCACTACGTCTTCCCGCCCGGACGGTGGCCCGTCGGGTGATGGAGCATCCGATCCGAACCTGATCGACCGGTGTCGGGGCCTGGGGTTACGGTCGAGCACGTGACCCAGCCGGCCCCGCAGGCCTCCGACCGCGCCCGGGCGGGCGGTGCCGTCCTGATCCACGCCTCCGGGCTGCGCAAGTCCTTCGGCGACTTCGACGCGGTCAAGGGCATCGACGTCGAGGTCACCGCGGGGGAGTCGTTCGGGTTCCTCGGGCCGAACGGCGCCGGGAAGTCCTCCACGATGCGGATGATCGGCTGCGTCTCGCCGCCCACCGGTGGAACGCTGCGGATCCTCGGGCTCGACCCCGCCACCGCCGGGCCGGCGATCCGAGCCCAGCTGGGGGTGTGTCCCCAGCGCGACTACCTCGACGAGGAGCTCACCGTCGAGGAGAACATGCTCACCTACGGGCGGTACTTCGGGCTCCCCAAGCAGGTCGTCCGGCAGCGCACCGCCGAGCTGCTCGAGTTCGCCCAGCTCACCGAGCGGGCCAGGTCACGGGTCGAGCCCCTGTCCGGCGGCATGAAGCGCCGGCTCACGATCGCACGGTCCCTCATCAACTCGCCGCGCATCCTGCTGCTCGACGAGCCCACCACCGGTCTGGACCCCCAGGCCCGGCACGTGTCGTGGGACAGGTTGTTCCGGCTCAAGCGCTCTGGCGTCACCCTCGTCCTGACCACCCACTACATGGACGAGGCGGAGCAGCTCTGCGACCGCCTCGTGGTGATGGACCACGGGCTGATCGTCGCCGAGGGGTCCCCGCGGGCGCTGATCGCCGAGCACTCCACCCGCGAGGTGCTCGAGCTGCGCTTCCACGCCGACGACCACGCGCCCTACGCCGCTCGGGTCGAAGGGCTGGCCGACCGGGTCGAGGTGCTGCCCGACCGGCTGCTGCTCTACGTCCAGGACGGCGACGCCACGATGGCGGCGGTGCACGCCCGCGGCCTCGAGCCGCTGTCCAGCCTGGTCCGCCGCTCCACCCTCGAGGACGTCTTCCTGCGCCTCACCGGCCGCACCCTGGTGGACTGATGGCGGCCACCGAGGTCGAGCGCGGCACCGACGCCGCCGTCCCGCCGGGCGGGGGCGGGGCCCTGTCGGTGCTCGCGTACCTGATGCAGGTCTACCGCCGCACCTTCAAGGGCTCGCTGATCTCGAGCTTCCTGTCGCCGCTGCTCTACCTCGCCGCGATGGGCTACGGCCTCGGCTCGCTGGTCGACAGCGGTGCCTCCCGCGGCATCGACGGCATCCCCTACGTGGCCTTCATCGCCCCCGGCGTGCTCGCGGCCACGGCGATGCAGACGGCTTCGGGGGAGTGCACCTACCCCGTCCTCGGCGCGATCAAGTGGCACGGGCAGTTCCACGCCATGCTCGCCACCCCGCTGCGGCCCCGCCAGGTGCTGATCGGCCACCTCGCGTTCGTGACCGTGCGGTTCCTCGTCGTCTGCGGCGTCTTCCTCGTCGTCGCGGCCCTGCTCGGCGCCACCCCGAGCTGGACGACGCCGCTCGCGCTGCCCGCGGCCGTGCTCACCGGGCTCGCCTTCGCGGCACCGATCACGGCACTGGCGGCCAGGGTGCGGGACGGCGGCGACAGCTTCAACGTCCTGTTCCGGTTCGTGGTGATGCCGATGTTCCTGTTCAGCGGCACCTTCTTCCCGATCGACCAGCTGCCCGGCGCCCTGCAGGTGGTGGCCTGGGTCACGCCCCTGTGGCACGGCGTCGAGCTGTGCCGGGGTCTGACCCTCGGCACCGGCACCCTGCTGGGGGCCGTCGGGCACGTCGCGTACCTGTCGGTGTTCCTCGTCGTCGGGTACCTGCTGGCCGAGCGGTTCCTGACTTCCAGGCTGCTGTCGTGACCGACCTGCGCGACCGGCCCACGGCTGGTGCCCACCGCACGGGCCTGGCGCACGTGATCGCCCGGGTGCTCCCGCTCCCCGCCGGTGCCGGCATGGCCCGGATGATGATCGAGCGGAACTTCGTCGCCTTCCGGCACGCCTGGATCACGGTCGTCTCCGGCTTCTTCGAGCCGGTGTTCTACCTGTTCTCCCTCGGCGTCGGCATCGGCGCGCTGGTCGGCGTCGTGCTGCTCGACGACGGCACGCAGGTGCCGTACGCGGCGTTCGTGGCCCCCGCCCTGCTGGCGGCCTCAGCGATGAACGGGGCGGTTTTCGACTCGACCTTCAACATCTTCTTCAAGATGAAGCACGCCAGGCTGTACGACTCGATCCTGGCCACGCCGCTGGGTCCGCGCGACGTCGCGGTGGCCGAGATCGGCTGGGCGCTGCTGCGCGGGCTGGTCTACTCGGTGGCGTTCTACCTGGTGGCGCTGGCAGCCGGGCTGGTCCAGTCGTGGTGGTCGCTGCTCGCGATCCCGGCCGCCTCGGTGATCGGGTTCGCGTTCGCCGCGGTCGGCATGGCCGCCACCACGTACATGCGCTCGTGGCAGGACTTCGACTACGTCCAGCTCGCGATCCTGCCGATGTTCCTGTTCTCGACCACGTTCTTCCCGCTGGCGGTCTTCCCGACGCCGCTGCAGTGGCTGGTGCAGGCGACCCCGCTGTTCCACGGCGTCTCGCTCGTGCGCGACCTGATGCTCGGTCAGATCTCGTTCGGGCTGGGCTGGCACGTGCTGTACCTCGCCGTGATGGGCCTGGTCGGCGTGCTGGTGGCCTCCCGGCGGCTGGAGACGCTGCTGCTGAGGTAGGGGTCGTTCGTGGTATCGAACTGATACCATGGTCTCGGACCATGACGGAGAGGCACTGCCATGTACACGATGAGTCTGCGCCTGGACGACGCCGACCGTGCGCGCCTGCGCGAGGTCGCGGAGTCGACCCAGCTCGGCAACAACGACGTGATGCGCGCTGCGCTGCGTGAGTACCACGAGCGCCACGCACACCGGAGCCGCGTGCAGACGGCGATCCGGCAGCACGTGGCGCAGGACGCCGACGTGCTGCGCCGGCTGGCGCAGGCGTGACGGACGAGTACGTCACCACCTACCTGACCGTCGAAGACCTGATCGACCTCACCGAGGCGCACGGGACGACGGTCGCCGACCTCGGGCTCCTGTCATCGGCCGCGGCCCGTCCGGGGTCGTCCGTCGCGGGCCAGGATGCCTACCCGCCCCTGCAGGAGAAGGCCGCTGCGCTGGCCGACTCCTTGTGCAGCAACCATCCGATGGTCGACGGGAACGAGCGACTGACCCTCGGTGCCGTCGTGGTGTTCCTGTCCATCAACGGCTTCCGCCTGGACCTGGACCAGGAGGGCAAGTTCGACCTGATCATGGCGATGGCCCGCGGCGACCTGCGCAGCGTCCCGGCGATCGCGGCCCGCCTGCCTCTCGTGCCTTTCCTCACCCGGTGACCGAGGTCGGCCGGCCTTCGTCCGGTCCGCCGGAGCACGTCCTGGACCTGTTCGCGGTGCCGGCGCCGGTGCAGGTCCTCGCCGGCGGCCAGGGTGGCAGCGTGCTGGCCGGCGACCTGGTGCTCTCGCCCGGCCGCGACACCCGGGTGGCGCAGTGGCTCTCGCCCGTCCTGGCCCGGCTCGGGGTCCGGATCGACGAGCGGCCGCGCCGCAGCCCCCTCGACCTGCGGGTCGCGGTGCCGGTGCCGGCCCGCGACGGCTCCTGGGTGGTCGACGGCTGGGCCGCGAGCCGGTTCGAGCCGGGCACCACCGCCTGCCGGGACCTCGAGGTCGTCGTCGCCGCCGCGCACGTGTTGCACGCCGAGCTGGCCGTGGCGGTGCCGCAGCGGCCCGAGGTGATGGACGGCCGCCAGGACCGCTGGGCCCGGGCCGAGGCGCTGGCCTTCGACGGCGCGGACCCCGCGGTCCTCGCGCTGATCGCGGGGCAGCCGGACGAGCCGCTCGTGCGCCGGCTTCTGGACGCGCGCGAGGACGTGCTGCTCGGCCCGTCCCAGCTGGTGCACGGCGACCTCGCCGGCAACGTCCTGCTCGACGCGGCCGGGGCTCCGGTCGTCATCGACGTCGCGCCGTACTGGCGTCCGGCCGGGTGGGCCGAGGCGGTCGCGGTGCTCGACTCGGTGCTCTGGTGGGACGCGTCGACCGATGCCATGGACGGGTGGACGACCGGCCTGCGGCGGCAGCTGATGGTGCGGGCCGCGCTGTTCCGGGTGCTCAGCGAGCTGCCGAGCCGGGTCGACCTGTACGGGGCCGCGCTCGCCGGGGTGATCGGCGCCCCGGTCCCAGGCGACCTCGCCGGTCGCCGCGGTCGCTGACCCGCGGGCGGTCCGGGACCGTCGGGCAGAGCGTCCGCGACACGCCGCCACGCTTGGTCCTGGTCGAACACGTGTTCGGTAGTCTCATCCACAGGTCGGCAGCCGCAGGCCCTTCTCGTCCACAGGTCAGTGGACTGGCAGGACGGTTGTCGGAGGGCGCTCGTAGCGTCGTCCCCGAGACCACGACAGACATCCGGCCCCGGCCGGCGAACCACGAAGGTGGAGACGATGCCCGCACCGCAGGACCGTGAGAAGGCGCTCGACTCAGCGCTCGCCCAGATCGACCGCCAGTTCGGCAAGGGCTCCGTCATGCGCCTCGGCGACGAGGTGCGCGTCCCCATCGCCGTCATCCCGACGGGCTCGATCGCCCTCGACGTCGCGCTCGGCATCGGAGGGCTGCCCCGCGGCCGCGTCGTGGAGATCTACGGCCCGGAGAGCTCCGGCAAGACCACGGTGGCCCTGCACGCGGTCGCCAACGCGCAGAAGGCCGGCGGCATCGCGGCCTTCATCGACGCCGAGCACGCGCTCGACCCCGACTACGCGCAGAAGCTCGGTGTCGACACCGACGCGCTGCTCGTCTCCCAGCCCGACACCGGTGAGCAGGCGCTCGAGATCGCCGACATGCTGATCCGGTCGGGTGCGCTCGACATCATCGTCATCGACTCGGTGGCGGCGCTCGTGCCCCGCGCCGAGATCGAGGGCGAGATGGGCGACAGCCACGTCGGTCTGCAGGCGCGGCTGATGTCGCAGGCGCTGCGCAAGCTCACCGGCGCGATCAGCAACTCCGGCACCACGGCGATCTTCATCAACCAGCTGCGCGAGAAGATCGGCGTCATGTTCGGGTGCATGTCCTACGGCACCCGGGTCACCCTGGCCGACGGCAGCACCGAGAAGATCGGGAAGATCGTCAACCAGAAGCTGCCGGTGGAGGTGCTCACTTACGACGCCGAGACCGACACGGTCGTCGCACGGCCCGTCAGCAGCTGGTTCGACAACGGCGATGCCGAACGCTTCCTGCAGTTCTCGGTCGCGAAGTCCGGCGGGAACGGCAGGTCGCAGTTCGCCGCTACGGAGAACCACCTGATCCGCACCCCCGGTGGGTGGCGGGAGGCCGGCGAGATCCTTGCCGGCGACCGGGTCCTCACCGCCGAGCAGGCGCGCCTGAGCGACCAGCAGTGGCAGGTCGTCCTGGGTGGCCTGATGGGCGACGGGCACCTCGCGCCGAACACCCGAGGGCGCGGTGGCGTCCGGTTCAGGATGGGCCACGGTGCCGAGCAGAGCGAGTACGTGGACTGGAAGGCGTCGCTGCTCGGCAACATCCCGCAGAGCCGCAGCGTCCGCGCGAACGGTTCGGTCCACATCGACCTCACTCCACTCCCCGAGCTGGGTGAGCTGCGCCAGGTCATGTACTGGGGCGACGGCAAGAAGCACCTCACCGACGACGTCCTCAAGGCGCTCACCCCACTGGCCCTGGCCGTCTGGTACATGGACGACGGCTCGTTCTCGCTGCGGTCCAAGGGCCTCCAGGCCCGCACCGAAGGAGGCAGCGGCCGGATCGAGATCTGCGTCGGGGCGATGAGCGAGGCGTCGCGTGAGCGCCTGGTCCACTACCTGCGTGACGAGCACGGCGTCGAGTCGTCGGTCCGGCTAGCGGGTGCGCGGGGCGTGGCGGTGCTGACCATGACCACCTCCGGCACCGCCCGGTTCCAGGAGGTCGTCGCCCCGCACGTGCACCCATCGATGGCGTACAAGCTGCTGCCCCGGTTCCAGGGTCGGTTCGCGGTCGCGCCCGAGTTCGTCGAGCCGACGATGCAGCTGGTGCCGAACCGGGTGCTGGACGTGCACGTCAAGCCACCCACCCGGTCGATGCACCGGTTCGACATCGAGGTCGCCGGCACGCACAACTACTTCGTCGACGGCGTGATGGTGCACAACAGCCCCGAGACCACCACGGGCGGCAAGGCACTGAAGTTCTACGCCTCCGTCCGGCTCGACGTCCGCCGGATCGAGACCCTCAAGGACGGCACCGAGCCGGTCGGCAACCGCACCCGGGTCAAGGTCGTCAAGAACAAGGTCAGCCCGCCGTTCAAGCAGGCCGAGTTCGACATCCTCTACGGCCAGGGCATCTCCCGCGAGGGCGGTCTGATCGACATGGGCGTGGAGCAGGGCTTCGTCCGCAAGTCCGGCGCCTGGTACACCTACGACGGCGACCAGCTCGGGCAGGGCAAGGAGAACGCGCGCGCGTTCATGCGCGACAACCCCGACCTGGCCGACGAGCTGGAGAAGCGGATCAAGGAGAAGCTCGGCATCGGTCCGGTGCTCGACGCGCCGGTCGAGGTCGAGGCCAAGGTCGAAGCAGCGGTCGACTTCTGAGCGTCCTGACCACTGCGCCCGGATGAGCAGCTTCCGAGGACGACGCGGGGCGGGGGACGGACGAGCCCCCCGCCCCGACGTCGCCTCCGACCCCGATGCCGACCCGTACGCGGTCGCTCGTCTGATCGTGCTCGACCAGCTCACCACCCGGGCTCGCAGCCGGGCCGAGCTGAGCACCACGCTGGCCCGCCGCGGCGTGCCGGAGGGGGTGGCCGAGACCGTCCTGGACCGGATGGAGGAGGTGCGCCTCGTCGACGACGAGGCGTTCGCCGGTGAGTGGGTGCGCTCGCGGCACCGCTCCCGTGGGCTGGCCGGTCGGGCGCTGTCGCAGGAGCTGCGGCACAAGGGCATCGACGACGAGCTCGCCAAGGCGGCGCTCGAGGAGATCGATCCGGCATCGGAACGCGTGGCCGCAGAGGCGCTGGTGCGCAAGAAGATCCGCAGCACCCGGGGGCTCGACCGTCAGGTCCGGGTCCGTCGCCTCGTGGGCATGCTGTCCCGCAAGGGGTACGCGTCGGGCGTCGCGCTGTCGGTCGTCAACGAGGCGCTGGCCGCCGAGGGCGTGCAGGACCTCGAGGACGGCTGGGAACCGCTGGGCTGAGGTGCCACCAACCGCTCGGCCGGTCGCTCAGGCTCCGGTGACGGCGGTCTCCTGCTGCACCGTGGTCGCCGAGCTGCGGCCGCCGCGCGCCTGCCGACGTTGGATCGCCTCGGCGAACTTGCCCAGGGTGAAGTTGATCGCGATGAACAGCAGGGCGATGATCGTGAAGGTCTGGATCGGGTTGTCCAGGTTGCGCTGGATGTCCTGGCCCCGGCTCAGCAGCTCCGGGTAGTTGCCGACGAAGGCGACCAGCGAGGTGTCCTTCAGCACCACGACCAGCTGGCTGATGATCGCCGGCAGCATGACGCGGAACGCCTGGGGGAGCAGCACCAGGCGCATCGTCTGCCACTGGGTCAGTCCGGTGGCGAGCGCCGCTTCCCGCTGTCCCCGCGGCAGCGAGGCGACGCCGGCACGGACGATCTCGCCGAACACGACCATGTTGTAGAGGGTCAGCCCGATGACCAGTCCCCACAGCTCCCGCCCGCCGTACCAGGAGCGGAAGTCCAGCCCGATGTCCGGGAGCGCCCGCACGCACAGGTAGATCAGGATGACCACTGGGGCGCCGCGCAGCAGCTCGACGACTGCGACGAGCGGGATGCGTGCCGTCCGGCCCAGCTGCAGCCGCGCCACGGCGATCAGCGTGCCCAGCAGGAGCGAGAGCGCTATCGAGATGGCGGCCGCCTGCAGGGTGTAGATCAGGCCGTTGCCGAGCAGCCGCCAGACCGACGCGAACGCCTCGTCGCCGGGGCTCAGCAGGGGCGCCCACAGCTCGGCGTCGAACTGTCCGCGGTCGGCGAGACGCAGCACCACCACCGTCAGCACGGCGAGTACCACGAGCGCCCCGATCACGGTGCCGATCAGGGTCGCGCGACGAGCGCGGGGACCCTGCGCGTCGTACAGAACGCTGGTCATCGGGCGATCGCCACCCTCTTCTCGATCAAGGCGAGCAGCCCAGCAGCCGGCAGCGTGATGCACAGGTACCCGATCAGCACGCCGAGGAAGGTCGGAAGCGTCTCGTAGCCGAGTGCGCTGTTGGTCCGTGTCCCAGCCGAGAACAGGTCGCCACCGACGCCGAAGGCACCTACCACGGCCGAGTTCTTGAACATGGCGATGATGACGCTGCCCAGCGGCGGAACGACGGTCCGCAGCGCCTGCGGCAGGACGATCTGGCCCAGCGACTGGGTGAAGGTGAGACCGATCGCTCGGGCGGCCTCGGCCTGACCCGGTGAGACCGAGTTGATGCCCGCGCGTACCGCCTCGCAGACGAAGGCCGAGGTGTAGAGCACCAGGCCGGTGACCCCGAAGAACCAGAACGAGCGGTTGATACCGATCTCGGGCAGGCCGAAGGCGCAGAAGAACAGGACCACTGACAGCGGGGTGTTGCGCAGGGTGGTCACCCAGAAGGTGCCGAAGGCGCGCAGCGGCGGGACCGGCGAGACCCGGAAGGCGGCGATGACCGTGCCGAGGACCAGGGAGGCCACGGTCGCGGCCAGGATCACGCTCAGGGAGCCGAGGTAGCCCGAGACGAACAAGTCGAGGTTGTCCGTGACGGCCGTCACCGGTCCTCCTTCCGGGTGTGCGTGGGGTGGGGCCGGCCCGGTCCCTGACGGACCGGGCCGGCGTCAACAGATCAGGAGCAGGTGCCCTGCTCCGGCAGCTCGGGCCGCTGGGTGCCGTCGATCGTGCCCGCGGTGGCGTCCCAGGCGGCCAGGTAGGCCTCCTCGTTCTCGGCCAGGGTGGTGTTGATGAACTCGCAGAACTCGACGTCGCCCTTGGCGACGCCGATGCCGTACGGCTCCTCGGTGAACTGCTCGCCGACCAGCTTGTACTCGCCGTCGGACTCAGCTGCGAAGCCGAGGAGGATGACGTTGTCGGTCGTCACCGCGGCGACCTGGTCGTTGCCGAGGGCTTCTTCGCACTGCGAGTACTCCCTGAACAGGACCAGCTGGTCAGGGCTGGCAAGGTACTCGCGGATGTTCTCCGACGGCGTCGAGCCTTCGGCCGAGCAGATCGTCGCGTCCGGGTTGTCCTTGAGGTCTTCCGGGCCGTTGATCCGGTCGTCGCTGGCCAGGGTCATGATCTGCTGGCCGGCGGTGTAGTACGGGCCGGCGAAGGTGATCCGCTTCTTGCGTTCGTCGTTGATCGTGTAGGTCGCGATGACCATGTCGACCTCGTCCTTCTCCAGCACCTCCTCGCGCACGGCCGAGGTGGCCTCGGACCACTCGATGTCCTCGGGGGCGATGCCGAGCGCACCGGCGATGATCTTCGCGACCTCGACGTCGAAGCCCTCGAGCTCACCCTCGAGGTTCTCCAGGCCGAAGCCCGGCTGGTCGTACTTGGTGCCGACCCGGATCGTGCCGGCGTCGACGATGTCGGCCATCGTGGTGCCCGCCTCGAACTCGGGGGCGTCCTCGACCGGCGGCTCGGTGGTCGTGGCGTCCTCACCGCCGCAGGCGGCCAGGAGCAGGGCGCTCGCGGCCAGGGCGGCGGCGAGGGTCGTGCGGCGGAACATCATCGATCAGTCCTCCGGTTCGCGTTCTCTTCGGGTGCTTCTCGTGCGGACAGGTTTCTGCTGGTGCTTCAGTGGGTGAGGATCTTGGAGAGGAAGTCCTGCGCGCGGGCGCTCTGCGCGTTGGTGAAGAACTCCTCGGGGGTGTTCTCCTCGATGATCTCGCCCTCGGCCATGAACACCACCCGGTCCGCGGCGCGGCGGGCGAAGCCCATCTCGTGCGTCACCACGACCATCGTCATCCCGTCCTTGGCCAGGCTGGTCATGACGTCGAGGACCTCGTTGATCATCTCCGGGTCCAGCGCCGAGGTCGGCTCGTCGAAGAGCATCACCTTCGGTTCCATCGCCAGCGCACGGGCGATCGCCACGCGCTGCTGCTGACCGCCGGACAGCTGGGCGGGGTACTTGTCCGCCTGGTTGGCCACGCCGACCCGCTCGAGCAGCGCGCGTCCGTGCGTGTCGGCCTCGGCGCGCTTGCGGCCGCGCACCTTGATCGGTCCCAGGGTGACGTTCTCCAGGACGGTCTTGTGCGCGAACAGGTTGAAGGACTGGAACACCATGCCGACGTCGGCTCGCAGCCGGGCGAGCTGCTTGCCCTCGGCCGGCAGCGGCTTGCCGTCCAGCGTGATCGTGCCGCCCTCGAAGGCCTCGAGCCGGTTGATCGTCCGGCACAACGTGGACTTGCCGGAGCCGGACGGGCCGATCACCACGACGACCTCGCCGTGGTGCACGGTGAGGTCGATGTCCTTCAGCACGTGCAGCGGGCCGAAGTGCTTGTTCACCTTCTCGAGCACCACCAAGGGTGCGCCGGCAGGCGCGTCGGCCCGCTTGGCCATGTCGGTCATGCGGGCACCGTAGTGCTCCCGCCGTCCTGGACGACACGTCCGAGGGACCGATCCGCGGCGTTGTGACCACTCTGAGACCTGCCGCTCGGCTGCCCTGGGCGCTCGAACGGGCGCCGGCGCCGCCCCGACGGCGTCTGGTCCGTCGTCAGTAGGTCGGCAGGGCGGGATCCACGTCGCGGACCCAGGCGAGCACCCCGCCGTCGAGGTGCCGCACGTCGTCGCGACCGCTCGCCCGTAGCAACCCGAGCGCTTCGGCCGAGCGTCCACCCGCCTTGCAGTGCAGCACGACCGGACGGTCGCTGGGCAGGTCGGCCATCGCCTCACCGGAGCGGAACCGGCCGAGGGGGACGTGCACGGCACCGGGGATCGCGACGACCTCGCGCTCGTCGGCCTCGCGGACGTCGACCAGCAGCACCTCGTCGCGCGCCAGCAGCCCGCAGAGCTCGGACGCCGACACCGTGGGGACGTCGGTGGCCGGACCACCCGTGGCGACGGGGGCGACGCCGAGCGAGGTGACCGGCACGGTGGAAGGGTCGCGCTGCACCGCCAGGGTGCGCCACGTCATCGCCAGCGAGTCGAGCACCATCAGCCGGCCCACGAGCGGCTCGCCGGCACCGGTGACCAGCTTGACGGCTTCGGCGGCCATGACCGAGCCGACCATGGCGCACACCGCGCCGAGCACGCCGGCCTCGCCGCACGAGGGCACCGCTCCCGCGGGCGGAGGACTCGGGAACAGGTCGCGGTAGGTCGGCCCGTGCTCGGCCCAGAACACGCTGACCTGACCGTCGAAGCGCAGGATCGACCCCCACACCAGCGGCACCGACGCGAGCACGCAGGCGTCGCTCACCAGGTAGCGGGTGGGGAAGTTGTCGGTGCCGTCCAGCACCAGGTCGTAGCCGCCCACGACCGCCAGCGTGTTGGCGTGGGTGAGCCGCTCGCGGTGCCGGACCACCCGCACGTGCGGGTTGACCCGGGCCACGGCGTCGGCCGCGCTGTCGACCTTCGGGCGGCCGACGTCGTCGGTGCCGTGCACGACCTGCCGTTGCAGGTTCGAGGCGTCGACCACGTCGTCGTCGACCACGCCGATCGTGCCGACGCCGGCCGCGGCCAGGTAGAGCAGGACGGGGGAGCCCAACCCGCCGGCGCCGACGACCAGCACGCGGGCCTTCTTCAGCCGGCGCTGCCCGTCTCGACCGATCTCGGGCAACAACAGGTGCCGGGAGTAGCGCGAGACCTCGTCCGCGGTGAGGTCGTCACCCGGCTCCACCAGCGGTGGCAGGCCCGTCGTCACGAGGGGTGCTGGTCGATGTGGACCATCGCCAGCCCCCGCTGGTGCAGCCAGCGGGAGCACGCGCTGGACACGGTCACCCGGCTCACACCGACCCGGTCGGCGACCGTCTGCAGCGTCACCGTCGCCACCATCACCTCGCAGGGTCTTTCGGCGAGCCTAACCCGGACGTCCCTCAGGCGTAGGTCGGAACTCCCTCCAGCGGCGGCGCGGGCACGGCACGGTGCCTCGTCGACGTACCCTGGGTCCCGCCATGACGACGACCACCAGCAACCCCGCGCGGACCTACGACGTGCGCACCCACGGGTGCCAGATGAACGTCCACGACTCCGAGCGGCTGGCCGGCCTGCTCGAGGACGCCGGGTTCACCGCGCTCGATCCCGCGGCCGACCGTGACGACGCCGACGTCGTCGTCTTCAACACCTGCGCGGTGCGCGAGAACGCCGACAACAAGCTGTACGGCAACCTCGGTCACCTGGCCCCGGTGAAGAAGAAGCGCCCGGGCATGCAGATCGCCGTCGGCGGGTGCCTGGCGCAGAAGGACCGCGACACGATCGTGACGAGGGCGCCCTGGGTCGACGTGGTCTTCGGCACCCACAACATCGGGTCGCTGCCGGCGCTGCTGGACCGGGCCCGGCACAACGAGGAGGCGCAGGTCGAGATCCTCGAGGCTCTGGAGGTGTTCCCTTCCACGCTGCCCACCACGCGCGACTCCGCCTACGCCGGCTGGGTCTCGATCAGCGTCGGGTGCAACAACACCTGCACGTTCTGCATCGTCCCGAGCCTTCGCGGCACGGAGAAGGACCGTCGTCCCGGCGACATCCTGGCCGAGGTCCAGGCGCTGGTCGACGACGGCGCGATCGAGGTCACGCTGCTCGGCCAGAACGTCAACAGCTATGGGGTCGAGTTCGGCGACCGCGGGGCGATTGCGAAGCTGCTCCGGGCGTGCGGGACCGTCTCGGGGCTCGAACGGATCCGTTTCACGAGCCCGCACCCGGCG
>JBBQSN010000008.1:0-35833 GCA_038213835.1 Actinomycetales bacterium
CCACCTGCCCCACCAGACCGGTCATCTGGGTCATCACCGGCACGCGGGGGGCGCGAACCACGCAGGCACCAGCCGGATCACGCAGATGAAGGTCATGGCGTCGCCCGCTCCGACCAGTACGCGCGCGAGGATGGCCCAGCCCGGCTGATCCGCGACCGCGAGCAGCAGCTGACCGCCTGCCATGACCACGCCACCGGTGACGAGCAGCCGGCGCGAGCCGAACCGGTCGAGCATGACCCCCACCGGGATCTGCATCCCGGCGTACACCAGCAGCTGCACGACCGCGAAGGTCGAGAACTCCGAGGCGCCGATCCCGAACCGCTCCGACGCGTCTGCCGCCGCGACGCCGAGCGAGGTGCGGTGGAACACCGCGACGGCGTACGCCGTCACCGCCACGCCCCAGACCAGCCAGGCGCGTGCCGGTGTGGCCACGAGCGGCGACGGGGAGGCGGGAGGGACGGTCATCGCCCGTCCATCATGGCGGTTCGCGGAGGCGGTTCAGAACAGCAGGTCGGACTCCAGGTCGAGCAGGAACCGCTTGCGCTCCAGGCCGCCACCGAACCCGGTGAGCGAGCCGTCGGCGCCGACCACCCGGTGGCACGGCACGACGATCGACAGCGGGTTGGCCCCGTTCGCCAGGCCGACGGCGCGCGAGGCACCGGGTTCCAGCCCGAGCTCCCCGGCGACGTCGCCGTAGGACCGGGTCCGCCCGTAAGGGATCTCGCGCAGCCGGAGCCAGACCCGCTGCTGGAAGTCGGTGCCCCGGGGAGCCAGCGGGAGGTCGAACGAGCGACGCTCGCCGGCGAAGTACTCGCCGAGCTCGGTGCGTGCCTGCCCCAGGACCGGGTGGTCGTCGTCACGGTGCCAGCCCTCGAGCGCCGTGCGCGCCGCCTGCTCCACCCCCTTGTGCGGGCTGAACCAGACCGCGATCAGGCCCGCCTCGTCGGCGGCCAGCAGCAGGGGGTCGACCGGGGAGTCGAGGATCGTCCAGGACGTCACCGGCCCATCTTCGCGCCTCCCTCCGACGACCGGTCGCACGGAGCGCACTTGTGAGTGAGCACTCACTCATTTATGCTGACCCGCGTGACCCCTCGTGCCCCCTCCCTCTCGCGCGCCGCGCGCCGCGACGCCCTCGTGGACGCGACCGTGCCGCTGGTGCGCGAGCACGGGGCCGCCGTCACCACCGCGCAGATCGCGGCCGCGGCCGGCGTCGCCGAGGGGACGATCTTCCGGGCCTTCGACTCCAAGGACGAGCTGCTGCACGCAGCGGTGGGGCGGGCGTGCGACCTGTCCCACGTCATCGACGGACTGGTCCGCGTCGACCGCTCGCTGCCTCTCGAGCCCCGGCTCGTGGTCGCGGTCGGCCTCGTCCAGGACCACCTGTCCAGCCTGATCGCGCTGATGGCCCGGCTCGCAGCCGCCGGCGCGAGCGCGCACGGCCCCGGGCACGGGTCCGAGGCGCACCAGCAGCGACGTCAGGCCTCCCAGCGCGTGCACGTGGCCCTGGTCGACGTCATCGGCGACGACGCCGCTCTCCTCGCGGTCGGGGCCGACCGGTTCGCCGACCTGCTCGCCGGTGTCGTGCTGGCCAGCATCCACCCGATGTCGACCGACCCCACCCCCTTCACCGCCACCCAGGTGGTGCGGCTCGCGCTGCACGGCGGACTCGCCTCCCCGTCCCACCACCCGTCCCACCACTCGTCCGACGACCCGTCCGACCATGAGGAGGACTGATGCTGCTCCGTCTCGTGCTGCGGCACCTCTCGCCCTACCGGACCGCGCTCGGTGTGCTCGTGCTGCTCCAGCTCGCCGCCACGATCGCGGCCCTGTACCTGCCCAGCCTCAACGCCCGGATCATCGACGAGGGCGTGGCGGTCGGCGACACCGCCTTCATCCTCGACGCGGGGATGTGGATGCTGGCCGTCTCGCTCGTCCAGGTCGTGGCCACCGTCGCCGCCACGTACATCGGCGCGAGGGCCTCGGCCCTGCTGGGGCGCGACCTGCGACAGGCCCTGTTCGACCGGGTCGGCACCTTCTCCGCCCAGGAGGTCACCAGGTTCGGCGCGCCCACGCTGATCTCGCGCACCACGAACGACGTCACCCAGGTGCAGATGGTCACCAACATGG
Source organism: Actinomycetales bacterium (assembly GCA_038213835.1). Taxonomy (GTDB): domain Bacteria; phylum Actinomycetota; class Actinomycetes; order Actinomycetales; family CAWJMD01; genus JBBQSN01. The sequence continues at coordinate 2,128 of JBBQSN010000008.1, forward strand.
CGCTGACGATGCTCGTCTCGGCACCGATCATGATGGTCGGCGGCATCGTGATGGCGATCCGCGAGGACGCCGGGCTCGCGTGGCTCGTCGCGGTAGCCGTGCCCGTCCTGGTCCTGAGCGTCGCCGCCGTCATCTCGCGGATGATCCCGCAGTTCCGGATCATGCAGACCTCGGTCGACTGGGTGAACCGCGTTCTGCGCGAGCAGATCACGGGCATCCGCGTCGTGCGCGCCTTCGTCCGGGAGGACCACGAGGAGAAGCGCTTCAAGGAGGCGAACGACCAGTACACCGCCACCGCTCTCGCCGTCGGCCGCCTGATGGCGCTGGCCTTCCCCATCGTGATGGTCGTCTTCAACGCCTCGATGGTGGCGGTGCTGTGGTTCGGGGCCGAGCGGGTCGGCAACGGGCAGATGCAGGTGGGTTCCCTCACCGCCTTCATGGCGTACCTCATGCAGATCCTGATGGCGGTCATGATGGCGACCTTCATGTCGATGATGATCCCGCGCGCTGCGGTGTCGTCAGGTCGCATCGACGAGGTGCTGCGCACCGACACCTCGGTGCTGCTCCCCGAGCACCCCGAGGGCATCCCGTCCGGCCCCGTCCGGGTCGAGGCGCGCAGCGTCTCGTTCCACTACCCCGGTGCCGACGTCCCCGTCCTGCACGACCTCTCGTTCTCGGCCGAGCCCGGCACGACCACGGCGATCATCGGCTCCACCGGCTCCGGCAAGACCACGCTGGTCTCCCTCGTCCCTCGCCTGTACGACGTCACAGGCGGGAGCCTGCTCGTCGGCGGCGTCGACACCCGGCGGGCCGACCCGGACGCCCTCTGGGCGCTGATGGGCCTGGTGCCGCAGCGGCCGTACCTGTTCTCCGGCACCGTCGCCAGCAACCTGCGTTACGGCAAGCCGGACGCCACCGACGACGAGCTCTGGACGGCGCTGCGCATCTCGCAGGCGGAGGACTTCGTCCGCGCGATGCCGCTCGGGCTCGACGCCCCGATCGCCCAGGGCGGCACCAACGTCTCGGGCGGGCAGCGACAGCGGCTGGCCATCGCCCGGGCGGTGGTCCGGCGCCCAGCGGTGTACCTGTTCGACGACTCGTTCTCAGCGCTGGACCTGTCCACCGACGCCCGGCTGCGCCGGGCGCTGGCCCCGGTCACGCGCGAGTCCACCGTCATCGTGGTGGCACAACGGGTCTCGACCATCGTCGACGCCGACCAGATCATCGTCCTCGAGGAGGGACGGGTGGTCGGGCGCGGACGGCACGACGAGCTCGTCGAGAGCTGCACGACGTACCGCGAGATCGTCGAGTCCCAGCAGAGCACCGAGGAGGTGGCAGCATGACCGAAGGCGTCAGGTCCGAGGAGGAGAAGGCGGCGGAGGCGCGCCGCGGCCCGCAGGTGCGCGGTCCTGGCGGCAACATGCCCGTCGGTGCGCCCGTGCGGAAGTCCCAGCAGTTCGGCCCCTCGGCCAAGCGGCTGCTGCGCCGACTCGGGCCCGAGCGGCCGCGCGTGTACCTCGTCGTCGCCCTCGCGGTGGCCAGCGTCGCGCTGACCGCGATCGGGCCGAAGGTGCTCGGGCGGGCCACCGACCTGATCTTCGGGGGGTTCATCGGCAGCAACCTTCCTGCGGGCATCACGCAGCAGCAGGCCGTCGAAGGGCTCCGTGGCAGCGGCCAGGACCAGTTCGCGGACCTGGTCTCAGGGCTCCCGGACCTCGTGCCGGGACAGGGCATCGACATGGACGCGGTCGGTCGCGTCCTCCTCTTCGCCCTCGCGGTCTACGTCGTCGCGTCGCTGCTGTCGTGGTGGCAGGGCTACGTGCTCGCCGGCGCGGTGCAGCGCACCATCCACCGGCTGCGAGCCGACGTCGAGGCGAAGCTGAACCGGCTGCCGCTGCCGTACTTCGACAACCAGCCCCGCGGCGAGCTGCTGAGCCGGGTGACCAACGACATCGACAACGTGGCGACCTCCTTGCAGCAGACGCTGTCCCAGCTGCTCACCTCGTTGCTCACGGTGGTGGCGATGGTGGCGATGATGATCTGGATCTCGCCGCTGCTCGCGATCATCGCGCTCGTCACCATCCCGGTCTCGATGCTCCTCACGGCCGCGATCGCCAAGCGCTCGCAGGTCAAGTTCGTCCAGCAGTGGAAGAACACCGGTGAGCTCAACGGCATCATCGAGGAGACCTACACCGGCCACGGGCTGGTCAAGGTCTTCGGACGCCAGCACGAGGTGGAGAAGACGTTCGGGGACAAGAACTCCGAGCTGTTCGGCGCATCCTTCGGCGCCCAGTTCATCAGCGGCATCATCATGCCCGCGATGATGTTCGTCGGGAACCTCAACTACGTGGTGGTCGCTGTCGTCGGCGGGCTGCGGGTGGCGTCCGGGACGATGAGCCTCGGTGACGTGCAGGCGTTCATCCAGTACTCGCGCCAGTTCACCCAGCCCCTGACGCAGGTGGCCTCGATGGCCAACCTCATGCAGTCCGGGGTGGCCTCTGCCGAACGGGTGTTCGAGGTGCTCGACGCCCCCGAGCAGTCGACCGGCGCCCCCGCCAGGGTCGAGATCGACGATGCCCACGGGCGGGTGGCGTTCGAACAGGTCTCGTTCGGCTACGACCCCGCCACCCCCCTGATCGAGCAGCTCGACCTGCAGGTCGAGCCGGGCCAGACGGTCGCGATCGTCGGACCGACCGGTGCCGGCAAGACCACGCTGGTCAACCTCGTGATGCGGTTCTACGAGCTCGACGGTGGCCGCATCACCCTCGACGGCGTCGACATCACTGCGATGCCGCGCGAGCAGCTGCGGTCCCGGATCGGCATGGTGCTGCAGGACACCTGGCTGTTCAACGGCACCATCCGCGACAACATCGCCTACGGACGACCGGGCGCCAGCGCCGCGGAGGTGCAGGAGGCCGCGGAGGCGACCTTCGTCGACCGGTTCGTGCACTCCCTGCCCGACGGCTACGACACCGTCATCGACGACGAGGGCAGCAACATCAGCGCCGGCGAGAAGCAGCTGGTGACGATCGCGCGGGCGTTCCTGTCCGACCCCGACCTGCTGATCCTGGACGAGGCGACGTCGTCGGTCGACACCCGCACCGAACGCCTGGTGCAGCAGGCGATGTCGGCGCTGCGGTCCGACCGCACCAGCTTCGTCATCGCGCACCGGCTCTCCACCGTCCGCGACGCCGACCTGATCCTGGTGATGGAGGCCGGGCGGATCGTCGAGCAGGGCACGCACACCGAGCTGCTCGAGGCGGACGGCGCCTACGCCCGGCTGTACCGGGCTCAGTTCAGCGGTGCTGCGGTCGACCTCGAGTCCGAGCGCCCGGACGGCGCTCAGCCGGCGGCCGCGCCGTCGAGGTAGTCGGCCCACAGCTGGAGCATCGCGGTCGTGCGGTGCGGCGCCCAGGTCACGGCGAGGTCGGCGACCTGCCGTGCCGTCAGGTCGGTCCCGCCCAGCCGGGCGACCTGGCGGCGCACGGCGAGGTCGGAGGCGAGCAGCACGTCCGGGTCGCGGGTGATCCGCAGCCGCAGGTAGTCCACCGTCCACGGACCGATCCCGGGCAGGGCCAGCAGGGCGATCGGGTCGTGGACGAGGCCGGGGTCGGCGGCGAAGGCGGTCGCCACCGCCACGACCGTGCGACCACGGCTCCGGGGCATCGGCAGCGTCTGCGGGTCCACCGCGGCCAGCACCTGCGCGGTCGGGAAGGCGTGGGTGGGACCACCGGGATCGGCACCGGGATCGGCACCGGAGCCGGTACAGGACAACGGCTCGCCGTGGGCGTGCACGATCCGGCCGGTGACGGTGGCCGCCGCGGCCAGCGAGACCTGCTGGCCGACCACCGTGCGGACGAGGGTCTCGAGGTGGTCGGGGCTGCCGGGCACGCGCAGCCCGGGCCGCCGCTCCACGAGAGGGCCGAGCAGGGGGTCCGAGCAGAGCGCCGCCTCCGCGGCACCGGAGTCGTCGTCGAGACCGAGCAGGGCCCGGACCGTGGGCACCGCTGCGGCCGGTCCGACGAGCTCGAGCGCGCCCTCGACGACGGTCAGGGCCACCGGCACCGGGTTGCCGTCGACGGTCAGGGCACGACGGTAGGTCCGGCCGTCCCAGCTCTCGATCCCGGGCACGGCGTGGCCCGCGAGGAAGCCGAGGGACCAGGCGAGGTCCTGCGTCCCGACGGGGACGAGACGGTGACGGGACACCGGCCGAGGATAGGCCGACCGGTGCCGGTGCACCTCAGGGACGTCACCGAGAGCGACGGCCGGCGCGCCCTCGGACACGGACCGGGTTCGGCTTCGTCACGGGTCGGCATCGAAGGCCCGATCGTCGCGCCGGACCGGCAGCATGGCCGCCATGAGCGCCGCACCCCCGCCGATGACCGTCGCCGCGCCGGACGGGCCCGGGACGGGCACCACGGCCGCCGTCTGGGTGCTGGGGGTCCTGAGCGCGGTGGTGCTGCTCCTCATCTGCCTGCTGCTGTGGATCGTCCTCCCGACCTACAGCGCTCCCGGCCCCGGTGAGCCCGGGTACGGCTCGGTCGACCCGCACGGCTACGTGATGATCTTCGGCACGGTGCTGCTGGTGTTCAGCACGCTGGTGCTCGCCTTCCTGGCGGTGCCGTTCGGGGTGATGCTGGCCCGGCTCAGGCGCTCGCGGGGCTGACCGTCGTCCGCACGTGCAGGCCGTCCCCCCGGGCCGGGCGCATCTCGACGCAGCACCCCGCGTCGGAGACCGCCGTGTGCAGCGCCACCGTGGTGGGCAGCAGCACCGGACGAGCGAACTCCGCCCTCGCCACGAGCGGGGCGGCCGGCAACCGGCCCTCGAGGGCGGCGAGCGACCGCGCGTGCGTCCACATGCCGTGCGCGATCGCCCGCGGGAAGCCGAACGCCTTGGCCGCCAGCGGGTTCAGGTGGATCGGGTTGACGTCACCGCTGACCGCGGCGTAGCGCCGACCGGCGTCGTCGGGCACCCGGATCACTGACGACGCGCGGTCCGGGACCTCGATCGCCGTGGCGACCGACGGCTCGTCCGGCGGGAGCGTCGAGCCGCCGGGGGGTGCCGTGCGGCCGTGCGCGAGGTAGGTGCTCCGACCGTGCCAGACCACCTCGCTGTCGACGGTCGCCTCGCCGTGCAGGTCGACCTGCGCACCCTTGGAGTGCTCCCGGAGATCCTGCGCCCACACGACGAGCTCGACGCGTTCGTCGGCCCGCACCGGGCGCGCGACCCGGATCTCGTTGGCCACGTGCACCATCCCGGCCAGCGGGAGCGGGAAGGAGCGGCCGGCCATCAGCTCGACCTGGAGGGGGAACGCCAGGACGTGCAGGTACGTGAGCGGCAGGGTGTCGGCCAGCGCGAAGCCGCAGACCCGCGCGTAGCGTGCGAGATGCGCGACGTCGACGCCCCGATCGGACAGCACGATCCTGGTGCGGGGCAGGTCGCCGCCGCGGCCCCGCGACGTCATGGCGGCCTTGACGAAGAGCCGCTTGAGGTCGGGCGGCCCCGAGAGGATCAGCCGGTTCGGGTCACGGACCACTGCCCGGGAGGCCATCTCAGGCCCCCAGCATGCTCTGGCCGCAGACCCGGACGACCTGCCCGGTGATGCCGGCGCTGCCGGGACGTGCGAACCAGGCGATCGTCTCGGCGACGTCGACGGGCAGACCGCCCTGCGACAGGCTGTTGATCCGACGGCCGACCTCGCGGGTGGCGAGCGGCATGCGCGAGGTCATCTCGGTCTCGATGAACCCGGGCGCGACCGCGTTGTAGGTGATGCCGCGCGGCGCCAGCAGCCGCGCCTGCGCCGCGACCATGCCGATGACGCCCGCCTTGCTGGCCGCGTAGTTGACCTGGCCGCGGTTGCCCGCGATGCCGCTCATCGACGAGACGGACACGACCCGGCCGCCCTCCTTGACCGCGCCGGAAGGAGCGAGCAGGACGTCGTCCATCCGCAGCTGGGCGGCGAGGTTCACCTCGAGGACCGAGCCCCAGCGGTCCGCGTCGGTGTTGACCAGCAGCCTGTCGCGGGTGATGCCGGCGTTGTGCACGACGAGGTCGATGCCTCCGCTGCGCGCGCCGGCCTCGGCGATCCGGGTACCGGCGTCGGTGGCGGTGACGTCGAGCTGCAGGGCGGTGCCCGCCACCCGGTTCGCGACCGCGGCGAGGTGCTGCCCAGCCGCCGGTACGTCGACCGCGATGACCGAGGCGCCGTCGCGGGCGAGGACGTCGACGATCGAGGCACCGATGCCGCGCGCCGCACCGGTGACGACCGCCACCTGTCCGGCGAGCGGTCGGGCCGGGTCGCCGGGGGCGGAGAACTCTCCGCCACCCACCCGGACCAGCTGGGCGTCGACGTAGGCGGAGCGACCGGAGAGGAAGAAGCCCACGGCAGAACCGATCTCGGCGTCGTCACCCAGGACGTAGACGGCGTTCGCCGTGGCGCCCGCGCGGAGCTCCTTGGCCACCGAGCGGGTGATGCCCTCGAGTGCGCGTTGGGTGGCGACGGCCTCGGGCTCCTCCAGGGTCTCGGGGGCTCGACCCACGAGCACGACCCGACCGCAGCGACCGAGCCGCTTGAGCGCCGGCGCGAGCACCCCGCGGAGAAGCTCGAGGTCGCTGACGGAGCGCGCGCCCGCGACGTCGACCACGATCGCACCGAGGCGCGGGTCCTCGGGTGCCTCGCTGACGACGTCGACGCCCTCGGCGACGAGGAACGCGTGCAGCCGGTCACCGAACGGGCCCTCGCGGCCCGCGGTGGCGAGCAGCGCCGGGCCGTCGAGCAGCGGGTCGCCGGGGGTGAAGCGGCGCAACGGGACCGGCTGCGGCAGACCGAGTCGCGACGACAGCGCCTTGCCGAAACCGGAGCGCACGAACGAGGTGTAGCCGTCGGTCGGCTGGTGGACCGCCTTGGGGGTCACTGGTCGGCCTCCAGGATGGCGACGACGCCCTGCCCGCCCGCGGCGCAGATCGAGATCAGGCCACGACCGGACCCCTTCTCGTGCCGGTTCTCGTGCAACGTCTTCGCCAGGCTCGCGACAATGCGTCCGCCGGTGGCCGCGAAGGGGTGGCCGGCGGCGAGGCTGGACCCGTTGACGTTGAGACGGGTGCGGTCGATCGCGCCGAGCGGCGCCTCGAGCCCGAGTCGGTCGCGGCAGAACTCCTCGCTCTCCCAGGCCTTCAGGGTGGCGAGCACGGTCGAGGCGAATGCCTCGTGGATCTCGTAGAAGTCGAAGTCCTGCAGCGTCAGCCCCTGCCGGGCCAGCATCCGCGGGACGGCGTACGACGGCGCCATCAGCAGGCCCTCGCCGCCGTGCACGTAGTCGACCGCCGCGGTCTGGGCGTCGACCACGTGGGCCAGGACCGGGAGACCGTGCTCGGCCGCCCACTCGTCCGACGCCAGCAGCACCGCCGAGGCGCCGTCGCTGAGCGGGGTGGAGTTGCCGGCCGTCATGGTGGCGTCGTCGCCGAGGTCCCGGCCGAAGGCCGGCTTGAGCCGGGCCAGCGCCTCGACGGTGGAGTCGGGGCGCAGGTTCTGGTCCCGGGTCAGCCCGAGGTAGCCGGTGACGAGGTCGTCCTGGAAGCCGCGCTCGTACGAGGCGGCCAGGTTCTGGTGGCTGGCCGCGGCGATCTCGTCCTGCGCCTCCCGGGTGATGCCCCACTCGTGCGCGGTGACGGCCATGTGGTCGCCCATCGACATGCCGGTGCGGGGCTCGCGGTTGCGCGGGATCTCGGGGACCACCTGCGCCGGCCGGATGCTGGCCAGCGCCTTGATCCGCTGCTGCGGGGTCTTGGCCCGGCTGAGCGCGAGCAGGGTCTGGCGGAGGTCCTCGTTCACGGCGATCGGGGCGTCGGACGCGGAGTCGACGCCGCCGGCGATCGCCGACTCGACCTGGCCGAGCGCGATCTTGTTGGCGGCCAGCACCACGGCCTCCAGGCCGGTGCCGCAGGCCTGCTGGACGTCGTACGCCGGTGTGGCCGCAGCGAGCTGCGAGCCCAGCACCGCCTCGCGGGTGAGGTTGAAGTCGCGGCTGTGCTTGAGCACGGCGCCGGCGACCACCTCGTCGACCGGCTGACCCGCGAGACCGAACCGTGCCACCAGACCGTCGAGGGTGGTGGTGAGCATGTCCTGGTTGGAGGCCCGCGCGTACGGTCCGCCGGAGCGGGCGAACGGGATCCGGTTGCCGCCCAGCACCGCTGCGCGGCGAGGGGCGGGGGTCTGAACCTGACGTGCCATCGGGTGATCTCTCCTGCTCGTGAGGACTGCCGCTCTGGCCCTCGACACTAGCAGGTACCCGGAGTATGCGGTACCGTCCGACACATGAACTCGACGATCCGCGACGGCCGCGACCGGCGCTGGGACGTGCACCGGACCGAACGCCGCCAGGCCCTGGTCGAGGCGACCCTGCGGGCGGTACGCCAGCACGGCTCGGGCGCCGGGATGGACGAGATCGCCGCCGTCGCCGGCACCTCGAAGACCGTGCTGTACCGGCACTTCGCCGACAAGGGCCAGCTCTACCTGGCGGTCACCGAGGCCGTGCACGCCCTGATCGCCCGCGACGTCGGGGCGAGCGTCGTGCGCGCGGGGGCCACCGATGCCCGCGCTGCCGTGGCGGCCGCGGCCGACGCCTACCTGGCCCTGGTGGAACGCGACCCCGAGGTCTACCGGTTCGTGGTGGAGCGGCCGCTGCTGGCCGGCGGCCAGTCCCCCGGCGACGCCGACCCCGTCCGAGGGCTGGTGCAGCTGGTCGGCCAGCAGGTGGGCGAGACCCTCGCGTCCGCGGGCGCCCCCGCCGACCGCGCCGCCACCTGGGGCCACGCTCTGGTCGGCATGGTCCGCGCAGCGGCCGACGAGTGGATCGACTCCCCCTCTCCCGCACCACGTCACGTCCTGGTCGAGCAGCTCGTCGACCTGGCCTGGGGTGGGCTGGCCGCCTCCGTCGCTCCTGCTCCGGGGACACCCGACCCGCTCTGACCTGCTCGCCCGACCGGCTGCCGGCCGTGGTGGGATGACGCCATGACCGACCAGCCCTCCATGCCCACCACGCCGGACCAGATCAACGGCTTCCTCGGCGCGTACGGCGAGCACCTCGGCCTGCGCGTCGTCGAGGCCGGACCGGACCGGATGGTCGCGACCTGGACGGTCGGCCCGCACCTGGTGCAGCCGTACGGCATCGTCCACGGCGGGGTGCACTGCACCGTGGTCGAGACCCTGGGCAGCGTGGGCGGCGCGATCTGGTTCGGCGAGCGCGGCAAGGTCGTGGGCGTGAACAACTCCACCGACTTCTACCGCGCCGTCACCGAGGGCGAGATCACCTCCACCGGCACCCCGATCCACCAGGGACGCAGCCAGCAGGTGTGGGTGATCGAGAGCCGCGACGCCGACGGCCGGCTCGTCTCGCGCGGTCAATTGCGGCTGCAGAACCTGCCGGATCGCGACAGCGCCTGACATCAGGACGCGCGCAGGGCCCGGCGTCGGCACCGTGTCCGCGCGATGGATCAGGACCTCGAGCAGGACCGAGCGGTGCCGCCCAGACCACGCGACAACGCCTCGCGACCCAGAGCTGGCGCGGGCTGAAGGCTCCGGTCAAGCGCGCGTTTCTGCGAGGTGCTGCCCGCGCCGACGCCGAGGCGCCGCGCTCCTGGCAGCGACGGCGTAGCGGCTCGTACCGCGCTGCGGTCGCTCTCGCTCCCGCCTCTCCGTAGGCTCGGTGGCATGAAGACACGCAGCATCGGCAACAGCACCGTCGGCCGGCTCGAGGTGGGTGCGGTCGGCCTGGGCCTGATGACCTTCGACCAGAGCGGCACCCAGCCGCGCGAGCAGCTCGCCGCCACCGTGCGCGCCGCGCTCGACGCCGGGGTGACCTTGTTCGACTCCGCCGACGCCTACGGCCCGGGCGACGAGAAGGGCGAGGGCGCCCAGGGCGAGAACGAGACGCTGATCGCCTCGCTGCTCGACGAGCTCGGCGTGCGCGACCGGGTGCTGCTGGCCACCAAGGGCGGCCACGTGCGCACCGACGGCGGCGGCTGGGACACCGACAGCTCGGCCGACCACCTGCGCGCGGCGGTCGACGCCAGCCTCGGACGCCTCGGCGTGGAGCAGATCGCGCTGTGGCAGCACCACCGTCCCGACCCGGACGTCGACTACGCCGACGTCATCGGCACGCTGAAGGAGATCGCCGACTCCGGCAAGGTGCGGATGGTCGGCCTCTCGAACGCCGACCCTGAGCAGATCCGCGCGGCGCACGCCGTGCTGGGGGACTCGCTGGTCAGCGTCCAGAACCAGTTCTCGCCGAAGTTCCGCAGCAGCAGGCCCGAGATCGACGTCTGCGAGGAGCTCGGCCTGGCGTTCCTGCCGTGGAGCCCGCTGGGCGGCCTCGGCGACGCCAAGGAGCTCGCCACGAAGCACCCCGCGTTCGCGCAGGTGGCGACGGCCCGTGGCGTCAGCGCTCAGCAGGTCGCGCTCGCCTGGGAGCTCGCGCAGTCCCCGGTGGTCATCCCGATCCCCGGCGCCAAGCGGCCCCAGTCGATCACCGACTCCGCCGCTGCCGCCGAGATCGACCTGACCGCCGACGAGCGCACTACCCTTGACGCCGACTGACCGTCGCACACCCACTTCTCGAGGCGGAGATCCCACCATGACGTCGCAGCCGAGGTCGGCGGACCTCGACCTGGACCGGGTCGAGGAGGAGCTCTACACCCACGGCATCACCGGCATGCCGGGCACGCACCCCCCGGAGCTGATCGAGCGTCTGCACGAGGAGTGCATGCGTTTGTACGAGGAGGCCAGCGAGTACCAGGGCGGCCGGGTCCGGCGCGGCCCGCAGCGGTGGTACTACGCGGTCCACCCCGAGACGCTGTCGATGGTCGTGGACCTGCTGTCGCACCCGTGGCTGGTGCAGACCTGCACGAAGGTGCTGGGGGCCGACTACCGGATCCGCGAGGTGGCCTTCGACGTCTCCTTCCCCGGGTCGACCCACCAGCCGTGGCACCGCGACTTCCGCCGCCCGGTCGGCATGACCACCGGGGCGGACGGCAGGCCGCGGCTCACCGCGATCGCGTTCAACCTGCCGACCGTCGACGTCGAGCCCGAGCTCGGGCCGCTCGAGGTGGTGCCGGGCACCCAGTGGGACGAGATCCACACCGACGACGGCATGTTCCCGGCCAAGGGCGCCGGCCAGCAGCAGTACGAGGACGACCCGCGACGCGTCCTGAAGCGCCCCCGCCGCGGGGACATGTCGGCCCGCACGCCCCTCATGCTGCACCGCGGGACGCCCAACGTCTCGGCCGACCAGGAGCGGCCCGTCATGGTGATCACGGTCTACGCGGCCGACGCCGAGGAGGTGCTGGACGGGCACACCGTCCTGGCGGTGACGCAGGCCTTCCACGACGGAATGCCCCCGGTCGTCCGCGACCACCTCGACTGCGAGGTCGTCGACGTCCTCGAGCCCATCGTCAACACGCACGACATCGAGGGCCTCAACATGGGCGGGGACGACGACGAGGTCGAGGGCCCCGCGGTCGCCGGCCGGATCGACCCGCAGGCGGGCTGAGGACGCGCGGACCTCGGGAACGCCCTCACGCGGGCATCTACCCGTGAGGCGACGAGGGGCCGCTCCCGGGCTCCGGCAACCACTGGTGCACGCTCAGCGAGTGGCGACCGGTGTCCGGGCGGCCACCCGGCGCAGCATCGCCGGCACGATGAGGCGGTGGAAGGGGAGCACGAGCGCGAAGTACGCGCGCCCCGCCAGATTGTGCCGCTGCACGAAGGTGGCCACCACCAGATCCGGGCCCGACCCCGAAGCGTCCTGCAGCTCCAGCACCGTGCGGAAATTCAGGTGCCGGTCGTCGGAACCGGCCACGAGGAAGTCGTCGGTCACCTGGAGCAGCACGAAGGGCGACGTGCCGGGCTTCCAGTCCGCGGTGTCCAGTCGCATCGCCCGGGCGAGGAGACGGCGGATGCGGATCAGTGCGGTCATCCAGCGGGGAGTGCTCGCCGAGACGAGGGACTCGTAGCACCCGCGCACATCGGGCGACGCCCCCTGCGGGAGCCGAACCGCGAAGGCGTCCTGGAAGTCGGCGCGCGGGAGGCCGGCCGCCGCGGTCATCGCGGCGGTCACGTCCGCGCTGCGCACGGCGACCCGCCAGGCCGGCATCCCGTTCAGCCTGCGCAGGAGCCGAACCCACGGGGACCAGGCGGCAGGCCGTGCCGGCGCGCGTCCCATGGCCAGCTCGGCTCGGTCGAGCAGGTCCTCGATGACGGCGTCGTGGATCCAGCGGATGACCAGCGGCAGCAGCAGCCGGTAGGCACCGTGCGGCTGCGCCTCGAGGACGTGGCGCATCAACGCGGTGCCGTCGGGAAGCGGCTCGACCTCGAGCGCGTGCCGGCCGGTCAGCAGCGTCGGCGGTTCGAAGCCGAAGACGACCCGCCGACCGGGCTCGTAGGCGATAACCGAGTAGCGGATGTCGTCGTGACCGCCGCGAGCGCCCACGCCCACCGGACGGTCGAGTGTCATCGGCATCCAGTCGTGGGCGGGCCACAACCGGTCGTCCGGGCGTCCGACGTCGGCCAGCAGCGCCCCGACCTCCTCGACGGGCGCGGCGATCCTTCGCTCATGAACGTTCCGCATCTGCGTCCCTTCCATACTCCGGCGTACGATTTTCCATACGGTAGCGTACTGGCATGGCTGGAGCGAAGCGGAGGTTGTCGCCCCAGGACTGGGCGGAGGCGGCACTCGCGGCGCTGATCGAGGGTGGAGTGGCGGCCGTAGCGGTGGAGCCGTTGGCAACGTGGCTCAACACCACGAAGGGGAGCTTCTACTGGCACTATGCCGACCGAGGGGCGCTGCTCGATGCCGCACTGGCCCTGTGGGAGGCGCAGGAGACGGAGGCCGTCATCGCGGGGCTCGCCGGCATCGAGGACCCGGCCGACCGGTTGCACCTGCTGTTCGAGCTGGTGCTCACCCTGCCCGACGAGGACTCCGTGGCTCGACTGGTCCGATCCGCCGACGACGTGCGGGTCGCGGCGGCACTGGAGCGGGTGACACGCCGCCGGCTCGACTACGTGATCGAGCAGCTGTCCGCCTGCGGCCTGCCTGCCCACGAGGCACAGGTCCGCGCGTCCGTCGCCTACGCCACCTACGTCGGCTGGTGGTGGCAGCTGCGGCAGATCGTCCCGGACGCGGCGCCCTCCGGCACAGCCGCGCTCCCGCACGTCGCGCTGCTGCACCAGCTCCTCGGGCCTGTCACGCAGTGACGAGTGCCGGGCCGGTGGGTGGCTGGGGGAACGCACTGCTGGCGGAGGGCGTGGGATTCGAACCCACGAGACGGGGGTTGCCCGCCTAGCGGTTTTCAAGACCGCCGCGCTCGGCCACTACGCGAGCCCTCCTCGTGCAGGCCCCATTGTGCCCGATCAGGGCGCGGCCAAGGGCACGCACGAGGTCACCACGGTCGGGTCGCCCGTTTCAGCAGGGAGCTCGACGGGGAGCTCGCCGATCGCGACCCTGAACCCCAGCAGGTCGATCTCGACAGGTCCAACTACCAGTTCCAGGTTGTCATCGACCGTACTGACGCGCACGGGGGGTCGTGTGGCGGCTGCCGCACCGACGTGGGTGCCGTCCGCATCCAGCAAAGAGCCCCAGAAGACCCCGTCCAGGGCCAGGCTTCCGCCCCGCGACACCAGTCCAGCGATCCGGAAGATCCCGTTGAAGACGCCCAGCCCCGTCCGAGGGGACGCAAACGACCCCGTGGCAGGCACCACCCGGCACGGGCGCGGCCTGCGGCGCGAGGTGAGGCCTGCGGCTGGTCGGGAACGAGATGATCGTACGCGCTCACCGGATCCGCGGACTCGACGAACCGCATGCCGCGTTCGGGCGGCAGCGTTCAGCCGTCGGACCCTGGGCCGTCTTGGGCGGTCTCGACGACATGAGGTCGACCGGGGGCGGCACAGCGGCCACAGCCGAGTTCGTCACCCTCCGCGCCGACGGCCTGCTCTCTACCTGCTGACGCGATGCCCCTCCGGCCCGTATCCCCCGCGGCAGGCGGGTGCTCTCGTCCTTACACGGCACGACCGGTGCCCGAGCAGAGGAGCCGACCATGACCGACACCGACCGCGACCACCTACCCGACGAGTTCGAGGACGGCCTTGGGACCGACCCGCAGCATCGCGACACCGACGGCGACGGGCTCTCGGACTCACGCGAGCTGCGGTTCGGGTCCGACCCCCGCGACGCGGACAGCGACGGCGACGGCCTCCGCGACGGGCGCGAGGTCTTTCTCGGCACCGACCCGATGGACGCTGACACCGACGACGACGGGGCGGACGACCGCGTCGAGACCCGTGCAGGGACGCTGTCGAACCTCGACCAGGACCATGACGGCCAAGCCGACTGGCTGGAGGAGCGCGACCGGGGCCGCGCCGCCGACGACATGGCCCAGATCGACGGCACCGCCGTCGACAGCGACGGCGACGGCCTCTCCGACGTGGTGGAGACCTTCTTCACCCACACCGACCCCAACAACCCCGACACCGACCTGGACGGCACCCAGGACGGGACCGAAGTCTGGCAGGACCACACGGACCCCCGGATGGTGAACGAGGGCACCGACCATGCCTGGCGCGCAGGCCACGACGACTACGTCGACGGCGTCGGCGAGGACCCCGGCGTCTACATCGAGGACTGAGGTCGGTGTGAAGGCAACGTGTCCCCCCTCAACGTTGTCTCGCGATGTCCAGCGAAGTCGTTGTCGACAGCCCGGGGAACGCCGTGCTCAGGTGGGCCGAGGTCGTCGAGGTCCGGCGGGTGAGGACGTTGGTCAGCACGTCCCGGTAGTCGGTGCGCCCCGGCAGGTCACCGTCGACCAGCTGGGCCGGCGCCAGGCCGGTCCAGCTGCCGTGCACGCGGCCGCCGTTGATGCCGCCGCCGAGCGCCATCACCATGTTGCCGTGGCCGTGCTCGGTGCCGTCGGTGCCGTTCTGGGAGACCCGGCGACCGAACTCCGACAGGGTCACGAGCGAGACGTCCGCGAGGTGGGGGCCGAGGTCGGCGGCGAACGCCGACATCGCCAGCGCCAGCTCCCCGAGCTTGCGCGGGGTGCGGCCCCAGGTGGTGTTGACGCCGGCGCCCTCGTGGATGTCCCAGTCGCCCGAGTCGATCGTGGCGACCGACAGGCCGATGCCGGCCTTGATCAGCCGGGCCGTGTCGGCCAGCGCCTGCGCCAGCGAGGTGAGGTTGCCGTTGCCGTCGCGCGGGTACTCGGCGTGCGGCACCCAGACCTGGGCCCGCACGTCCGAGACGGTGCCGACGGCACCGAGCAGCGTCGCCACCGAGCCCGCGACGGCCGCGGAGGCGCCCGCGTGCAGGGCCGTCAGCGCCCTGGCCCAGCCGGCGACCTCGGCCTGGGTGCCGGCGCCGGTGAGGGAGAAGGAGTCGATCGAGCGCAGCACGCTCTCGTTCACCGGCCCGATGAACGACGAGGGCGCGCTGCTCGAGCCGACCTGCGCGACGTCCAGGGCGTCGACGGTGCCGCGGGCACCGGCGAGCCGATCGATCCAGCCGGTCCGCAGACCCGAACCCGGTGCGGCGCGCTCCATCTCGGCCATGGCGTCGAAGTGCGAGCGGGTGGGGTCCGCCTGACCGACGTCGGTGACGACCGCCAGGTCACCGGAGTCCCACCACTTCTTCAACGGTGCCATCTTCGGGTGCAGGGCGAAGGTCCGGTCGAGCGCGATCGCGCTGCCGGGAGCCACCGCCATGCCCGGGCGGGCGTTCAGGTAGAAGGGGTCGCCCACCGGTGCGATCGCCGAGATGCCGTCGAAACCCCCACGCAGTGAGAGGATCACGATGGTGTCGCCGGTGGAGCCGTCGGCCGCGAACGCGTACTTGCTGTGGGTCCCCTCGCTCGCGACCGCGTAGGCCGCACCGAGCGAGCCGCCCGCGGCCAGCGCGCGCAGCACGGCACGACGGGACAGGCCCGCCTCTGGCGAGCACCCGCAGGACGGCGGCAGGGTCGTGCTGGTCATGTCGGCCTCGCGGGTGTCGTCGTGGGGGACGGGCTCATCGGGTCGTGTGGGAGGGGTGGTCCAGCAGCAGCGCCACCAGGTGACCGGTCCGCCAGGTGGCCATCGGGCTCCACTGGTTGATCGGCGTCGACGGCGTGACGTCGAAGAAGGCGCACAGGGCCGTGCGCAGCGTGGTCGAGGGCGTCGGCACCATCAGCCGCGCGGCCATGGCGTCGACGAGCGCGCCGTGCGTGCTGAAGGTCGCGGTGCCCAGGACCGACCTCGGGCCCTGGTACCCCTCGAACGTCGGCCACCAGCCGGATGCCACCGACAGGTGCATGTTGAACCGTCCGAGCATGGTGCTCGGACTGATCCAGGGTCCCGCGACGTCGGGGTAGCCGTTCGGCGGGCGCCAGGACAGCGGCATGTGGCCCATCCCGTCCAGCACCCAGCGGCAGCCCGACATCGTGGCCCGGACGGTCGCCGCGGTGGGGGCCGGGACGCCGAGCAGCCGGACGGTCGCGGCGAGGTCCTCGTGCGGCGTGCGCACCTTGGCACCCGCGCTGGCCCGGAACTCCGCGCTCGTGAACAGCGCCGTCAGCACCGGGGCGACCGCGGTGTCGTTCGACAGGTACACCTCGGTCAGCCGGTCGACCAGCGAGGCCGGCGGCGTGTCCGACACGAACCGGACGGCCAGCTTGGTCGCGACCCGGTGTGCTGTGTGGGGGTGCCGCGCGAGGTGAGCGAGGTAGGAGCGGATGACCGAGAGGCCGTCGGCCGCGCTCGTGTTCGGGTGCGACCAGGTGCCCACCGTGATCCGGCCGACGTGGCGGTGCTCGGGCCGGTAGAGGAACTCCCCGGTCGTCCGGTCCAGCGACAGACCGGTGAGCGCGAGCGCGCTCTGCTTCACGTCGGTCTCGGTGTGGTTGCCGGCCCCGAGAGTGTGCAGCTCGAGCAGCTCACGGCCGAGGTTCTCGTTGATCCGCCCCGCACGGGAGCTGTCGGCGTTGAGGTAGCGCAGCATCGCCGGGTGCGTGATGGCGGCGACGAGGAGGTCGGCGAACCGGCCGAGGGCGTGCCGGCGCACCACCGCGTCGTACTGGTGCCGGCTCAGGTGCACACCGTCGGCGTACAGCGAGACGTTGAGGTGGTTGGACCACAGGTAGACCATCTGCTCGTGCAGCTGGCGCTGCGACCAGATGCTCCTCGCGATCGTCGACTCGACGAGGCAGGACAGGTACTCGCCGGTGTAGACGCCATCGGCGGCCGCCGTGGCCTGGCCGATGCTGCGGCCGAGCAGGGGCCACGCCGCGAGCGCGGCGTCGACGGCCGGGTCCGGGATCGTCGCCGGGGCCAGCTGCGCGCGCAGCCAGGCACCGACCGAGGTCCTGGACGTGGCGGCGACCGCGGCGGGGGTCGGGCCCCAGGTGGCGCGGCGCAGCAGGAGGGTGGCGACCGCAGCGCCCATGCCCGCGCTCTTGCGGGTGGTGGGCAGCTGCCAGGCCGCAGAGGCGGTGGTCACGGGAGGCACGCCGACTCCATCGACCGCCGGGCCGCCGGCCCTGAGCGGTTCGTGCCCGCAGCGTCCGAAACGGGACCCGGGATCACTCTGAGCAGCGGGTCAGGCGCGGCTGAGCACGCGACCTGCCCCGAAGGTGACTACTTGTAGTCGTTCTCCGGCCCGCGGTCCATCTGCACCGACACCGAGCCGTCCGCACCGAGGGTGACTGCGGGCCGCCGCTCGCTGCCCGGCTCGGAGTAGCGCTCGAGCCGCTCGATCACCGCGCCGTCCGGGTGCTGGTAGATCACAGCGGGCACCAGCGAGTAGACGTCGTCGGCGTCGTTCGCATCACGTGCGTCGATGACGACCGAGTCGACGCCGTTGGTGACCGTGGTGCTCACCTGGTACCGCCGGAACGACCCGGTGCCGTTGGACTGCGCGGAGTACACGACCGGGACCACGGCGGCGACGGAGTCGTCCAGGACGATCTCGACGGTCTCGGTCGCGATGCTCGGCGCGGCCTCGACCGGCTTGCGCTTGAACAGACCCTTCAGTCCACCACCGCCCCCGCCGGACGAGCGACCGACGTCACCGAGGTGCCGCACCCCGGCGAACGAGGTCTGCGGCGGCTGGCCGTCGGCACCGAACATGGCCACCGCGCGGGTGCTGCCGTCGCGCATCACCAGCAGCGCGTACACGTCGTAGTCGGTGTGCGGGGGCCAGGACGCTGTGGCGCGCAACGGCTCTGAGGACTTCCGGAGCAGCACCCGACCCTCGCCCTTGGTGAGCGTGACCGTGCCGGTTGCCTGCTTCTCGAAGGAGATCGCCATGGCCCCAACCTACCGCCCCACCCGGGGTGTGGGTGCTACCGCCAGGGCCGATGGAGGTCCATGATGACGAACCGGCTCCGGTTCACGTCGTCGCGCAACGGTCTCGGGTTCGAAGCCGCTGTCCCGCCTCACCTCTCGCAGGGCTGTTGCCCCGGTGCGAGCTGTTGTCGCACCTGCCGCTGACCCCCGCGCGACCACGTCCGTTCCGTGGCCTCACCGACCAGCCGGAGGAGGGAGGGCGACCGCTCTGCCGCTGGATGTCCGCCTGCCTGTCGGGGCTCTGACGGGCGATCCCGCCGTCCGGTAGGCCATTGCGCGGGCCGTCGCGGCCATGGACGGTACCGCTGGTCGTCAGCGGAATCCTGGGCCCGTCCCGGGCGTTCTCCCTGGTGAGCACCACGACGAGGGAGAACCATGCTGGACCCCACCGCTTTGTACGAGCTCGACGAGCAGGCCGTGATCGAGCCGGGCACGCGCCCGGCGCTGGTGCACGCGCTGCACGGGTTCGTCGACGCCGGCCAGGCCTCGCGCCTGGCGGTGCAGCACCTGCTCGGCGACCTGCCGACCCGCGAGGTCGCGCACTTCGACGCCGACCAGCTGATCGACTACCGCAGCCGCCGCCCGCGGATGGTCTTCCGGGAGGACCGGTTCACCGACGTCGACCAGCACCGCCTCGTGGTGCACGCCGTCCGTGCCGCCGACGGGCAGGAGTTCTACCTGCTCGACGGCCCGGAGCCCGACCTGCAGTGGGAGCGGTTCGGCGCCGCCGTGATCGGTCTGGTCGACCGTCTCGGCGTCGGCCTCGTGGTCGGCGTGCACGGGATCCCGTGGGCGGCGCCGCACACCCGCCCCGTCGGCCTCACCTCGCACGCGAGCAGCCGCGAGCTGATCGCCGGACGGCCGCGCTGGATCGGCGACGTCGAGGTCCCCGGCCACATGGGCGCGCTGCTCGAGCTGCGCCTCACCGAGGCCGGCCGCGATGTCGTGGGCTACACCGCGCACGTCCCGCACTACCTGGCGGAGGCCGAGTTCCCGCCGGCAGCGGTCGCGCTGCTCGAGGCCGTCGCCTCCAGCACCGGGCTGCCACTGCCCACCGACTCGCTGCGCGCCGCCGGCGCCGACGTCCTGACCCAGATCGACGCGCAGGTGGCCGACTCGCCGCAGACGCTGCAGGCGGTCGAGGGCCTCGAGCGCACCTACGACGCCGTGGCCGCGGGCCGGAGCCTGTCCGGCCCCGGGCTTCCCACCCCGAGCCTGCCGGAGGACGAGATGGCCGGCGGCGACGAGATCGCCGCCGAGCTCGAGGACTTCCTGCGCGGCCTGGAGTCCTGAGCTAGATCCAGATCGCGGGGTCGACCAGGTCGAGATCATCTGCTGCGGAACGCTTCTCGATCGGCACCTCGCGCAGGCGACCGGGCACGCCGACCACGACGGCG
Organism: Actinomycetales bacterium; assembly: GCA_038213835.1. Classification (GTDB taxonomy): domain Bacteria; phylum Actinomycetota; class Actinomycetes; order Actinomycetales; family CAWJMD01; genus JBBQSN01. The sequence goes on from JBBQSN010000008.1 coordinate 21,890, forward strand.
CCGGCGGGGACGTCCTTGACGACCACGGCGTTGGCACCGACCTGCACGTCGGCCCCGAGGACGACGGGACCGAGAACCCGGGCGCCGGCGCCGATCACGACCCGGTCGCCGACGGTGGGGTGCCGCTTGGTGCGCGCCATCGAGCGGCCGCCGAGCGTGACGCCGTGGTAGATCATCACGTCGTCGCCGACCTCGGCCGTCTCGCCGATCACGACCCCCATGCCGTGGTCGATGAAGAACCGCCGACCCAGCTGCGCGCCGGGGTGGATCTCCACCCCGGTCATCGACCGCGCCGCGTGCGCGAGCAGGCGCGCCGGGAGCCGGCCGCCGGGGGTCGCCCACCAGCGGTGCGCCACCCGGTGCAGCCAGATCGCGTGCAGCCCGGGGGTGGTGAGCGCGATCTCGACCGTGCTGCCGGAGGCCGGGTCGCGCCGGCGTGCCGTCGCGAGGTCCTCCGCCATCCGCGCCCGGGCACGCACGACGAGATCGCGTGCCCCGGACCGGCCGGCGGAGCCGACGGTGGCGTCGCGCAGCATCAGTCCATGAGGTCGCTGTAGAGGATCGTCGACAGGTAGCGCTCGCCGAACGACGGGATGATGACGACGACGGTCTTCCCGGCGTTCTCCTCGCGCTGCGCGACCTGCACGGCCGCGGCGAGCGCCGCACCGGAGGACAGCCCCACCAGGAGGCCCTCCTCCGCCGCGGCGCGGCGGGCCCAGCGCACCGAGCTGTCGGCGTCGACGTCGATCACCTCGTCGTAGACCTCGCGGTCGAGGATGTCGGGCACGAAGTTGGCGCCGATGCCCTGGATCTTGTGCGGGCCGGGGGCGCCGCCGTTGAGGATCGGCGACTCGGCCGGCTCGACCGCGACGATCTGCACGCCGGGCTTGCGCTCCTTGAGCACCTGGCCGACACCGGTGATGGTGCCGCCGGTACCGATGCCGGCCACCACGACGTCGACCTCGCCGTCGGTGTCGGCCCAGATCTCCTCGGCCGTGGTCCGGCGGTGGACCTCGGGGTTGGCCTCGTTGGCGAACTGCTTGACCTGGACGGCGCCGGTCTCTGCACCGATCTGCTCAGCCTTGGCGACCGCGCCCTTCATGCCCTCCGACCCGGGGGTCAGGACGAGCTCGGCACCGAACGCGCGCAGCAGCGCGCGGCGCTCCTTGCTCATCGTCTCGGGCATCGTGAGGATCACCTTGTAGCCCTTGGCAGCACCGACCATCGCCAGCGCGATGCCGGTGTTGCCGCTGGTGGCCTCGACGATCGAGCCCTTCGGCTCCAGCTGGCCCGAGCGCTCGGCGGCCTCGATCATGGCCACGCCGATCCGGTCCTTGACCGAGCTCGCCGGGTTGTAGAACTCCAGCTTCGCCAGGACGGTGGCCTGCGCGCCGTCGGTGATCCGGTTGAGGCGCACCAGCGGGGTGCGTCCGACCAGGGCGGTCACGTCGTCGTAGATCGGCACGGGGGCTCCTCGGGTCGCGGGGGTCGCAGCAACGGGCGACCCGGTCAGGGATCACCTGCTGCAACCCAGGCTCCTCCGCCCGCCTTCCCGCACCTAGGCCCGTCTCGCATCGTGGTCGGCGATACCGAGGGGTGGAACGCCTCGCACCGCCCTGGGGACGAGCGGGAGCCCGGGCCGCCCGGCACCTCGCGGTGCCGGGCGACCCGGGCTCTCCCCCCTGTCACCTCGCGGACGGCTCACCTGACCCGGGTGGAGGTCAGCGACCCGCCGCGAGACGCTGCATCGCCACCTGCACCAGCGTGATGAGCGCGTGCTTGGTGGCCTGCTTGGACCGTGCGTCGGTGTAGACCATCGGCACGTGTGCCGGCACCGCGAGCGCCTCGCGGACCGAGTCGAGGTCGTGACGGGCGACGCCGTCGAAGCAGTTGACCGCCACGATGAACGGGATCTGCCGGGCCTCGAAGTAGTCGACCGCCGGGAAGCACTGCTCCAGGCGCTCGGTGTCGACCAGGACGATGCCGCCGATGGCGCCACGGACCAGGTCGTCCCACATGAACAGGAAGCGGTCCTGGCCGGGGGTCCCGAACAGGTACAGCCACAGGTTCCCCGGCAGCGAGATGCGGCCGAAGTCCATGGCCACCGTCGTGGTGGTCTTGCGGTCGGTGACACCACCGGCGTCGTCGACGCCGACGGACATCTCCGTCATCGCGGCCTCGGTCGAGAGCGGCTCGATGTCGGAGATCGACCCGATGAAGGTCGTCTTGCCGACGGCGAACCCACCGGCGACCACGATCTTCGTGACGGTCGGAGCGGCCGCGTGGACCGGCGGGGTCTGCTCCCCCGCAGCCGCACCCGCGGGGGCGACGTCAGAGCGAGGAAATGCCATTGAGAACACTCTCCAGGATGCTGAGGGTGGCAGCGTTGTCGTCCGGGGCCGCGCTGGTCCCGGGGGTGGTCATGGACGGGGTGAGTCCGTGGACTCGGACCTTCTTGGCCTCGGCGAGGTCGCTCACGATCATCCGCACGATGCCGACGGGGAGCTTGACGTGGGCGGACAGCTCCATCACGGACAGGTACTGGGTGGCCGTGAGCTCGAGGATCCGGCGACGCTCCGGGGTGAGCGTGACGTCCGGGGCCTCCAGGCCCTCGACCAGCGCCTCCACGGGGAGCTCGACGGAGGTCACCGGCTTGGTCCGGCCGCCCATCATCGTGTACGGGCGGACGGAGTAGCTGCCGTCGTCCTCGTGCGCTCCCTCGCGGGGGCCCGCTTCAGTGGCCACCGCGGGTCACCCCAGCGCCGGTGCCCGCGTGTGGCCGTGGACCGGCAGCCGCGTGCGCATCTCGGTGACCAGCTGGGGGGTCAACGTCGCCTCGGTACGGCTGACCAGGAGCGCCATCTCGTAGCCGATGAGGCCGACGTCGCAGGTGGAGTCGGCGACCACGGCCAGGACCGAGCCGTCCGAGATGCTCATCAGGAACATGAACATCGCGTCCATCTCGACGATGGCCTGACGCACCTCGCCGGCGTTGAGCTGGCGGGACGCGCCGCGGGTCAGGCTCGACATGCCGGCGACGATGGCGCCGAGCTGGTCGCCGCTGGTGCGGTCCAGCTCGTCCGACATGGCCATCAGGAGTCCGTCGGCCGAGACGACGAGCGTGTGCTTGACGTCGGGCACGCTCTTGACGAAGTTGTCCAGGAGCCAGCTGAAGTTCGCTGCCTCGGTGCTGATCGTGCTCACGGGGTTCCTCCGGTCGTTCTGCGGCTTGCTAGGGATGTCGGTTCGGTGGGTGGGGCGCTTGAGGGTGCTGGGCCTGTCATGTGCGGTCGAGTGCTGGTAGATCCGGTGCGGGTCGGTCCAGGCGTCATCGACCACCCTCCTCCCCGGCGCCCGCCGCAGCAGGCTCCGTGGCCTCGCTCGCACGTCCGCGGTTCACGCCCGCCTGGAAGCCCGACAGCATGCTGCGGACGTCGGCGGCGGTCCGCCCGGGACGGCTGGGGACGGCTGCCTGAGGTGCGGACACCTCGGCGGCAGCGCTCGCGCCGCGGGTGCGGCGGACGAGTGGGGCGTTGCCGCCGGCGGCGGCACCCCCCTCGGGACGGTAGGACGACAGGGCGGACAGCTCGCTGAGCGCGATGGAGGCCATCGCCGAGCGCTGACGCAGGACGTCACCGGCCCCCTGGACCGCAGGCTCGGGGACGACCGGGTCCTGCGTCGTCTTCGGCACCAGCGGGGTCGAGGGCGCCGCCATCATCGGCGTGTAGGCCTCGGCGAAGTCCGCGGTGGCGGTGGCGGCCAGGTCGCCGGCCGTCATCGTCGGGTAGGTGACCCGGGTCGGCTGGCCGACGGCGTCCGGGATGTCGCGGCGACCGCGACCCGGCAGCTTGCGGCCGCGCTTGCCCGACGCCCCCGGGAGGATGTCCATCGCGCTGGCGCTGGAGAAGACCGGCGCCGGCTCGGGCTCGGGGGTCACGGGCGCCTCCGCGACCGGCTGGGACGCCAGGGCGCTCAGCTCGCTCGCCGCGCTGCGCCGGTGCTGCGGCACGCTGCGCGCCTCGGTCACCTGCTGGGCGACGGGCTCCTGGGCGGGCTGGGGCTCCGGCTGGGGCTCCGGCTCGAAGGCCACGAGCGGCTCCGGCTCCGGCTCCGGCTCGTCGAGCACCACCGGCTCGTCGAGCACCACCGGCTCGTCGAGCAGGGGGACCTGGTCGAGCTGAGCGGTCTCCTCGAGCACCGGGGTGGTGTCCTCGAGCACGACGGAGATCTCATCGAGCGCGGCGACCTCGGGGGCCGCCTCGCCCTCGGACGCCGGGACGGCGTCGGGGGAGACCGACCGGCCGACGGCCTCGGCGCGACGAGCGCGGAAACCGGTGAACAGGCCCGGGCGGGCCTCGCTCGGCTCCCGCCGCTGGGCCGGGACGGTGGGCTCGGGGACGGCCACCGGGGCGACCGGGCTGCGGGTGGGCAGGGCCGGGGCGTCCGTGGTCGGGGCGGTGGTCGGGGCGGCGGCCGCGGGGGCCGGCGCCGGGGTCGACGGCCGGTCGCGCTTGGGCAGGTCGCCGCCGCGCTTGGGCAGTCCCTCGGACGGGACGATCCTCGGGGTGAGGGTCCGGTGGTCGACGTCGGCGGCGGCGGCGGCCACGGCCTGGGCCGCGTGGGCCAGGGCGTCGGCGCTGACCGGCGCGATGCTGTCGGCCCGGTGGGCCGGCGCCTTGTCCGGGGCGACCTCGCCGGCGGGGGCGTTCGGGTCCTCGATGCTGCCGGGCGTGAACAGGGCGGCGGGCAGGTCGACGGTCGCGACCGTGCCGCGTCCGTCGCCCGGGCTGAGGACCACGGTGGCCTCGAGTCGGCTCGAGAGCCGGCCGACCACGTAGAAGCCGAGGCGCTGTGCGCCCACCGCCTCGGAGACGGGCGGGTTCTGGATCCGGTCGTTCGCCTCCTCGAGCTCCTCGGCGCTCATGCCGAGGCCCTCGTCGGTGATCGTGAGGCGCACGCCCAGCGGGCCGTTGTCGGTGCTGACCAGCACCCGGCTGCTCGGGTCCGAGAACGCGGTGGCGTTCTCCAGCAGCTCGGCCAGCATGTGGGCCGCGATGAGGGCGGCGTGGCCCACCATCGGCGGGTCGACGTGCTGGGCGAGGTCGACGCGCTCGTAGTGCTCGATCTCCGAGGAGGCCGTGCGGACGACGTCGGCCAGCGGCATCGGGCGGCGCAGGCGCCGGCCGGTGTCGATCCCGGCGAGCACCAGCAGCGACTCGGCGTTGCGACGCATCCGCGTGGCGAGGTGGTCGAGCTTGAACAGGTTGTCCAGCGTCTCCGGGTTCTCCTCCGTGCGCTCCAGCTGGTCCAGGAAGGACAGCTGGCGCGAGAGCAGCACCTGGTCGCGGCGGGCGACGTTGACGAACATGGCGGCGATCGAGCCGCGCAGCGCGGCCTGCTCCTGGGCGGTGGCGACGGTCGTCTTGTTGACGTCGTTGAACGCGCGGGCGAGCCGGCCGACCTCGTCGTTGGACCGGACGGGGATCTCCAGGATGGTGATCTCCGGTCCCTCGCCCGGGGTGGCCATCTGCTCGACCATCCTGGGCAGGTCCTCGCGGATCTGCGCGGCCGCCTCGGTCAGGCGACGCAGCGGGCGGGTGATCCGGCGGGCCAGCCACAGGGCCAGCAGCACCGGGACCACCACGGCCAGGAAGGCGACGACGATGACCTGCAGGGACCGGCGGGAGGCATCGGCCGACAGCTCGACCGAGCGGTCCTCGGCCCCGTCGATCAGGCGGGTCAGGCCCGAGCCGAGGGAGTTGATGTCCTCCTCGAAGGCACCGACCCAGGACTTCACGTCGATGTTCTCGAAGACGCCGTCGGGGGCGCCGAGGGTGCGCGAGCGGGCCAGCTGCAGGGTGTACCCGGTGGCGGGGGTCCGCACGCCGGCGGTGTTGCTGGTGACCGCGGTGCGCTCACGGACCAGGTCGGTGCGCAGGGCGGCAGCGGTCGCGGCGGACTCGGCGGCCTCGGTGAACCCGCCCGCGGCGACGGACGGCGTGGTGACGTCGCGCTCGGAGCTGACCGCGTCCAGCAGCTCCAGGGTGGCGGTGTAGGCGCGCAGCTGGTTCGCGAGGGTGCGGTCGTCGACGCCGTCGGCGATCGCGGCCGGCAGCGCGATGTCGGTGCGGATGATCTCGGTGTAGCGGATCAGTGCCTGCTCGGGCGTGAGGGTCCTGCCGTCGACCTGGCGGCGCAGCTCGGAGATGGTGTCGTTCGCGGACTGCGAGGCGGCGTACCCGGCTCGCGACTGCTCGTCCAGCTCGCTGAGGTCGAGGGTCGAGGTCGACTCGTCGAACTCGGCCATCCCGACGTCCAGGCCCTGTCGGACCTTCGCCAGGGCGGGAGCCTGGGCCTCGTCGCCCGACAGCACGGCGACGGTCAGGGCACGCTCTGTACCCAGCCTTCTCACCAGGTCGGTGAGACCGCTCGCCCGCTCGGTCAGGGCCTCGATCTGCCGGGCCTTGCGCGCGTCGGTGGCGGCGGTCGTCGCGATGACGCCTGCTGCCAGCGCGAGAACAAGGACCGGAAGGGCGAGAACGGCCAGGATCTTGGCCCTGATGCCGAAGCTCCGCAGCATGGGATGACCTTCCACTCGTCTGACGCTCGTGAGTCCGGCGCGACATGCTGCCGGGCCCGATGGACCTCCATCGGTCGCGATGCCGTCCGCATTGACCACACCAGCCATGCGTATCACCCGAACGGAGCAGTCCCGTCCCGGCGCGTCGCCGTGACGGCGTAGGGCAAAGTGGGGATCATGCCCGGTCCGAGCGTCGTGCTGCTAGCCGGTGGAGCCTCTGTCCGGTTCGGGTCCGACAAGCTCGCCGCCCGCGTGGGTGAGCACGACCTGCTGTCCGTCGCCCTCTCGCGCCTGCCCCCCGGACCCGCCGTCACCCTCGTCGGGCCCGGACGTCCCCTCGCGGCCCCCAGGGCCGTCGACGCCCCGACCCGGCCACCACGGACGGTGACGTGGGTCCGGGAGTCCCCGGCCGGTTCCGGGCCCGCCCGGGCCCTGCACGCCGGCGTCGCAGCGGCCCTGGCGGCCCGACCGACGCTGCCCGTGGTGGTCCTGCCCGCCGACGCGCCCGACGCCCACCTGGCCGTCGAGCCACTGCTGGCAGCGCTGTCGGCGCTGCTCGAGAGGGACCCCGCCGCGCTCGGTGTGGTCGGCGTCGACGGCTCCGGAGGTCTGCAACCGCTGCACCTGGCGCTGGCGCCCGCCGCCGGTGCTGCTCTGGGGGCCGACCCCCCGGCACCCGGCTCGTCCGCCCGGGCGCTGGTCCGGGCCCTGCGCCTGGAGCCGGTGCCCCTGCCCGCCCGCTCGACCCAGGACGTCGACACCCCGGACGACCTCGCGGCCTGGCAGCGAGACGACCGCGCCGCCCCGGGCGCCGCCCACGACGGGGCCGGCTAGTGGTCCGTCGTTGATTTGATCTGGTGGAGGGCGTCGCGGCCTCGTTGGACCTTGGCGATGATGTCGTCGGCGGTGGCTTTCCAGATGAAGGGTTTGGGGTCGGTGTTCCAGTACGCGGCCCAGGTGGTGATGGCGTCGGTGAGGTCGGCGACGCTGGTGAAGCGGCCTCGGCGGAGTCGTTTGTCGGTCAGTTCCTTGAACCAGCGCTCGATCAGGTTGGTCCACGAGCTCGAGGTGGGGGTGAAGTGCAGGTGCCAGCGGCGGCGGTCGCGGTGGGCAAGCCACTTGGTGATCTCGGGTGCTGAGTGGGCTGAGAGGTTGTCCAGGACGACATGGACCGCGAGCCCACGTGGGACGCTGGCGTCGATCTGCTTGAAGAAGCGCAGCACATCTACTGCCGCGTGGCGTTTGGCCAGTCCGGTCAGTACTTCTCCGGTGGCCACGTTCATCGCGGCGAACAGGTCGATGGTGCCGTTGCGCTTGTAGTCGTGGGTCATCGTGCCGGCCCGGCCGGGCTTGAGCGGTAGCGAGGGTTGGGTTCGGTCCAGCGCCTGGCACTGGGTCTTCTCGTCGAAGCTGAACACCACCGCCCGCGCCGGTGGGTTCAGGTAGAGCCCGACGACGTCGACCAGCTTGGACTCGAAGTCGGGGTCGTTGCTGATCTTGAAGGTGTCCACCCGCCACGGCTTGAGGTTGTGGTCGGCCCAGATCTTCGCGACGGAGTCCTTGCCGATCCCGACCCGGTCGGCCAGGGTCCGGGTGCTCCAGTGCGTCGAGCCATCGGCGGGCCGTTCGTGCCGGGTCAGGCGCAGCACCTCGGCCACCGTCCCCACAGGCAGCGACGGCTTGCGGCCGCGGCCCTTGGCGATCGTCCCGACACCGGCAGGGCCCTTCTCGACGAAGCGTTTGCGCCACCGGCGCACCGCATCGGAGTCGGTCCCGGCGCGCCGGGCGATCTCCTCGTTCGCGACACCGTCGGCGGCCAGCAGCAACGCCTTGGCTTGAACGACCGTGCGATGCGGCAGCGACGTCGACCGCGACATCCTCACCAGCTCAGCGCGGTCATCGTCGCTGACGTCCAGGGCCGGAGCGGCAACAGAAGTAGGCACCCGCCAAGACTACCTTGTTATTTCACAGACGGACCACTAGCAGGGCGCCGCCTACGGGTACTCCGGGGTCAAGGGCCTCAACGCTCAGATCGCGACCCTGTCCTCCCCGACGTGCGCACCGGTGATCGCCGCGTCCCGGCTGCGCAAGGGCAACGTCGCCTCCGGGCACGGCGCCGCCCGCCTGGTGGCCGACGCCGTCGTGACCGCCCGCGCCGCGGGGGCCACCGGGGCGCTGATGGTGCGGGCCGACTCGGCCTACTACCGCCGCGACGTGATCGCTGCCGCGCTGCGGGCCAAGGCGTGGTTCTCGGTGACTGTGCGGATGAACCCCTCCGTGCGCCAGGCGATCTCGGGCATCCCCGAGCAGTCCTGGACCACCATCCGGTACCCGCGGGCGATCTGGGACGAGGCCGAGCAGCGGTTCATCTCCGAAGCCGAGGTCGCCGAGACCAACCTGACCGCGTTCACCTCCCACCCCAAGGCCCGGCAGGTGACGTGCCGGCTGGTGGTGCGCCGGGTCCGGCGACTGAACCACGCCACCCGCGCCGCCGCCCAGGCCGGTCAGGACGAGTTGTTCACCAGCTGGCGCCATCACGGGTTCGTCACCAACTCGCCCCTGCCCACCGTCCAGGCCGACGAGATCCACCGTGACCACGCCGTCGTCGAGCAGGTCATCGCCGAGCTCAAGGACGGCCCGCTGGCGCACGCCCCGTCGGGCAAGTTCACTGCGAACGCCGCCTGGCTCGCGCTGGCCTGCATCGCGTTCAACCTCCTGCGCGCCGCCGGCTCCGCCGCGAGCGTGCGGCACGCCAAGGCCCGCTGGGCCACCGCGCACCCACCTGGTCGACGTCCCGGCCCGGATCGCCTCCACCGGTCGACGCCTGACCTTGCACCTGCCGACCCACTGGCCCTGGGCCGCCGCCTGGGAAGACCTCTGGAGCACCGCCACCACCTGACCACCCGGCCGGACCGGCCCTGCAGGAACGACCCCGACGTGGAAGAACCGGACAGACCGGCCACCCGGCCACGCCCTCACCACCACCGCCGGACAATCACTCCCCAGAATCACGAGCGAGAGCACCGAGAATCAGCGCCGGTGGATCACGGATCAGCGAACTCGGGGCAGCGCACGGTCCCGGTGGGTGACCTCTACCCGCACGCTGCAGCGTAGGTCGTCCCTGCCGAGCACTCACGCCAGGTCGGAGCTCGCGCGGTCGCAGGCCGCGGCGAGCTGCTCGAGGTCGGTGCCGCGCTCGATCGTGACGCGGATGGTGGCAACGACCTGACCGCACGATCACGCAGCACCCGGCTGCGGGCCGAGCGGACGCCCGGGACCTGTTCCAGCGAGTCGGCGGCCGCTGACTCGACGGCATGGGCATCGACCTCGAGCTGCCCTCGGCACCGGTCCCGCTCAGACGACGCCGCCCACACAGCGGTCCGCCAGGTGCCCGGCGAGCCAGCGCAGGCCGCGCAGGGTGGACTTGCCCTGCGACGCCCAAGGCCCACGGCCACCAGCCAGCGGTCGCCGCCGACTGCACCGGCGTCGTGCTGAGCTCGCTGGGTGCGGTCACCGCCACAGTCACCCACCCCTGTGCGACGAGGTACCAGCCACCCAGGGTAGGCCCGCCAGGACGAGCACCAGGACGAGGACCACGGCCACCATGCGGTCCGGAGCGGTCATCGTGCCATCCGACCCCCGCACCTGACCGCTACTTCGAGGTGCCCGCCAGCTTTGGATTGCAGCAGACGATCGGTGACACCCTCGGTGTGGGCGGCGTCTTCCGCGCCCTGCGCACCTTCCCGTTCCTGCGTGACCTGGCTCGGGACATGGAGCAGTTGTGCCCTGACGCGCTCCTGCTGAACTACACGAACCCCATGGCGATAAACATCTGGTGGCTGAACGCCGTCGCACCCCGGGTCAAGGCCTACGGGCTCTGCCACAGCGTCTACTGGACCGTGGTCGGGCTCAGCGAGGTGATGGGCGTGCCGCACGAGGAGGTCGCGTTCCACTCCGCGGGGGTGAACCACCAGGCGTGGCTGTTACGCCTGGAGAGGGACGGGCAGGACCTGTACCCACTGCTGGACGCGCGCATCGCTTCGGACCCAGAGCTTCGTCGCCGGGCCCGCGTCGACATGTACCGAAGGCTGGGTTACTACCCGACCGAGACCAGCGAGCCCTCCAGCGAGTACGTCCCGTGGTACCCCGGGAAGCCGAAGGAGGTCGAGCGCCTGCGACTGCCGATCGGTGTCTTCGTCGAGATCAGCGAGGAGAACGTGCGCACCTTCAAGCGGACGCGCGAGCTGGTCCGCGCCGGCGAGGACGTCCCCGTGGAGACCGAGACCACCGAGTACGCCCCGCAGGTCATCCACAGCATCGTCACCGGCACGTCACGGAGCATCCAGGTCAACGTCGCCAACAGCGGCCTCATCGACAACCTGCCCAGCGCTGCTGGGGTGGAGATGGCGGCGATCGTGGACGCCGACGGCGTGCATCCCGTGCCTGTCGGATCGCTTCCCGCACAGTGCGCGGCGTTGAACAGGTCCTTCCTCAATGTCGCCGAGCTGACCGTCGTCGCCGCCCTCGAGGAAGACCCCCGCGCCATCTTGCGGGCGGTCATGCTTGACCCCAATGCCTCGGCGAACCTGGGCGTCGACGACATCTGGTCACTGTGCGACGAGCTCGCTGCGGCACACGGCGACTTGCTTCCTGCGTGGGCGCGGGGGCCGCTTGCCCCGCGGCCATGACCCAGCCGCTCCCGGACCCGGCAGTCGACCAGCTGTGGCCGGCGCAGGAGCCGATGACGCACCCGCTTGGTTCACTGCCTCTGGACGCCTACCGCCCGCGGATCCAGGCAGTCGTCGCCAACCACCGGGTGCTTCATCCGCAGGCGCCCGTCGTGGATGCCCACAACCATCTGGGCCGCTGGCTGACAGGCGACTGGGCGGTCACAGACGTCCCCGAGCTCGTCGATCTGATGGACGAGTGCGACGTGCAGGCGGTCGTGAACCTCGACGATGGTCGATGGGGCGCCGAACTGGAGGCCAACCTGGACCGGTACGACCGAGCCCACGAGGGACGCTTCGTCACCTTCGCCCACCTCGACTGGTCGGTGTTACGGACCGCTCCGTCACGGTCGTCCGAGCTCCTCGTCGAACAGGTCCACCGGGCCGCTCAGCAGGGTGCGCGCGGACTGAAGATCTGGAAGGACCTTGGGCTCCTGGTCCGCGATGCAGCCGACGAGCTGGTCCTGCTCGACGACCCGAGACTAAGCGCCGCGCTCGAGACGGCGGGCGAGCTGGGTCTCCCGGTCGGCGTACACAGCGCCTATCCCGTGGCGTTCTTCGAGTCGCTCGACGCCACGAACGAGCGTCTCGAACAGCTCCTGCGGTGCCCGGAGTGGGCCTTCCAGGACCGGGACCGGTTCCCGGCGTTCCCGCGGTTGATGGAGGCGCTCGAGACCGCTGTCGCTGACCACCCGGACACACAGTTCGTGGGCTTCCACGTCGGTTGCTGGGCTGAGAACCTGGACCAGGTCAGGAGGATGCTGGAGACGTATCCCCATTACGCGATCGACGTAGCCGCGCGGCTCCCCGAGCTCGGCCGCGTCCCGCGGGCGGCCGCCGCGTTGCTTCGCGACTTCGCAGGCCGAGTGCCCTTCGGCACGGACAGCTTCCCGCTGTCTGCGGCGAGCTTGCACGAGCACTACTGCTTCTTCGAGACCAGCGACGAGTGCTACCAGCTGACCGGCTCCTCACACCTGGACGGCCGGTGGCCGGTCAGCTCACTGGCCCTGGACCTCAGCACGCTACGCCTGCTCTACGGCGGCTCTGCCAGCCGCCTCATCCCCGGCCTCGCCTCATCCCCGGCCTCACTGCGCCCTGACTCGACCGGTGTCGCAGCAGAACCCAAGTACGGCTCGAGCACTGCGCCCGGATTCAGTCTCGTGGGCGGCGTCCAGGCGCGTGGACGGTGAAGCGGCGTCCAGCTCGGCGAGAGGGTGGGCTGCGGCTTTGGAGTCCGCAGGTCGCCATGCCGCTTGGTCCAAGGCAGATGACTTTCGTGTCGGCTGGAGTCGGAGCGGACGCCTCGCAGCACCGCCACGAGGCCCAATTTCGGCGCAGGCGGGTAGAAGTTCGGGCAGAAGTCGGGGTGCACGAAGCGGCACACGCCGGCACCGACATGCCGCTGACCTGGGCAAACGCGGTGGGCCCCGCGGGGCTCGAACCCGCAACTCTCGGATTAAAAGTCGGACGCACCGTATGTCAGGTGGTGCCGGGCCGGACCGTCACGGTGGTGTTCGTGCAGGTCACAGCCACATTCGCGGTCCGGGACGTGTCAGCCGGTGTCATCGCGGCCGGGGTGTGCCGGGTGGTTCGGGAGAAGTTCGGGCAGAAGTGCGACGGCTCGGGTCGACTCGGTGCGTAATCGGTGCCCGAGTGTGAGCGCGCCATCGGCGACGGTAGGCGGCCCCGGGAGTGCACCCTGTCCCGGCCACGACGCCGACCGGCTCCCCGGACGCCTCGACCGCCGGCGGCCTGCGGCCCCGGCCGCGCCCGTGGTGTTCGGGCAGGTGAGAGGGACATCGGCGGTCCGACACCTGTGATCGGGTGATCCCGTGGACGGTGCGAGCTTTTGGGCCACCCACGGTCGATGCGGCCGACCGCGCGGGAGACGGACCCAAGCAACGACTTCGGCCCGGTCGGAGCGAAGTCCGTACGCGACCGTGGCTCGGCTGCTTCGGGAGCGGCTCAGGCAGAAGTATGACGTCTACCTCGCGGGTGCGATCATCGAGGTAGTGGTACTAGCGCACGCTGGACGCGGGCCTGCACTTCCTGATTCCGTTCATGGACAGGGCCCGGGCGAACGTCGACCTGCGCGAACAGGTCGTCTCGTTCCCGCCGCAGCCGGTCATCACCTCGGACAACCTCGTCGTGAGAATCGACACCGTCATCTACTTCCAGCCCACGGACCCCAAAGCGGCCACGTACGAGATCGCCAACTACATCATGGGCATCGAGGAGCTCACCGTGACGACGCTGCGCAACGTCATCGGCTCGCTCGACCTCGAGCAGACGCTGACCAGCCGCGACCAGATCAACGGGCAGCTGCGCGGCGTCCTGGACGACGCGACCGGGCGCTGAGGCATCAGGGTCAACCGGGTCGAGCTCAAGGCCATCGACCCGCCGGCCAGCGTGCAGGACTCGATGGAGAAGCAGATGCGGGCCGAGCGCGACCGGCGCGCGACCATCCTGCACGCCGAGGGCGTCAAGCAGGCGCAGATCCTGACCGACGAGGGCGAGAAGCAGGCCGCGATCCTCACCGCCGAGGGCACGGCACAGGCGGCGATCCTCAACGCGCAGGGCGAGTCGCGCGCCATCCTGCAGGTCTTCGACGCGATCCACCGGGGCAACCCCGACTCC
>JBBQSN010000009.1:0-34649 GCA_038213835.1 Actinomycetales bacterium
GTGTACGGCTCGACGGGTGCGATCACGTCGCGTCGTCCGGTGGCGCCGTTCGCGCGGGCGAGCCCATCGGCGAGGGTCCCGAAGATCGGTGGCGCGCTCCGGTCCTGGACGAACGCCGCCCGGGCCAGGGCGCTGTGCCCACCGCGGACCGTCAGCGTGCCGCCGGTCGTCCGGTCGGCGAACAGCTGTTCCGCGGCGAGGACCAGGGCCTCGGTCGCGGTGCCGGCCGCGACGACGGGGAGGGCGCCGGCCGTGTTCAGGAAGGCGGCTCGGGCGGTACCGGTCGCCAGCAGGGGCAGAGGTCGGCGACCGGCACGCACCTGGTGGTAGTCGATGTCGGGGCCGACACCCGGCATGTCGATGCCCGCGACGAGGACCACCTGCGTGCCGGCGGAGACGACGTCGCCCTGCGGGAGGGGCTTGACGGGCACGTCCGGGTCGAGCGGCGTTCCCCACACACCGATCGGGTAGTGGTCGGTGGCGTACCCCGGCGACCCGGCACCACCCCCGAACCCCTCGACCAGCCGGGCCAGCTTGTCGTCGACCCGCTCGTAGCGCCTGGTCGTCGGGTTCCACCGGTCCAGGCGGACGGTGAGCGTCGACGCCAAGTGGTGCGCGCCCATCGGGCTGAGGCCGAGCAGGGCCGGCTGACCCCCGGAGATGGTCGTCGGCACCTGGACGGGAGCAGCGGTACCCACGTCGAAGGTCGAGGTGGGGATGATCGTCGTGAAGGTGATCTCGAACTCGGCGAACACCTGGAAGGGCAGAGCCTGGCTGCCGTCCGAGGAGGGGGCGCCGGTGGCGCCTCCGGTGGAGGTTGGCAACGAACCCCGGCCCGTGCTCGACGACAGGGCCTTCGCTGCCCCGCCCGCGTCCTCGAGGTACTTGGTGGTGAACTCGCTCCAGGACAACCGCTTCGGTGCTACCTCGCGATTGCTGCCGAAGCTGACCGGGATCGTGCAGGGTCCGATCTCGAACTCGACCCGACCGGCGAAGTCGGGACCCCACACCCTGATCGTGGCGCCGAGGGTGATGCTCAGGCTGATCGAGAACAGGCCCAGGTCGAGCTCCAGGCCGGCGGAGATCCGCGCGTACGCCGAGACCTCGAACCAGAACGGGTCGAAGTACACGATGCCGTCTGCGCCGAAGGCCACCTTCGCCCAGACCCAACCGAGGTCCAGGCTCGCCTCGACCGAGGTCCCCGCCATCAGCGCCTCGGACGTGAGCGCGAAGTAGGTGCCCCCCTTGATCACGAGGTAGTCGCTGATCCGCCACATGATCCCGAGGCGCGGCACGTCGGGGTACCCGTCGCGGTGGAAGCTCGGGTGGTAGCCACCCATCGTGATGACGAACTGCCCGGCCAGCGGACCTTTCCACCAGATGCAGAAGGCGAAACCGCCTGTCAGTCGGACGTCTTCGTAGAGCAGCCAGGAGTTGTCGGTGAGCTGGGCCTTGATCATGAACAGGCCCTCGCTGGTCGAGAACCTCGCCAGCAGCGCCAGCTCGATCGACACCAGGGCAGCCCCGGGGCGCGGCAGCGCCAGCCGCGCGAGTCCGAGCAGGCTGATGTCCAGCCCGTTGCCGAAGGAGACCGCGATCACGGCGACCCCGTCGACCAGCGCGAAGCAGGTGAACGAGATGCCCGCCGCGAACCAGAAGCTGCCCATCTGGTGCGGGAAGTAGGCGCTCAGCCGGTGCAGCTCGTCCATCGGGTTGTCCGGGGGCGTCGCGCCCGGGTCGAGCGCCTGGATGAACGGGTAGGTGCCGAAGTTCGAGATGTCGGTGGGGATGACGAGGCCACGGTTGATGCCGAGACCGCCACCGATCCCGGTGAGGAAGAAGGCGGGCGGCCCTCCGATGGGCCCGTTGATCGCGCCGAACAGGAAGAAGCTCGCGTTCCCGCCGTCGTTCGTGTAGCCGCCGAAGACGGAGAGCCCGTACGCCGCGAAGCGACCCATCAGCATGCCGACGTAGGACGTGGTGCCGCCGTCGACGGTCTTGAGCAGTCCCCCGGCCAGGCTCACCCCGGACATGTCGGCGGAGATGGCCAGCCCCATCAGGTCCACGGTCCAGCTCGAGATCGACAGGACGTCGCCGCCGGTCCACGTGATCATCAGCTGGTCCACGGCAGCCGTCAGCCCGAACAGGGAGAGCTGACCGCTGAAGAGCAACGAGATCTGCGTGACCTTCCCGCCGCTCTCGACGGTGTTGAACCCGATCCGGTCGACGTACAGGGGCCCGAGCTGGCTCTGGATCACGATCCACCAGGGGCCCGGCGGGTCACCCGCCCTCAGGCCGACCCCGACCTCCTGACCGGGACCTGGGTGCTTCTGGATCGCGAGGGACGGGCTGAACACCGGTCGGTTGCCGGCGCTCGCCGAACCGACGTCGTTCATGATGGAGTTCGCCACCCCGTTGCCGCCCCCGCCTCCGGGGGCGACGGCCAGGCCGTCGAGCTGGATCTTGGCGCCGCCGCCGACGCCGAGCGGCCCCGCCTCGGCGTAGACGTGGACGGCGATGCCGTCCAGGGCGATCGAGCCGAGCTCGAGCAGCGGGCCGCTCGCCTTCGTGAAGCGCATCCCGATGCCCGCGACGGCGAAACCCGGGTCGAGCTCGAGGTGGTCGATGTCGGGGCCCTTGAGGACCAGGACGGACAGCCCGGCGGCCACCGCCGGGTCGATCCAGGAGGAGTCGACCTCGAGCGCGACCTTCACGTCCGAGGTCGGGAACTCGTACCTCGTCCCGGGGACGAGCGAGAGGTTCAGTCCGACGTGCTGCTGCCCGCCGCCGAGGTCCACGGCGGTGAGCCCGATGGTGACCGTGCCGTCGATGGTGATGCTGAGGGGCCGAGCCGGCTGGGCTCCGTGGTGGGGGTCGGTGGCGCAGTTCCAGGCCAGGGCCTTGAGGCGCCGCAGGAGCGCGTCGGGATCGGCGAGGTCGGCGAAGAACGTGGGGTCGAAGGTCCGTCCCCCGCCGGTGAACACCACGTCCTGCAGCATGTTCGTGGCCCGTGCCGTCACGACCGGGCCGAGCTGCTCGGTCAGCACGCCCGAGGCCAGCGAGACAGCGACCCCGAGCACCGTGAGCGCCACCGCCTCGAGGTCGCGGAGGGCGTCCGTCTCCGTCCCCTGCAGGTCGCGGCTCACCGCGTAGAGGTCCGGCGGCCGGGAGTCCAGCGTCCACCGGACCTCGACCGACTCCCGGCCGGTCGCGTCCAGGCCCAGCCCGACACCGATCAGGCGGTCGAACCCGTCAGAGCTCACCCCTGCCCTGGCCACGAGCAGCGGGTGGAGCGTCACGGTCCCGACGTCGATCACGAAGGGACCGGCCCTGAGGTCCACCTGCACGCCCGTGGGCGTCAGCCGCAGCCGCTCCAGGGCGATGCGGCCCACGAGCGTCCCACCGGAGTCGACGAGTGCGATGTCGCAGCCGATCTCGATCGCCGGTGCGCTGCCGTCGAGGTCCACGTGGACGTGCTGCCCGGTACCGAACGTGATGCGGCGGCGACCGTCGGCGGCCGCCAGGACACGGACCGTCGTCCCCCCGGGGTCCAGGGCCTGCGCCAGTGCGCTGAGCCCGCTGGTGACCAGGTGCGGAAGACGGTCGAGCAGGGCGCTGGCCGGGTTCTGGGCGAAGCCGGCGATCGTGGCGTCGGTGAAGTGGTCCGCCACGAGCAGATCGAGCCCGCCCCCCAGCTCGTGGACGGCCGCCCCCACCGCCTTGACCGTCGAGGTGCCGGCGTCGAGCCGGTGGTCGACCAGGGCGTTGAGCACGACCCGGACGGCGGACTCCGCGGCGGCGCCGATGGCCTGGCCGATGCCGGGACCTGCCGGGTGGAGCCGGATCGGGGTGGCGGGTGGCTCGCGGACCAGGTCGAGGGTCGGCGCCGGCGAGACCTGCAGGCGCAGCCCCGTCCGGTCGACCTGGACGCCGATGTCGACGACCGGCTGGACCTCGCCCGCCGCAGAGATCGTCAGCCCGCTCGTCACCGTGGTGGAGACGACCCGGCCGTCGATGGTGGCCGTGAGGTCGAGTGCGGCGACGAGCCGGAGGCGGCCGGACACCACCGCATAGGAGATGGTCAGGTCGTCGCTCAGCGGCCAGCCGGTGGTGCCGGCGGGCCGGGTCGGCACCACGACGGGGACCAGCGCCTCCAGCACGGCCACGACCGCGCCGAGCGGGTCCGAGCGCTGGACCAACCAGGCACCGGGGTCGTCGAGCAGCCCCAGCGGGAGGACGACACCGCGGGAGCCGTTGGGCCGGGTCGGGGTGAGGAGCCCGACGGCGGCCAGGGCGGCGTCCAGGACCGGGAGCGCCTCCTCGGTGGCCTCGGTCCGGCAGCACGTCGCGACCGCCTGGAGCACGGCGGCGGGGAGAGCGGTGCCGGCCAGCGCGAGCAGTCCGGCCGGGTCCGCTGCCGGGTACAGAGCGACGGTCGTGGTCGCGGTCGTGCCCGGAGCACGGTGCTCGACGGCGAGCGCGGCGCCCGCCGGGCCGGCCTGTCCCGTGAGCCGCACGCCGCCTGCGGAGGGGTCGAGCTCGCCCAGGGCGGCGGTGAAGGTCGCACCCGCAGCGGACGCGGCGAGGCCGAGGTCGAGCGGGGGCAGTCCGTCGACGGTCAGGGTCACGGCTCCGGTGACGCTGCCGGTGGCCAGGTCGACGTCGACGTGGACGCCACCGACACCGGCGCGGAACGCGGTGGGGGGCAGGACGATCGAGGACGTGCCGACCGGGGGCAGGGCGATGAGGCCGCGCAGGGCCGCCGCGAGGTCGGCGGCGCGGGCCGAGACCAGGGGACGCAGCGTCGCGACCGGGTCGAACAGCATCTGGTCGAGCGCGTCCCCGTCCAGGCCGTCCGCCCGCAGCACCCCCAGCAGCGACAGCAGCCCCGCCAGGTCCGGGGACGCGGCCCGCAACCGCGCGCAGACCTCGCTCAGCAGGATCTTGACCTCGGGCAGGGCCGTGGTCACGTCCGGCCCGGTGCCGCCGGGGCGCACGACCCAGCGCTCCCGGTACGCCGTGAAGGCCCGGGCCTCGTGCAGCACCAGCTCGGTCGACCCCGCTCGCCCGTCGAGGGGCACGTGGACGCGCGCCTCGAGCCACCGCAGCTCGAGGTCGTCCTGGGTGGCGCCTGGACCGCCGACCAGCCACCCGTCCCCCACACCGATCCGGACGGTGACGACCACCTCCCGGAGCGGGCGGACGTGGGGGTTGGTGGCGTTCACCGAGACGAGGTCGACGGCGAGGCCGGCACCCACGAACAGACCGCCCAGGTCGAGGTCCAGCACCGGCACGTCGACGCCGAGGTGCAGCTCCTCGGGCGGGCCGGACGACGCCGCTGCGGCGGTGTCGGCGACCAGCGAGCGGGCCTCGATGCCGGCCACGACCAGGGCGGCCGTCGCCCGCACCACGTCCGTCCGTGGCACCGCTCCGAAGACGGCGTGCACCGCCAGCCCGGCCCGACGGGTCTCAGCGCCTGCTGAGGGCAGGTCCTGCGGGCCACCGGTCTCGAGGGAGTGCCGGACCAACGACCAGGCACGCTGGGACGGCGTGCAGCCGTGCGCGGTGCCCGCGTCGCTGACGAGAGGCAGCGGCTCGGGTACCAGCCGGTCCAGGAAGCGGAGGGCGTCGCCGCCCAGACCGGCCGCGGACGCCAGCACCCGGACCGGCGACCAGGGGGTCCCCACCGTCACGACCGTCGAGACGGTCGAGCCGAGGACCGCCGATCCGGCCGCACGGACGGCAGCAGCGCCGGCGGGACCGTACGCGACGACGACCACCGGCGAGGTGCGTGCGGACAGGACGGCGACCAGCCGGTCGGCCTGGGCGGCCACGGCGTCGTGGTCGGGACGCAGCGCTGCTGCCGCCGAGGGCGCGGGCACCTGCACGAACCACTCCCCTGCGGCACCGGCCGGAAGTGGTGTCGGGGCGGGCCCGGTGGCGTCGATCGAGGCGGCTGCGCCCTGTCCGGTGAGCCATTCGGCGGAGCACCCCACGTGGACGACGGCGTCGAGCGGGGCGACCACCTCGTCCAGGACGTCCTCGCGGAGCCGGCCCGACGCGACCAGCTCGGCGTAGGAGCGCCCCTGCAGCACCAGCGACAGGACGTCCGGGGGCATCGTCGTCGGGATGGCGACCACACCGTCCGTGCCCGACCAGCGGGTGATGAGCGAGGTGAGCCCCTCACCCAGGCGCGGGCGACCGACGAGGAGCTCGCCGAGCTCGGGGAGGACGGGGGCGAGCGAGGCCAGGGTGGCCGCGAGGCCCGGACCGTCCGGCAGCACCACCCCGTCGCGCAGGTCGGCCAGGCGTGCGGGGCTGTCACCCATCGTGGTGCGCGCGGGCGGGCAGCCCGGCACGGTCCACGCGGTGAGGCCGGGAGCGCGGGGGTCGCCCGCCACCGGGCAGCGGTAGGGATCAGGCGGACGGCCACCGCCGACCGGCGCGTTCAGCCGGCCGCCGCTGAGCAACCAGGCCACCGGACCGAGGGCGGTGCGCAGGTGCGCGCAGTCCAGGGCCAGGGCGGTGGCCCAGGCCGCGACGGCGTCCCCGGGGTCCTCGACCAGCGCACCGAGACGGAGGTGGGCGCCGGCCCCGCGCCAGCCCACCAGGTCGAGCAGGACGTCGAGCGCAGCGGACCCGGACTGCGCCAGCAGCGCGGTGGCGATGCCTTCGACCGCGTCCCAGTCGGGCGCGAAGGTCACCGTGCCGTCGGCCCCGACGGCGGGAAGGGGGACGTCGTGCACCACCGCCAGCTGCGTGCGGGGGTCGACGCCCCGGACCTGCAGCCCGTCACCGACGACGGACCCCACCAGCCCCGTGGCCGGGGACCAGCTGGCCCCCACGCCCACGCCCGAGAAGCGGATCGTGGCAGCCCCGAGATCGAGCTCCATCGGTTCCGCACCGGCCGGGCGCAGCACGACCTGGCTGCTGGCGCCGCAGGCGAGGGCGACCTGGCCGACGCCGAGATCGGCTCGCAGCAGGACGATCTGCGCCCGCGTCGCGACGGCGAGGTCGCCCGGGACCGGCGTGAGGACATCCGCCCGGAGGGCGACCACCAGGACCTCGGCCTCGTGCCAGACGTGCAGCCCGATCCCGCCGGCGAGGTCGACCTCCCAGGGCCGCTCCGGCGTCCCCGGGCCGGGCACGACGACCGCGCTCCCCGTGACCAGACGGCCCGCCGTGCCCAGCACCTCGGCCATGGCGGCGCCGTCGGCGAGCAGGCGTCGCCAGTAGCTCCGCACCGCGCCCAGCGGGTCGGCGAGCAGCGCGGTGACCTCCAGCGGCGAGATCCCGGAGGGCGGCCCGATCCCGAGCAGCTGCGCGAGCAGGTCACCGACGTCGCCGAACCCGTCGAGGGCCGCACCCAGCGCACCGTCGACGACCGAGTCGACGGCGTCCAGCGCCGCGTCGGGGCTGGACAGGTCCAGGACGTCGTGGTGCAGGCCGCCCGGCAGGTCGACGTCGTGCAGCGTCAGCACGAAGGCCGGTCGCTGCTGGTCGTCCAGAGCCAGTCCGGTGCGGACCGTCCCGATGCCCGGGGTGCCGGACAGGACCGCTGCCCCGTTGTGGGCCTGCGCGCCGAGGACGGCCTCGGCCCGCAGCCCCGGGACCGCGGTGGCACGACCCGTGGCGGTGTCGACGCGCAGGAGGTCGACCGTGACGGCGAGGTCGGCGCCGTCGCTGGGCGACCACGTCACCTCGACCCACGGCACGAGCACCGGGTGCCCGCCGGTCCCGGGGGTGACCCGCAGCCCCAGGAAGACTCGGGCCGGCCCGATCGCGAAGGCGACGCCGTCGCGGGCGGCGTCGGCGGTCCCGCCGACGAGCGCGGCGAGCTCGCCCAGCCAGGCGTCCAGGGTGGCGTCCTGGCCGAGCACGGACTCGATCCACGCGACCAGGGCGGACAGGCCGCGCTCGACCAGGTCCGCGACCGGCAGGGATGGGACGGCGGCGAGGTCGTGCAGGCCGAGGACACCCGCGAGCCCGCGGACGTGGCGGAACGTGGGGTCGTCGAGATCGAGCGAGGCGATCTGCTGGCGCAGGAGGCCGACGACGAAATCGAGCGTCTCCGGTCCGAGCTCGTCGAGCGAGGCGATGTCCAGGGTGCGGGACGTCGGCGTGCTCGCCCCGGGCAGCTGGAGGTCGCGCAGGGTCAGCGCGAACTGGGCCGTGTCCTGCTCGGCGGTCGGGACGGCGATGCTGACCGAGGCCCCACCGAGGAAGGCCTCCCCCGGTGTCGGCGGGCCGGCCTCGAACTGGGCGTCCACCGCCACCGCGATGCGGCCGCCGGGCCGACCGAGCAGCAGCCACCTCGGCAGCAGCCCGTCGGACGGGCGGGAGTCGACCCCCGCGCGCGGGACGTGGAAGACCGGGACGTGCAAGGTCGTCCTGACGTTGGTGCTCGACGTCCCCGCCAGGTGCTCGAGCCCGACTCCCACACGGACGGCGCCCGCCACCGGCTCCAGGACGACGTAGAGGGTGATGTCCGGGTCGCTCTCGGCGAACAGGGGGACCCAGCGCTGCTCACCCTCCTGGTGCTGCGCGGGTGGGCCGAGCACCTCGTCGACGAAGGAGACCAGGGCGGAGCGCTGGTCGTCGTCGCCGAGCACCGTCGTCAGCCCGTGGGGGTTCTCGGGGCTGCCCCCCATCGGGTCGGTGAACCACGCGCTGTTCGCACCCCCCGCGGACATCAGGCCGATCGCCTCGGCCAGGGAGCCGAACGCCCCCATGCCGTCCTGGGTCAGCGCCACGGCTCATCGCCCCAGGGCCGAGAGGTCGTGGCGTGACATCGGGTGGACCAGGAGGGCACCCCGGGTCGCGGCGACGGCACCGGGGACGAGCGGCATCCCGGCCCGGTCCCTGCCGAGCTGCGCGCACAGCCGGCGCGCCAGCTCGAGCAGCGCCTCCCAGGCGAAGGCCGTGATCGCGTCGGACCACCGGGCGGTCAGCAGGTCGGGCCCGTCGAGCCGCTGGACGGTGGTCATCACCAGCCCGGCCGGCGACCCCGGCCCGCCGACACCGAGGGGGACGGTCATCACGACGGGCTCGTCGAGCTGGTCGCAGCCGCAGCTCACGCCGATCCTGACCAGGCCGTCGGAGCAGGCGAGCGACACCGTGCCGACGTCGACCCACAGCTCCGAGCCCTCGCGCTCCCACACCACGACGGTCGAGGTGTCCGCCGGGATGTCGACGACGAAGCGGACGATCCCCCGCATCAGTCGCTGGGCCTCCTCGGCAGGCACCACGACGGCCTCCTTCGGCACCTGGCCGGGTCCGAGTCGGCTCGCGGCGCGGATCGGCTTCAGCCACAGCGACTTTGCCGATGCCGAGCTCTCGATGAGATCGGAAGGGAGGCCGGCGGCACCGGCTGGGGTGGAGCGCCGAGGGGCCATGCCACCTGCTCACCGTGAAGTGGGAGGACCAGGGAGGGATCTCTGGGAGTGGCCCATCAAAGCAGTTCTCTCGCAGGCACGACAAGGGGTGCCGGACTCGGCAGTCGGCTGCGGAGCATGTCGTTCTGCGCCCGTTCGTCAGGAGGTGGCACAAATGTCCCCTGTGAGGCCTCCACGGCCCGCAGCCGGACGGTGATCACGCAGATGCATTCCGCCACAACGTTTCTCAGAACCCAGCGCGACCCGTGCCCGAAAGGCCTTGCCGGATCGGTGCCGCGGGAGGATGGTGTGTGCGGGAGCCGTCGGGGGTTCGGCGGCTGCAGGATCGTGCGCGATGGGGCAATCGGAGGACGTCATGGCCACCTTGATCCGGCCCGGCACCGACCGGGCGACGATGACGATCGCGTCGATGAGCGCGGTGGCATTGATGCTCTCGATGCTGTCGCTCCTCCTTGCCGTCGACGACGACCTGGAACAGCGCCAGGTCGAGGAACGGCTCGCCTGCCTGGAGCTGCCCGGACCCAACGACTGCGGGCTCGACAATCGGTAGCCCGACCCCCGATCAGCTCTGCCACAACGAGATTCAAACCCTCGCGAAGAGCGAGCAGGCTGGGCGGACATCGTGAGAACCCCTGATGAACAACGAGTGTCGGATGCACGACGAGCGCGGCCTTCGATGGGCCGTGCGCCTCGCTGCGGCGAGGTCACGGGTCGACGCGGGAGTGTGACGCGGGCGACATCAGCGCGGCGGCGGGCCCGGCCGTCCCGGCCGTGGCCACAGCCGGAGCAGCACCACCGCGAGCAACCCGTCGGACGGGACCACCCCGGCCGACCACGAGTCGACCCCCTCCGCCGGGTTGTCACGCTCGACCCACCAGCCCTGCGGCTCGCGCCGCAGCAGGCGCTTGACCGACACCGGCCGCGGTCCCTCCCAGCGGACCACCACCACGGCCCCCGGACGAGCGCGCGATGCTCGACGGGCCAGCAGCAGGTCGCCCTCGCGCAGGGTGGGGAGCATCGAACGGCCACGCACCCGCAGCAACGGGAACGGCTGCCACCGGGGCCATTCCTGCGACCCAGTCGCACCTGAACCTGCGGGGGTGGGCTCGGCGTGCGGGTCCGGGGTCACGACGAGTAGTGTCCCAAGTACACCCGCAATCACACCTGCAGACCCTCACCGGGTCTCGTGAGAGGACGGACCATGCGCTTGTTCCGACAGCTCGTCACCGACGTCAGCGCCCACTGCGACCTGCCGTGCGGCGTCTACGACCCGGCCCAGGCCAGGATCGAGGCCGAGTCGATCAAGGGGATCATCGGCAAGGTCGCCGACAACGACGACCACGACTTCCGTACCCGCGCCATCATCATCAAGGAGCAGCGCGCCGAGCTGGTCAAGCACCACCTCTGGGTGCTGTGGACCGACTACTTCAAGCCGCCGCACTTCGAGAAGTACCCGCAGCTGCACTCTCTGGTGAACGAGGCCACCAAGCTCGCCGGTGCCAGTGGCGCCAAGGGGAGCCTCGACGCCGACGTGGCTGACCAGCTGCTGGCCAAGATCGACGAGATCGCCGCCATCTTCTGGGAGACGAAGAAGGCCTGATCACCCGCTCCACCGCACGGACCACCACCAGGGCCGGGACGCCGCACAGCGTCCCGGCCCTCGTGCGTCCGGCGTGGCGTCCCCGAAACGGTGCATCCGGCCCGTTTCGGGGGTAGGTTGCCGCCGCCCGGCACGTCCCACCGGAGAGGCCGACGATGTCCGATCTCAGCAAGTCCAGTCCGCCGCGCGACCCGTCCCGATCCGGGGCGAACGACCACGTCCGCCGCAGCCGGGTCGACGACGACAAGACCCCACTGAACTGGCTGCTGCTGGTCCCGATCGTGATCTGCCTGGCGGTGCCGTTCTACAACCGGACCGACCCGGTCGTGTTCGGGATGCCGTTCTTCTACTGGTTCCAGCTGGCGATCATCCCGATCGGCGTGACCTGCACCGTGATCGTCTACCGGGCGCACAGGCGCAACCAGGAGCGTGGTCGCTGATGGACATCAACGTGGTCGAGATGACCGTCTTCGTGCTCCTGTTCCTTCTCGTCACCGTGATGGGCTTCTACGCCTCCAACTGGCGCAAGGCCGAGTCGATGGAGCACCTCGACGAGTGGGGGCTCGGCGGGCGCAACTTCGGCGGCTGGATCACCTGGTTCCTGCTCGGCGGCGACCTCTATACCGCGTACACGTTCGTCGCCGTCCCGGCCCTGCTCTTCGGCGCCGGCGCGGTCGGTTTCTTCGCCGTGCCCTACACCATCATCGTGTACCCGCTCGTGCTGCTGTTCCTGGTCCGGCTCTGGTCGGTGAGCCACGTGCACGGGTTCGTCACGCCGGCCGACTTCGTCCGGGCCCGCTTCGACTCGCCCACGATGGCGCTGCTGGTCGCCATCACCGGCATCGTCGCGACGATGCCGTACATCGCCCTCCAGCTGGTGGGCATCGAGGCCGTGCTGAAGACGATGGGCCTGACAGGCACCGGGTTCGTCTCGCACCTGCCGATCCTGATCGCGTTCGCGATCCTGGCCGCGTACACCTACAGCAGCGGCCTGCGCGCACCGGCGCTGATCGCGTTCGTCAAGGACGCCCTCATCTACCTCGTCATCATCGTGGCGGTCATCTACATCCCGAGCCGGATCGGTGGCTGGGACGGCATCTTCAGCGCCGCGAACGCCAAGTTCGAGGCCTCCCCCAACCCGAACGACGGGGTGCTCCTCACCTCCGGGCCGGCGCAGCTGCAGTACGCCACCCTCGCCCTCGGCTCGGCGATGGCCCTGTTCCTCTACCCGCACTCGCTCACCAGCGTGCTGGCGGCCAAGGACCGGCACACCATCCGCCGCAACATGGCTGCGCTGCCCGCGTACTCGTTCGTCCTGGGTCTGCTGGCGCTGCTCGGCTTCATGGCCATCGCGGCCGAGATCACGCCGCTCGTGAACGAGGAGACCGGCAAGGTCGACGCCAACACCGTCGTCCCGCTGCTGTTCGACAAGATGTTCCCGGACTGGTTCGCTGGCGTCGCCTTCGCCGCGGTGGCGATCGGCGCCCTCGTGCCGGCGGCGATCATGTCGATCGCGGCCGCGAACCTGTTCACCCGCAACATCTACAAGGAGTACCTGAAGAAGGACGCCACCCCGGCGCAGGAGGCCAAGGCCTCGAAGCTGACCTCGCTGGTGGTCAAGGTCGGCGCGCTGATCGTGATCGTGACGCTCGACCCGCAGTTCTCGATCGACCTGCAGCTCATCGGCGGCGTGATCATCCTGCAGACCCTGCCCGCGCTGGCACTGGGCCTGTACACCAGCTGGTTCCACCGCGGCGGGCTCATCGCCGGCTGGATCGCCGGGATGACGTCCGGGTTCTGGATGCTCTACACGATCAAGCAGGTCGGGCTCGACCCGGTGACGGGCGAGTGGGGCGCGGTCATCCGGCCGCACTTCGGCGGCTCGGCCTTCCCGCTGAAGAACCTCGGGCTCGACACCGATCTCATCGTCTACGCGGGCTTCCTCGCCGTGGCGATGAACCTGCTCGTCGCGGCCGTGGCCACGCTCGTGCTCCGGGCCATGAAGGTGGCCGAGGGCACCGACCGCACCCGCGAGCACGACTACACCGCCGACGCCGGGGACCCGCGGGTCAAGGACCTCGACCTCGACCACGCGGGTGCTCCTGGCACCCCGTCCGACACGTAGGGGCGCGGTGGCCAGAGAGGGGCACGGCGGGCAGCAGGTCACGAGGGTGGCGGCCGCCCACGGGGTCGACACCGTGTTCACCCTGTCGGGGGCGCACGTCTTCCCCGTCTACGACGCCGCGGTGAAGTTCGAGCCGGCCCTGCGCCTGGTCGACGTCCGGCACGAGCAGACCGCGGTGTTCGCCGCCGAGGCCACGGCCAAGCTCACCCGCCGGCCGGGGTTCGCGGTCGCCACCGCGGGCCCCGGGGTGACCAACACGGTCTCGGCGATGACGACGGCGCACTTCAACGGCTCCTCCGTCGTGCTGCTCGGCGGTCGCGCCCCCGCCGGGCGGTGGGGCACCGGCAGCCTGCAGGAGATGGACCACGTCCCGCTGCTCGCCCCAGTCACCAAGCACGCGGCGACGATCGACCGGGTCGACGCCATCACCGACGGCGTCCACGAGGCCTTCTGCGCCGCGGTCGCATCGCACCGCGGACCGTCGTTCGTCGACGTCCCGATGGACGTCCTGTTCTCGCGGTGCGATCTGCCCGACGTGCCGGCCGTGGTCCCACGCGACACCGCCGAGCCGCACACCGAGGGCCTGGACCGGGCCGTCGAGGCGCTGCGGGCGGCCCGGCGCCTCGTGCTCGTCCTCGGGTCCGACGTGTGGACGAACGGGGCCGAGGACCCCGCCCGTCGGTTCGCCGAGGCCACCGGGTGCGCGGTCGTCACCAACGGCATGGGACGCGGCGTCGTGCCCGCCGGGCACCCGCAGCTGGTCACCCGGGCGCGGGGGCGGGCTCTCGGCGAGGCCGACGTCGTGGTGGTCGTCGGCACCCCGCTCGACTTCCGGCTCGGGTACGGCCGGTTCGGGGGCAAGGACGGTGCGACCCCGGCCCAGGTGGTGCACGTCGTGGACCACCCGGACCAGGTCGCCACGCACCTGCCGCTCGCCGCGGGCGTCGGCGGTCATCTCGGCACCGTCCTGGAGCTGCTCACCGAGCGGGTCCCCGCCGGACAGGCCGATCGGGGCGAGACCGACCGCTGGGTGGGTGATCTCGCCGACCACGCGCGCGCGGCCGTCGCGAAGGACGCCGCCCAGCTGAGGTCCACCAGCGACCCGATCCACCCCGCACGCATCTACGGTGAGCTGAACAAGCGCCTCGACCCCGACGCCGTGGTGATCGGTGACGGCGGCGACTTCGTCTCGTTCGCAGGGCGCTTCGTCGAGCCACGCCGGCCCGGCCGCTGGCTCGACCCCGGCCCGTTCGGCTGCCTCGGTACCGGTCTCGGGTACGCGATCGCCGCCCGGCTGGCGCACCCCGACGCCCAGGTGGTCCTGCTGCTCGGCGACGGGGCGGCGGGCTTCTCGCTCACCGACGTCGACACCCTGGTGCGGCACCGGCTGCCCGTGGTGATGGTGATGGGCAACAACGGCGTCTGGGGGCTGGAGAAGGGCCCGATGAACATGCTCTACGGCTACGACGTGATCACCGACCTGACGCCGCAGACCCGCTACGACCAGGTCGTCACGGCCCTCGGGGGCGGGGGCGAGCTGGTGACGTCGCCGGAGGAGGTCGGCCCGGCCATCGACCGCGCCCTCGCCTCGGGGATCCCCTACCTGGTCAACGTGGTCACCGATCCCGCCGCGGCCTACCCCCGCACCACGACGGGCGTCTGAGTGGTCACCGTGCACGTCCGGCAGGCCCGCGACGACGAGCTGGACCGGGCAGGCCGGGTCGTGGCCGACGCGTACCGGTTCGGCCAGGGCACGCCGGACGACTACCTCGCTGTCGTGGCCGACGCCCGTGCCCGGGCCGGTGACGGCGAGGTGCTGGTGGCGGTCGACGGCGACGGCAGCGTGCTCGGCAGCGTCACCTACGCCTGCCCGCCCTCTCCACTGGCGGAGCTGAGCCGGGCGGGCGAGGCCGAGTTCCGGATGCTGGGGGTCGACGCGAGAGCGCAGGGGCGGGGCGTCGGTGCCGCCCTCGTGCAGGCGTGCCTGGACCGCGCGCGCGGCGCCGGCCGCGACGGCATGGTGCTGGGCACCGGGCTGGATGACCTCCGCGCACCGCGTCTACGAGCGGTTCGGCTTCGTCCGGGACCCGGCCAGGGACTGGGAGCCGGTGCCGGGCATCACGCTGCTGGCCTACGCCATCGACCTGCGGGCAGCGCTCAACCCGCGGGCGCGACCCGCGCCAGGAAGCGCTCCGGGTCGACCAGCACGCGGGTGATCTCGCCGGTGGCCAGCAGCCGGTCGTCGCCGTCCTGGGCCTGCACCGCGAATCGCAGCAGCCGGCCGTCCTGGCTCTGCAGGGTGGCGCCCACGTGCACCGTGCCCCCGACGACCGTGGCCGCCAGGTGGTCCAGGCGCACCCGGGTGCCCACCGAGGTGCGGCCGGCGGCACCGGGCACCTCGACGGCGCAGGTGGCCGCCTCGCACCAGGCGAGCAGGCGCGGGGTGGCCAGGACGGGCAGGTCGCCGCTGCCGAGCGCGGCAGCGGTGTCTGCGCCGCCGACCGTGAACGTCAGCGCGGCGCTCGGGTCCGGTGGTGAGCTCAGCTGAGCAGCCCGAGCCGGCGCAGCTCGACCGTGAGGTCGTGCGGGTTGGACGAGGCGCCCATGGCGTCCTCGAGCGAGACGATCCCGTCCCGGTACAGGGACACGAGGTGCTGGTCGAAGGTCTGCATCCCGTAGAACGAGCCCTCCGAGATCAGCTCGGTGATCGAGGAGGTCTTGTCCGGGTCGCCGATGGCGTCGGCGATCCGGCCGGTGTTGATGCAGATCTCCATCACGCAGGTGCGGCCCTGGCCGTCGGCGCGGGGCACGAGGCGCTGGCAGACGATGCCGCGCAGGGAGGCGGCCAGCGAGAGCCGGACCTGCTTCTGCTCGTGCGGCGGGAAGAAGTCGATGACGCGGGTGATGGTCTCCGCGGCGTCAGTGGTGTGCAGCGTCGACATCACGAAGTGGCCGGTCTCGGAGGCCGACAGCGCCGCACCCACGGTCTCGGAGTCGCGCATCTCGCCGACCAGGACGACGTCGGGGTCCTGGCGCATCGCGGCGCGCAGGGCGACCGAGAAGTTGTCGGTGTCGATCCGGACCTCGCGCTGGTTGATCATCGCGGTCTTGTCCTGGTGCAGCACCTCGATCGGGTCCTCGATCGTGACGATGTGGACCTCGCGGTTGGTGTTGATGTGGTCCACCATCGCGGCGAGCGTCGTCGTCTTGCCCGAGCCGGTGGGACCGGTGACCAGCACCAGGCCGCGGGGCTCGAGGGCCAGCGCCGCCAGCGCGGGCGGCATGCCGAGCGCGTCGAGGGACAGCGCGCCGATGGCGACCCGGCGGAAGACCAGCCCGACCGAGCCGCGCGAGCGGAACGCGTTGACGCGGAACCGGCCGACGCCCGGGATCGAGTACCCGAAGTCGGCCTCGTTGGTGCGGGTGAAGATCTCCCTGAGGTCCGGGCGGATGATCTCTTCGAGCATGGCCTGGGTGTCGGCGGGGACGAGGTCGCGCGAGCGCAGCTTGCGCAGCCGCCCGTCGATGCGGATCCGCGGGGCGGAGCCCACCTTGCAGTGCAGGTCGGACCCGGTGAGCTCGGACAACGCACGCAGGAACGGCTTGACGGACAGCGGCTCGACAGCCTGGTCGGGCACGGTCGCGGGTGTCGTGGTCACGTGCCTGTTGTCGGCAGCGCCGAGTGGTTCCTTGAGCCACCGGTGAAGGTGCGCCGGTAGGCCATCGGAGACGTCCCGATCCGGGCGAAGTGCGTCCGCAGGACGGGCGCCGACCCGAAGCCCGCCTGGCGCGCCACCTCCTCGATCGACAGGTGGGTCTCCTCCAGCAGGGAGCGCGCCCGGTCGAGCCGTTGCGCGTTCACCCAGGCGGCCGGGCTGACGCCCGTGGTGGACCGGAACCGGCGGGCGAAGGTGCGCTCGGACATCTGCGCCCGGCGGGCCAGCCGGGAGACCGGAAGGTCCTCGTGCAGGTGCTCCAGCGCCCACTGGACGATGGGCGCGAAGCCCGGGTCGTCACAGGCCGGGACGGGGGCGTCGACGTACTGCGCCTGGCCGCCGTCGCGGTGCGGGGGCACGACCATCCGGCGCGCGATCGTGCCCGCCACCGAGGCGCCCTGCTCCTCCCGGACGACGTGCAGGCAGGCGTCGATCCCGGCGGCGGTGCCGGCGCTGGTCACCACGGTGCCGTCCTGGACGTACAGGACGTCCGGCGACACCAGCGCCGCCGGGAACCGCCGCAGCAGCTCGTCGGTGTGCCGCCAGTGGGTGGTGCAGCGCCGGCCGTCGAGCAGGCCTGCCTCGCCGAGCGTGAACGCACCGGTGCATACGCTCAGCACCCAGGCTCCGCGCTCGTGCGCGGCCCGGAGCAGGTCCAGCACCCGCGGGTCGTCCCGACCGCGCTCGTGCGCCGGCACCGCGACGAGGTCGGCGTCGACCGCCGCGTCGAGGCCGAGGGGGACGTCCAGGCCGAAGGCGGGCGAGCTGGAGGGGATCGTGCCGGGGTCCGGCGTCACCACCCGGAAGTCGACCAGCGGTACGCCCTGCTCGGTGCGGTCGGTCCCGAACACCTCGCACAGCACGCCGAGCTCGAAGGGGGCGACGTAGGGCATGGCGACGACGGCGACGGAACGGAGCACCCGTCCATCGTGCCACAGGTCTGGCGGGAAACCGATGAACACTGTCATTTCTGCCACTGGTGGCAGAGTTGGATCGAGCGCAGAATTTCAGCCATGACCCTCTTCCTGATCACCGCAGCCGTGCTCGCCTCCACCGCCCTGCTCGTCGCCCTGGCCAGGCTCGTCCGCTCCGGCGGTAGCCCCGTCCCTGCCCCGCCTGCCCACGAGTGGACCAGCCTCGATCAGGCGCCCGAGCGTCCCTACCGCGACCTGCCCCGGGTGGCGTGATCCACGGGTGTGGGAGCATGGAGGCAGACCGCACCACCACCTCCCCGCATGAAGAACCCCCGAGGAGCCACCCATGAGCAAGCGCGCCCGCAAGCGCCGCGCCCGCAAGGGCAACGGCGCGAACCACGGCAAGCGTCCCAACGCCTGAGCCGTCCCCGCCGAGAACCACGCAGCACGACGAAGGCCCCGACCGCTCCCGGTCGGGGCCTTCGTCGTCGGTCGTACCTCAGCCGTCGAGCTGCACCCGGATCGTGGTGATCTGGGACATGATCCGGATCCGCAGCGTCTCGGGGGCCGGCTCGGTGCAGGAGCGCCGCACGAGCGACTTCAGCGCCTCCTCGAGGTCGAACTGCTGCAGGCACGGCGCGCACTCGGCCAGGTGGTGCTTGATCCGCTCGACGTCCATCCGGGTCACCTCGCGGTCGAGGTAGGAGTAGACCTCGTCCAGGACCTCGCGACACTCCTCGTCGTGGGGGTCGCCACAGCTCATGACCTGACCTCCTCGGTCGCGTCGCCGCTGGTGGCGGCCACCAGTCCGCGGTCACGGGCGTAGTCCTCGAGCATCGCCCGGAGCTGGCGCCGACCCCGGTGCAGCCGCGACATCACGGTCCCGATCGGGGTCCCCATGATCTCGGCGATCTCCTTGTACGCGAAGCCCTCGACGTCGGCGTAGTAGACCGCCATCCGGAACTCCTCGGGCAGCGCCTGCAGGGCGTCCTTGACGTCGGAGTCCGGCAGCCGGTCGAGCGCCTCGTGCTCGGCCGAGCGCAGCCCCGTGGACGTGTGCGACTCGGCCCGGGCGAGCTGCCAGTCCTCGATCTCCTCCGCGGCGGACTGCAGCGGCTGGCGCTGCTTCTTGCGGTAGGAGTTGATGTAGGTGTTGGTGAGGATCCGGTACAGCCAGGCCTTCAGGTTCGTGCCCGGGCGGTACTGGTGGAACGAGGCGAAGGCCTTGGTGAACGCCTCCTGCACGAGGTCCTCGGCATCGGCCGGGTTGCGGGTCATCCGCATCGCGGCCGAGTAGAGCTGGTCCAGGTACTGCAGCGCATCGGCCTCGAACCGGGCGACACGGTCGCCCGGGCTCTCGTCCTCGGGGGCGCGGGTGGCACCGGGCTCGCCGAGGTCGATCTCGACCTCGGAGCCGGTGGCCGGCGTGGGTTCGCTCATCGGGACCGAGTCTAGTCTCGGTCCCGGACCGACCACGCTCCGGGCTGTTCGGCGGACGGCTCCCGGTGCAGGCACCGCGCAGCGGTACGAGCAGCGGGAGGCTGGGGCGACGCGGGTCAACTGGACCAGACCTCTCCGGGACGGTGTGTGGCGGTCACGGTCCAGAACGCCGCGCGAGCGCCAGTGATTCCGGGACGTGCTCAGCGGTAGCGTGAGCAGCATGTCGACGTCCACCTTCATGTCCCTCATGCAGGACCAGGTCCGCAACGAGTTCTCCGCCAGCCAGCAGTACATCGCGCTGGCCGTCTGGTTCGACGACCAGGACCTCCCACAGCTGGCGGCGCACTTCTACCAGCAGTCGGTCGAGGAGCGGAACCACGCGATGATGCTGGTCCAGTACATGCTCGACCGTGACGTCAAGGTGCGGATCCCGGGCGTCGACGACGTCGAGACCGAGTTCTTCTCCGTCACCGCGCCGATCAAGCTGGCGCTGGAGCAGGAGAAGGAGGTGACCCGGCAGATCGAGGCGCTGTTCCGGGCCGCCCGCGACGAGTCCGACGCCCTCGGCGAGCAGTTCATGCTCTGGTTCCTCAAGGAGCAGGTCGAGGAGGTCGCCTCCATGACCACGCTGCTCGCGGTGGCCGAGCGCGCCGGCGACAACCTGTTCCACCTCGAGGACTACCTGGCCCGCGAGGCGGTCGGCGACGCCGGTCAGGACGCCTCGGCGCCCTCGGCCGCCGGCGGGGTGCTGTAGGGACTACAGCTCGAGCTCGCCCTGCTCCTCGACGGCGCCGAGCAGCTCGCCCGTGAGCGGGTCGACGACCCCGACGAGGTCGTCGACCGGCAGCGGCTCGACCAGCTCGGGTCCGTTGTTGCGGGCGTTGCTCACCAGCGTGCTCACCGGGACGCAGACGAACCGACCTGCGGCGGGCGGCTCCAGCAACCCGCCCACCGCCGACAGGTCGGTGAGCGCGGGATCGAGCCAGGCGTCCCAGGTCTCGCGCTCGAGCACCACGGGCATCCGGTCGTGGATCCGGTCCAGCCCCGGCTCGGCCCCGGTCGTGAGGATCGTGAACGTGGTGAGCCACGCGTCAGCGGCGTCCGGCTCGGCCACGGGGTCCTTCCAGAACTCGTAGAGGCCCGCGAACGCCACCCGGCCGCCGTCGCGACGGGTCATCAGGAACGGCTGCTTGCGCGGACGGCCCTTGTCGTCGGTGGCGCTGGGGCTCTTCTGCCACTCGTACCAGCCGTCGGCGGGCACCAGCGCCCGCCGGACCGAGGCCGCGCGCTTGAACGCCGGTTTGGTGAGCACCGAGTCGGTCCGGGCGTTGATCATCCGCGCCCCGCTGGTCCGGTCCTTGCTCCATGACGGCACCAGCCCCCAGACCAGGCGTCGCAGCTGCCGCACCGGCTCTGAACCCTCGGCGTCGCGCGGGACCCGTTCGACGACGACCGGGGCCACCTTGGTGGGAGCCACGTTCCAGTCCTGCTCCAGGCCACCGGTGACGTCGTCCTGGACCTCGAGCTCCTCGACCAGCTCGTCCGGGTGGGCACTGGCTGCATAGCGTCCGCACATGCGCCCAGCCTGGCACCCGGGGTCGCAGGGCGGGCGGGGATGCGCTACGAAAGGGGGTATGAACGAGCGGAGCGAGCGAATCATCCACCACAGCGCCCTGGTCATGGCGAGGGACGAGTCATGAGCATCGTGCGCCGACTGGCCCGTCCCCTGCTGGCTGCCAACTTCGTCATCGAGGGCCTCGACCACGTCCGGCACCCCGGCACGCGGGTCGAGAGCGCCCGACCGCTGGTGAACACGCTGGCCGAGCCCCTGCGGCTGCCGAACGACCCCGAGATGCTGGTGCGCGCCAACGGCGCCGCGATGGCCGTGGCCGGCTCGCTGCTCGCCATCGGCCGGTTCCCGCGCCTGTCCGCCGCCGTCCTGGCCGCCAGCCTGGTGCCGGCCACCTACGTCGACCACCCGTTCTGGACCGAGAAGGACCCGGAG
Source organism: Actinomycetales bacterium (assembly GCA_038213835.1). Classification (GTDB taxonomy): domain Bacteria; phylum Actinomycetota; class Actinomycetes; order Actinomycetales; family CAWJMD01; genus JBBQSN01. Next base: position 21,196 of record JBBQSN010000009.1, read on the forward strand.
GCCAGGTCCGCGCAGCGCACCCAGTTCCTCAAGGACCTGGGCCTGCTCGGCGGGGTGCTGATCGCCAGCGTCGACACCGACGGCCGTCCCGGCCTCGCGTGGCGCTCGGAGCGGGCCGCCAAGGATGCCAAGCGGGCCGGCCGCAGCGCCAAGCGCGAGGCACGCCTGGCCCGGGCCAAGGTCGAGGCCGCCGTCGGCTGAGCGAGCACTAGGCTCGCGCCGTGGACGAGCACGCGAGCGAGCACTGGTCGGCGCCGACGTCCCCCGGGGCGCTCGAGGCGTCCGTCCGCCTGCCCGGCTCGAAGTCGCTCACCAACCGCTACCTCGTGCTGGCGGCGCTGGCCGAGGGGCCGTCCCGTCTGCGCGCACCGCTGCGCTCGCGCGACACCCTGCTGATGGCGCAGGCGCTGCGCGACCTCGGGGTCGCGGTCGAGGACGACTACGGCTCGGACGACTGGCACGTGGTGCCGAATGAGCTGGTGGGTGACACCGACGTCGCGTGCGGGCTCGCGGGCACGGTGATGCGTTTCGTCCCGGCCCTGGCGGCCCTGGCCGACGGCCCGGTGCGCTTCGACGGCGACCCGCAGGCGCGGATGCGGCCGATGGGTCCGGTGCTCGGCGCGCTGTGCTCCCTCGGCGTGCAGGTCGACGACGACGGCCGGGGCACACTGCCGTTCACCGTCCACGGGCGTGGCCCGGCGGTCCCCGGGGGGACGACCGCCTTCGACGCCTCCGCCTCGAGCCAGTTCGTGTCCGGGCTCCTGCTCTCCGGCGCTCGCTACGAGCAGGGCGTCACGGTCGTCAACGACGGCAAGCCGGTTCCGAGCGAGCCGCACCTGGAGATGACGGTCGAGACGCTGCGCGACTGCGGCGTGGTCGTCGACGACTCCGAGCCGAACCGGTGGCGGGTCGAGCCCGGTCCGATCGGGGCGCTGGACGTCCAGGTCGAGCCGGACCTGTCGAACGCGGCGCCGTTCCTCGCGGCCGCCCTGGTGTGCGGTGGCCGCGTCACGGTGCCCGACTGGCCGCAGCGCACCACCCAGGCGGGCGACCACCTGCGCGACCTGCTCGACCAGATGGGCGCCGAGGTGAGCCTGCACCGCGAGGGCCTCACCGTCGAGGGCACCGGCGAGCTCTACGGCATCGACGCTGACCTGCACGGGGCCGGCGAGCTCACCCCGGTCGTGGCGGCGCTGTGCGCGCTCGCGGACTCCCCCTCGACCCTGCGCGGCATCGCCCACCTGCGCGGGCACGAGACCGACCGGCTCGCCGCGCTCGCCACCGAGCTGGGCGAGAGCGGCTGCGAGGTCACCGAGCACGACGACGGCCTGAGCATCCGCCCGAAGCCGTTGCACGGCAGGGTCTTCCGCTCGTACCACGACCACCGGATGGCACAGGCCGGCGCCGTCATCGGCCTGCGGGTCGCCGGTACCCAGGTCGAGGACGTCGCCACCACGGCCAAGACGCTCCCGGACTTCACCGGTCTGTGGGGCCAGCTGCTGGGGGCGACGAGACAGTGAGCTGGCCATGAGCCCGCGCCGCTACGACGAGCGCGACGTCCGGGTCCGGCCCAACCCGCAGGGGTCCCGTCCCCGCACCAAGGACCGGCCGCTGCACGCCGACGCCGTCCGCGGCCGGGTGCTCACCGTGGACCGCGGCCGCTACACGGTGCTCGTCCCGGAGCCCGAGGAGCGGGTGGTGATGGCGATGAAGGCGCGCGAGCTCGGGCGGGCCGGCATCGTCGTGGGCGACCGCGTCGGCGTCGTGGGCGACACCACGGGCGACACCGACACCCTGGCGCGCGTCGTGCGGGTCGAGAAGCGCACCGGCACGCTGCGCCGCACGGCCGACGACACCGATCCGGTGGAACGGGTCGTGGTCACCGGGGTCGACCAGCTCGTCATCGTCACCGCCCTGGCCGACCCCGAGCCGCGCCCGCGGATGGTCGACCGCTGCCTGGTGGCCGCCTACGCCGCCGGGCTCGACCCCCTGCTCTGCCTCACCAAGGCGGACCTCGCCGACCCGGCCCCGTTCCTGGCGCTCTACGAGGCGCTCGACGTGGCCGTGGTGGTCACCTCGCGCGACCCGGACCGGGCGCTGCAGGGCGTCGCGTCCGTGCGCGCGCGGCTGGTGGGCCGCGACAGCGTGCTGATCGGTCACTCCGGGGTCGGGAAGTCGACCCTGGTGAACTCGCTCGTGCCGGCCGCGCACCGGGCCGTGGGGGTGGTCAACGCCGTCACCGGGCGCGGGCGCCACACCTCGTCCTCGGCCGTGGCCTTCCCCCTCCAGGACGACGACGGCCAGGCCGTCGGCTGGGTCACCGACACCCCGGGGGTGCGCTCGTTCGGCCTCGCGCACGTCGGGCCGGACGAGCTGCTGCGGGCGTTCGGGGACATCGCGCCCGGCGAGGCCGGCTGTCCGCGGGGGTGCACGCACGACGAGACGGAGTGCGGGCTCGACGACTTCGTCGCGTCCGGGGCCGCAGGGGCGGGCGGCCCGGCCCGGCTGGACTCGTACCGACGACTGCTGCGGGCGCTGACCGGTGCCGAGGAGTGAGCCCGGCAGGGCGTGGCCGGACCCGTTGCGGTCCGCGGTCGAGGCCTGCGTCGGCGCCACGGTCACCGAACGGCCGCTCGGGGGCCTGAGCGGCCGTCGCGTCCGGCTGTTGGAGGGACCCGCGGGACGAGCGGTGCTGAAGGCGGCCCCGCACGAGCGCGAGGTGCGGTTCTACCGCGACCTCGCAGCCGTCCTGGACCCCGGAGTCGCCGTCCCGCACGTGTTCTGGGTCGACGAGGCCTGGCTGCTGCTGGAGCACCTGCCCGAGCCGTTGACCCGGGAGCGATGGCTGGCCGACACCGCGGTGATGCGGTCCCTCGCCGCCCTGCACCGGTCCGAACGGGCCCATGCCCTGCTCGTCGACCCGTTCCGTCCGGCCTGGACCTCCGAGCTCACCCATGCTGCGGTGGGGCACCTCGCCCCTGGCCACCGTGTCGAGGCCACACGTGCCCTGGAGCGGCTGCGGCACGAGGCCGACGACTGGCTGGGCGGCGACGTCCTGGTCTCCGCCGACCCGAACCCCGGCAACTGGGGTGTGCGCGGCGACGGCGCGGTGGTCCTGTTCGACTGGGAGCGGATCGGCCTGGCCACCCCGGCCGTCGACGTCGCGATCACCGTGCCGGGGCTGCCATCGCGCGACCAGCTCGAGCTGGCCACCGCCGCCTACCTCGGCGTGCAGCACCGCGACGTCGTGCAGTGGTCCAACCAGGACTTCACCCGCGGCCTGGCTGTCGTGAAGACGTGGACGTGCCTCGAGCTGCTCGCCGACGACCGCGACGTCCCCGAGCTGGTCGAGCTCCGGCGCCTCCTCGCCACCGACCTGCCGAGCTGGGTCGACGCGATCCCCTGAGACCCGATGAGTTCCGGGTCCGGCCCTGGTCTGCCCTGTATGCGACGACTCGTCATCACCCAGAACACCACCGTCGACGGCTCGATCGAGATGCTCGGCGACTGGTTCGACCCGCAGGGCGGGGACGACACGGCCGACGTGCAGGAGGAGGTGCACCGTCAGGCCTCGACGGCTGACGCCTTCCTGGCCGGGCGGCACACCTTCCAGGACCTGCGCGGCTACTGGTCCACGCTCACCGACGACACCACCGGCGTCAGCGACTACCTGAACCAGGTTGCCAAGTACGTCGTGTCCTCCACGATGACCGACCCGCAGTGGCAGAACACCACGGTGCTGTCCGGCGACCCGGTCAAGGAGGTCCGAGCACTGAAGCACGCCGAAGGGCAGGACATCGTCCTCACCGGCAGCATCCGGCTCGGGCACGCCCTGATCGCTGCCGGGCTGGTCCAGGAGTACCGGCTGTTCGTCTACCCGATCGTGCAGGGACGCGGCCGCCGCTTGTTCCCGGACGGCTACGAGGTGCCCCGGCTGGAGCTGCTGGAGTCCAAGGCCTTCCGCTCGGGCATCACCCTGCAGCGCTACGCACCGGCCTGACCGCGCAGCACGGGCCCGAGGTCGTCGAGCACGCTCGCGTCCTCGATCGTCGAGGGGACGACAGCCTCCTTGCCGTCGGCCAGCTCGCGCATCGTCTTGCGCAGGATCTTCCCGGACCTCGTCTTGGGCAGGGCGGCCACGACGTCGACCCGCGCGAGCGAGGCGATCGCGCCGACCTCGGAGCGCACGCGTGCCGACAGCTCGGCACGCAGCGTCTCGACGTCGACCTCCTGCCCGCCCTTGAGCACCACCAGCGCCCGCGGCACCTGGCCCTTGAGCGCGTCGACCACACCGATCACGGCGCACTCGGCGACGGCCGGGTGGCCCGCGAGCGCCGCCTCGATCGTGCCGGTCGAGAGCCGGTGCCCCGCGACGTTGATGACGTCGTCGGTGCGGCCGAGGACGAACAGGTAGCCGTCCTCGTCGAGGTAGCCGCCGTCCCCGGTGAGGTAGAAGCCCTCGAACGCCGACAGGTAGCCCTGCACGTAGCGGTCGTCGTCGCCCCAGAGCGTCGGCAGGGTCCCCGGGGGCATGGGCAGCCGGAGACAGACCGCACCCTCCGTGCCGGCCGGTACCTCCTGGCCGTCGGGCGAGAGCACCCGCACGTCGTACCCCGGGACAGGCACGGTCGGTGACCCCGGCTTGATCGGGAGCGACTGCAACCCACGGCAGTTGGCGGCGATGGGCCAGCCGGTCTCGGTCTGCCACCAGTTGTCGACCACCGGGACGCCGAGCAGCTGCGTGGCCCACTCGTAGGTGTCGGGGTCGAGCCGCTCGCCCGCGAGGAAGAGCGTGCGCAGCGAGGACAGGTCGTGCTGCTGCGCCAGCTCGCCGTCGGGGTCGGTCTTCTTCACGGCACGGATCGCCGTCGGCGCGGTGAACATGACGTTCACGCCGTGGTCGGCGACCACGCGCCAGAACGCGCCGGCGTCGGGCGTCCCGATCGGTTTGCCCTCGTAGAGAACGGTGGTGGACCCGTTGAACAGCGGCGCGTACACGATGTAGGAGTGCCCGACGACCCAGCCGACATCGCTCGCGGTGAACATCGTCTCGCCCGGCTCGAGCCCGAAGACGTTGCGCATCGACCAGGTGAGGGCCACTGCGTGCCCGCCGTTGTCGCGGACGATGCCCTTCGGTCGACCGGTGGTGCCGGAGGTGTAGAGCACGTAGAGCGGGTCGGTGGCCCGTACCGCGACGCACTCGGCCGGGGGCACGGACCCGGGGCGCATCAGCACCTGCCAGTCGACGTCGCGGCCCTCGACCATGCTCGCGACGGCCTGCGGCCGCTGCAGCACGACCACCTGCGACGGCTGGTGCTCGGCCCGCTCGATCGCTGCGTCGAGCATCGGCTTGTACTGCACCACGCGGGTCGGCTCGATCCCGCAGGACGCGGTGACCACCACGACCGGCTGCGCGTCGTCGATCCGGGCCGCGAGCTCGGCCGGAGCGAACCCGCCGAACACCACCGAGTGCACCGCGCCGATCCGGGCGCACGCCAGCATCGCGATCACGGCCTCGGGCACCATGGGCATGTAGATCACCACCCGGTCGCCCCGCTGCACGCCGAGCGCCCGCAGCACGCCCCCGAACCGCGCGACCTGGTCGAGGAGCTCGGCGTAGGTGTACGTGCGCGCCGAGCCGGTGACCGGCGAGTCGTAGACCAGGGCCGCCTGGTCGGCCCGACCGTGCACGACGTGCCGGTCGAGCGCGTTGAAGCAGGTGTTCAGCGTGCCGCCGGTGAACCAGCGGTAGAACGGTGGCCGGTCGTCGTCGAGCACACGGGGCGGCTGCACGATCCAGTCGACGCCCTGGGCGGCCTCGCGCCAGAACGTGTCGGGGTCCGCGAGGGACGCGCGGTGGGCCGAGGCCCAGGCACCGGTGCGGACGTCGTCGGCCATGCCTCATCCTGTCCGCCCGGCACCGGACGTGCCACCCACCGGGGCACCTGGCACGCTGGCGCGGTGCCCCACGAGTCACCACGCCCCGACCAGCTGCCCCCGGGCGTGCTGGAGATGCTGCGCGAGCGGCACCTGGCCACCCTGGCCACCCAGCGTGCCGACGGCTCCCCGCACCTCGTGCCCGTCGGGTTCAGCTGGGACGACGACGTCCACGTGGCCCGGGTGATCACCAGCAGCCGCTCGGTCAAAGCCGGCAACGCGCGCCGGGGCGGGCGCGCCTCGGTGAGCCAGGTCGACGGCCGGCGATGGATCACGCTCGAGGGCCCGGTACGGCTGGTCGAGGACGCCGAGGCCGTGCGCGACGCCGAGCGGCGCTACGCGGCCCGCTACCGCACTCCGCGGGAGAACCCGCTGCGGGTGGTCGTGGTCATCGACGTCGACCGGGTCCTGGGTGGCACCTGGCCGGGGGCCCAGGGACCGGGCTGACAACCTGCTCAGTCGACGGTGACCATGATGGCCACCGCACGGTCGAGGAAGGCGTCGACCTCGGGCTCGCGGTAGGCCCCGTGCCCGCGCCTCGCGCGGAACACCGCGCGCCGCACCTCGTCGGCCGACATCGCGCTGCCGTCGTTGAAGTAGTGGTTCAAGCGGTCGCAGAGGTCGTCGACGTCGGCCGGGTCGTAGCCGCGCTCGAAGCGTCCCTTCGGTGCGGAGAACCGTGCGCCGGTCGGTCGGTCGAGGCGGCCCTGCAGCGTGCGCGCCCGGCGAGCCAGCTCGTCCATCAGCACGTCCTCGCCCTCGTCCTCGACGAGGCGCGTGCGCTCGCGGGCGGCCACGGCGTCCTCGAGCCGGTCCAGGGCGGCGTCGACCTCCTGGACCGCGTAGCCGCCGCGAGCGAGGCGGAAGGCGGCGGTGCGGACCTCCCAGGAGCGCAGCGGTCGCTCGTCGGAGGCGCCGCGCCCGGTACCGGCACGGCCCTGGTTGCGCTCGCGCTCGTAGGCGACCTTGGCGCGGGCGAAGAACTCGTCGACCTCGGAGGCGACGTAGCCCTTGGTGGTGCGGGGCACCCGGCTGAAACGGGTCGTGGACGAGGAAGGCACGGGTCAATCCTGCCCTGTCGCGGCCAGCTGCCCGCACGCGCCGTCGATCTCGCTGCCCCGCGTGTCGCGGACAGTGGTCGGGATGCCGTGCGCCCGGAGCCGGTCGACGAAGGCCTGCTCGACCTTCGGGTCCGACGCCGTCCACTTCGATCCGGGGGTCGGGTTGAGCGGGATCGGGTTGACATGCACCCAGCCCCTCCCGCGCCGGTTGAGCTCGGTGCCGAGCAGGTCGGCCCTCCATGCGTGGTCGTTGATGTCGCGGATCAGCGCGTACTCGATGCTGACCCGTCGCCCGGTGGCCTCGAAGTACCGGCGGGCCGCGTCGAGCGCCTCGCCGACCTTCCAGCGGGTGTTGACCGGCACCAGCTCGTCGCGCAGCTCGTCGTCCGGGGCGTGCAGGCTCAACGCCAGCGTCACCGGGATCCCCTCGGCCGCCAGCTTGTCGATGGCGGGCACCAGGCCGACGGTCGACATGGTGATGCCGCGCGCCGACATGCCCAGGCCCTGCGGGGTCGGATCGGTCATCCGCCGGATCGCGCCGACGGCCGCCCTGTAGTTCGCGAGCGCCTCGCCCATCCCCATGAACACCACGTTGAGCGCGCGGCGGTCGCCGTCGTGCCGCTCGGTGACGTGCCGCATCGCCCGGACCACCTGGTCCACGATCTCGGCGGTCGACATGTTCCGGGTCAGGCCCGCCTGACCGGTGGCGCAGAACGGGCAGTTCATCCCGCAGCCGGCCTGGCTGGAGATGCAGACCGTCGAACGGTTCCTGTAGTGCATCAGGACGCTCTCGACCAACGCGCCGTCGTGCAGCCGCCACAGCGTCTTGACGGTCGCGCCGCGGTCGGCCTCGCGCTCGGTCACCACGGTGAGCAACGAGGGGAGCAGCCCGGCCACCAGACCGTCGCGTGAGGCCTTCGGGAGGTCCGACATCTGCGCCGGGTCGGTGACGAGGTGCTCGAAGTAGTGGGTGGAGAGCTGCTTGGCCCGGAACCCCTTCTCCCCGAGCTCGGTCATCGCCGCGACGCGCTCGTCGAGGGTGAGGTCGGCCAGGTGGCGCGGCGGCTTCCCGCGGCGGGGTGCCGCCATCAGCAGCTGCCCGGGAGCGGGCCGGGTGGCCGGCGCCTCGACGGGGCTCTCGAGGGGCGTCTCGCTCATCTCAGCCACCCGCCGGGACGAGCACGGCCAGCAGCAGGTACATCACCGGTGCGGTGGGCAGCAGCGAGTCGATCCGGTCCATCAGTCCTCCGTGTCCGGGCAGGATCGAACCCATGTCCTTGATGCCGAGGTCGCGCTTGAGCAGCGACTCGGACAGGTCGCCGACCGTGGCGGTGACGACCGCGGCGACCCCGACGGGGATGCCCGCGTACCAGGGGCCCCCGAGGCACAGCACGACCGCGGCCACGCCTCCCACGACGCTGAACACCACCGACCCCGCCAGTCCTTCCCAGGACTTCTTCGGGCTCACCGACGGTGCCATCGCGTGCCTGCCCCAGATCACCCCGAAGACGTAGCCGCCGATGTCGCTGCAGATCGCCACCAGGATGAACGTGACGATCCGCCAGACGCCGTCCGGCTCGGCCAGCATCAGGACGGCGAAGCCGGCCAGGAACGGTCCGTACGCGGCGGTGAAGACCCCCGCGGCGACGTCCCGCACCGCCCCCTCGGGCTGCTCGAGGACCCGCCACACCAGGACGGCCAGGGTGGTGAGGACGAACGCCACCAGCAGGGCCTCGGCGCCACCGGCGTAGGCCGAGACGCTCATGCCGACGGTACCGACGAGCACGGGGACGAACGGCACCGCGATCCGGCGCTGGGCGAAGGCCCCGGTGAGCTCCCAGACCCCCACGCTCAGGGCCACGACGACCAGGGCGACGAAGGCCTCCTTGCGGAACGCGAGAGAGAGCACCACCAGGGCGGCGAGCCCGACGCCGACCCCGATGGCCGCCGGCAGGTTCCGTCCGGCGCGCGAGGGAGCAGCCGGCTCACGACGGCGACCACGTCCGTCCGCGGCAGCACCGGTCGGGACCGGGAGCGGCGCCGTGGCGACGGGCACCGGCTGAGCCGCGGGCACAGGCTCCGGGGTGGCGGTCTCGGCCTGGCCGCGCGCGGCGGCCGCCGCCAGGCGCCGGGCCCGGCGGGTCAGGGGCTGGTCGTCCATCTCGGGCGTCACCGTGCTCGGTCTGCGGTCGCGGTCCTCAGACCTCCAGCAGCTCGGCTTCCTTGTGCTTGAGCAGGTCGTCGAGGACGTCGACGTGCTTCCTGGTCAGCCCCTCGAGGTCCTTCTCGGCGCGGCTTCCCTCGTCCTCGCCCACCTCGCCGTCCTTGACCAGGCGGTCGATCTCGTCCTTGGCCCTGCGGCGGATGTTGCGCACCGAGATCTTGGCGTCCTCGCCCTTGGTGCGGGCGAGCTTGATGTAGTCCTTGCGCCGCTCCTCGGTGAGCGAGGGCAGCATCGCCCGGATCACGTTGCCGTCGTTGGAGGGGTTCACCCCGAGGTCGGACTCGCGCAGCGACTTCTCGATGTCGGTCATCGCGGCGCGGTCGTACGGGGTGATCAGGACGGTGCGCGCCTCGGGGATCTGGAAGGACGCGAGCTGCTGCAGCGGGGTGGGTGCGCCGTAGTAGTCGACCGTGACCTTGGCGAACATGGCCGCGTTCGCACGACCGGTTCGGATCGCGGACAAGTCCTCCTTGGCCACCTCGACGGCCTTGTCCATCTTCTCCTCGGCCTCGAGGAGGGTGTCGTCGATCACTGGCTGCTCCTTCGTCGTCGTCCGCTCGGTGCACGCTCGTCGGTCTCGTCGTGCGGGCCGTCAGCCGGGCTGACCGGCGACGACGAGCGTGCCGATCTTCTCACCCCGGACGGCTCGGGCCACGTTGCCGTGGCCCTCGATGCCGAACACGACCATCGGCATGTCGTTCTCCATGCAGAGCGCGAACGCGGTGGCGTCGGCCACCCGCAGCCCGCGCTGCAGCGCCTCCGCGTAGGTGATGTGGTCGATCTTGGTCGCGCCGGGGTCGGTCCGCGGGTCGGCGGTGTAGACGCCGTCGACACCGTTCTTGCCCATCAGGACGACCTCGCACTTGGTCTCGAGGGCGCGCTGGGCGGCGACGGTGTCGGTGGAGAAGAACGGCATGCCCGCGCCGGCGCCGAAGATGACGACCCGGCCCTTCTCGAGGTGCCGGATCGCGCGCCGCGGGATGTAGGGCTCGGCGACCTGCCCCATCGTGATGGCGGTCTGGACGCGGGTCTCCACGCCCTCCTTCTCCAGGAAGTCCTGCAGGGCCAGGCAGTTCATCACGATGCCGAGCATGCCCATGTAGTCGGCACGCGCGCGGTCCATGCCACGCTGCTGGAGCTCGGCGCCGCGGAAGAAGTTGCCGCCGCCGACCACGATCGCCACCTGGGTGCCGCCGGCGACGACCTGGGAGATCTCCTTGGCGAGGGTGGCGACGACGTCGGGGTCGACCCCGACCTTTCCGCCGCCGAAGGTCTCGCCCGACAGCTTCAGGAGCACGCGGTGGTAGCCGCCCTCGGGACGCGTCGTCTCAGTGCTCACTGGCGGGACTCCTCTTCTGCCGTGCGGGACGCGGCCAGTCTGCCGCACCGTGCCGAGGCCCCGCCCTGCGTGCGCAGGACGGGGCCGTCGGGCGTGCTCAGCTGCCGACGCGGAAGCGGGCGAACTGCGTGATCGCGGTGCCGGCCTCCTCGACGACCTTGGCGACGGTCTTCTTCGGGTCCTTCGCGAACGGCTGCTCGAGCAGCACGTTGTCCTTGAAGAACGAGTTGACCCGGCCCTCGATGATCTTGGGCAGCGCCTGCTCGGGCTTGCCCTCCTCGCGGGCGGTCTCCTCGGCGATCCGACGCTCGGCGTCGACCGTATCGGAGGGGACCTCCTCGCGGGCGAGGAAGATCGGCGACATCGCGGCGGCGTGCATCGCGACGTCGCGGCCCAGGCTGCCCGAGTCGGTGCTGGTGGCGACCAGGACGCCGATCTGGGCGGGCAGGTCGGGATTGGTCTTGTGCAGGTACGAGGACACCTGAGCGCCCTCGACGCGCGCCACGCGGCGCACCTCGACCTTCTCGCCCAGGGTCGCCGCGGCGTCGGTCACCACGTCGGCGAGGGTCTCGTCGCCGACCTTGGAGGCCAGCAGCGACTCGACGTCGGCCGCGCCGGTGGCGACGGCCTGGTCGAGGACCTGCTGCGCGAGCGCGCCGAACCTGTCGTTCTTGGCGACGAAGTCGGTCTCGCAGTTGATCTCGACCAGGGTGCCCACGCCGCCCTCGACGTGAGCGGCCACGAGGCCGTCGGAGGCGCTGCGGCCCTCGCGCTTGGTGACGCCCTTGAGTCCCTTGACGCGCAGGATCTCGACGGCCTTGCTGCGGTCGCCGTCGGCCTCGTCCAGGGCCTTCTTGACGTCGAGCATGCCGGCCCCGGTCTGCTCGCGCAGGGCCTTGATGTCAGCGGCGGTGAAGTTCGCCATGGGTGGTGCTCACCTCTCGTGGTCGGTGTGGAGCGCGCCCCCACGATGTGGGCGAGGGCGCGCGTCCGGGGCCAGGATGCTTGCGCCTCAGACCTTCTCGGCGACCTCGGCCGCAGGCGCCTCAGCAGCCGGCGCCTCAGCAGCCGGGGTCTCAGCAGCCGGCGCCTCAGCAGCCGGCGCGTCGACGGCCGGGGTCTCGACGGCCGGGGTCTCGACGGCCGGGGTCTCGGACGCAGGGGCCTCGGCAGCCGGTGCCTCGGCGGGGACCTCCTCGGCGGGAGCGGCATCGGCCTGGGCCGCAGCGGCCTCGGCGTCCTGCCCTGCGACCTCGGCAGCCGGAGCCGCCTCGGCCGGGGTCTCGGCCGTGGCACCCTCGGTGCCGCCGGTCTGCGCCTGGGCGCCCTGGAGCAGCTCGCGCTCCCACTCGGCCAACGGCTCGTCGGCGCCGACCTGCTCGGCGCCGGCCTCGCGGGCGCCGGAGCGCGCCATCAGGCCCTCGGCGACGGCGTCGGCGATCACGCGGGTCAGCAGGGTGACCGAGCGGATGGCGTCGTCGTTGCCGGGGATCCGGTAGTCGACCTCGTCCGGGTCGCAGTTGGTGTCCAGGATCGCGACGATCGGGATGTTGAGCTTCTTCGCCTCGTCGACCGCGAGGTGCTCCTTCTTGGTGTCGACGATCCACACCGCGGAGGGGATCTTCGCCATGTCGCGGATGCCGCCGAGGGTGCGCAGGAGCTTGTCGTGCTCGCGGCGCATCATCAGCAGCTCCTTCTTCGTGCGGCCGGAGGCGGCCACGTCGTCGAAGTCGACCTGCTCGAGCTCCTTGAGGCGCTGGAGCCGCTTGTTCACGGTCTGGAAGTTGGTGAGCATGCCGCCGAGCCAGCGCTGGTTGACGTACGGCATCCCGACCCGGGCGGCCTGCTCGGCCACGGGCTCCTGGGCCTGCTTCTTCGTCCCGATGAACAGGATCGAGCCGCCGTGCGCGACGGTCTCCTTGACGAACTCGTACGCGGAGTCGATGTAGGTGAGCGACTGCTGCAGGTCGATGATGTAGATGCCGTTGCGCTCGGTGAAGATGAATCGCTTCATCTTGGGGTTCCACCGGCGGGTCTGGTGCCCGAAGTGGACACCGCTCTCCAACAGCTGACGCATCGTGACGACGGCCATGCCGACGCACTCCTTCCGCACCGCGGGCAACGCCCGGCCGGTGCAACTCGGTTCCCGGACCCCCGCCGTGGGCGTCCGCCTGGTGCCTTGCGACCTGCCCCACCGGAGGACCCGGACCTCGGGGCGAGATCCCCCCGCTCGGCGGGGGTGATGAAGGCACGCGAATTCGACCGGACAAGCCGGTCGTGGGGTCAGGATACGCCGCGCGAGGCGGCCGGGGCCAATCCACCCGGGTGCTCGCTGTGGCAGCCTGCCCCCATGGACGAGTCCCCGGGACGACGCAGGACGGACGGGCCGGCGCTGGTGCGGCGGATGCAGGGCTTCGGCACCACCATCTTCGCCGAGATGTCGGACCTCGCCGCGCGGACGGGGTCGGTCAACCTGGGGCAGGGCTTCCCCGACACCGACGGACCCGAGTCGCTCCTGGAGGACGCCGTCGCGGCGATCCGCGCAGGGGCCAACCAGTACCCGCCGGGACGCGGCGTGCCGGCGCTGCGTGAGGCCGTGGCCCGGCACCAGAAGCACTGGTACGGGCTGCCCGTGGACCCCGACCGCGAGGTGCTCGTGACCGTGGGGGCCACCGAGGCGATCGCCGCCTGCGTGCTGGCCCTGTGCGAGCCGGGGGACGAGGTGGTCGTCCTGGACCCGACCTACGACTCCTACCTGGCGACCATCGCGCTGGCCGGGGCCGTGGCGAGGCCGGTGCCGCTGCTGGCGCCCGGGTTCCGGCTGGACCCCGAGCGCCTCGCGGCCGCGTTCTCGGACCGCACCCGGCTGGTGCTGCTCAACACCCCCCACAAC
>JBBQSN010000010.1:0-34299 GCA_038213835.1 Actinomycetales bacterium
CCCCCGGTTGAGTTCGAGTAGCGTCACCGGCAGGCTACGACCGTGACGCCCATCCCGGACGTCGCGTAACAAACAACTCTCCGGGAGATCCAGGGCGGTTCACCTCGCTACCGTCCTGGGCGTTCAGGATGGTCGCCAGGCCGGTACGGACGATCTCCTGGTCATCCGCGACGAGCACCCGGCTGTTCACGAGCGGGCCCCGGCCCGCGGGACCGTCGCCTCGACGATCTACCCCTGCTCACCGGCGGGACCAGCCTCCAGGGTCCCGCCGAGCAGTGCGACGCGCTCCGCCATCCCCACCAGCCCGTAGCCAGGACGCCATGGTCCCAGGGGGGCGCGTCGTCCGTCGTCGACGACCCGCACCCGGACGCCAGCGCCCACATCGCCCACGCTTACCCGCACGAGCCGGGCGTCGCGGGCATGACGCAGCGCGTTCGTCACGGCCTCCGGCGGCCAAGGCCTGGCCCGCCTGGGCCTGCACCGCGATGCCGCTGACGTGGTGGGCGACGGTGTCGTGCAGCTCGCGGGCCAGCAGCTCCCGCTCCTGGGCGCGCACCCGAGCCGTACCGGCGTCACGGGCCGCTGCGCGATACGGGCCAAGCCGCCCAGCGCGCCTGCCAGGGCGAGGGCGACGAGGCCCGCGACGGCGTCCGTGGGTCCCGAAGGGTCTACCACCACGCTGAGCGCCCACACCGCCGCGACGAACGCCGCGCCGACCACCAGCTGCCTCGGGCGGCCCCACCGGGCCAGGGCCACGACCAGTACGAGCACGGTCACCCCGGTCCACACCTGCACCGGAGTCTGCCCGGCGGCGAGCGTCACCACGTCGAGGGCGGCCACAGCACCGAAGCCGAGCGCCACGGCCGCGAGCGGGTGCACCAGGACGAGGTGTTCGACGACGACTCACGGCGTCCATGGGCACAGGCTTTGTCGTGGACCAAGCCGGCAGTGGTGCTGGTCGGGCAGGAGGACTCCACGCCACGTCGTTTCCTCGCGTCGTTCGCGACCACGCTGACATCCAGGGGCTGCCGAAGCCCGGGACTGGCCGACCGCGCGATCAGCCGGCGCAGCATGCCGGCGACCGACATGGCGAGCTGGGCGATCATCCATCGTGTTCGCTTCAGGATCGTTCGTGGTGCCCGACGACGTCATGCAGCTCGCCGAGTACAGCAGGGACCGGTCGGTCGGGCGGTCTGTCCTGCGAGGTCGCCAGGACGACGGCGGCAGCTGCCGGTGCGGCGACCAGGAACGCGGTGAGCGCCCACGTGGTGGCGTCCGGGGCGACGACGGACTGGCCGCGCTGCGCCTGCAGGAACAGCGTGACCATCAGCCCCAGGTAGGACGCCGCGCCGAGCGCTACGACCTGGCGCTGCCGCCGCTCGCCCAGGCGCAGGACCCCGCGACCCACCAGCCACAGCAGCAGCAGCGCCACGGCCGGGACCACCTGCAGGGCGTGCAGGCCGACGAAGTGCGGCACCCGCGCGTCTCCGGCCACGGTCGACCAGCCGAGCAGCAACAACCCTGGACCACCGTCTGCGGCCCCCACGGTGTGCCCGCCGCTCACGGTCGCGACCTGCCCTGGTCGCGACCCGAGCATGGCGTAGCCGCTGAGGCCACCGAGCAGCATGAGCGGGACCGCGAGCGTCACAGCGAGCCCGAGCGCCCCGTCCAGCCGGTGCCGGGCGAGGACCACCCCGGCGACCGCGACGACGACGGAGAAGATGCCGATGCCGGCGCCCATCACCGAGAACAGCGTGGCGTCCAGCGGGGTGCCGACGTTGAAGTGGGACCCGGTGCCCCGCGCGGCCTGCAGGGTCATGATCGCGACCTCGACCACCATCGACCAGCCGGCGACCTCCAGGGCCGCGCGGACGACCCGGCCGCGCTCCACCCTGGAGTAGATCCACAGCATCGCCGGGGCGAAGGCGAGGAACGACAGGCCGAACTTGAGCGGCTTGTTCCACACCGGGGCACCGCTGACCACGGTGTCGTCGAGGAGCCCCATCACGACCGCGACGGGGATCATGACGAGGTTGACGCCGAGCAGCACGGTCAGACCGGGGCTGACGGTCCACGCGGACCGCGCCAGGGCGGTCATGCTGTCGCCTGACCGGCTGCGGCGGTGCGCTTCTGGCCGACGGGAGCGGTGACGACGACGTTCGCGTCCGATCGGCGCAGGTGCAGCTCACGCAACGCCAGGAACAGCGGGAACGTGAAGGCGACCGCGATGGCGAAGGTCAGCGGGAGCAGGACCCAGGTGGCCCGATTCATGCCGAGACGGCGCGACTCGGCGACGAGGAACACGCAGGCCACCAGTGCGACGACGATGACGTCGACGGCCGCGGACGACGAGGCGGGGTTGGCGAACCAGCCGGACAGGTAGGGCTGGTCCATCGGTTGCACGTTGAACCACCACGTCCCGGCCCCGCCGACGACGGCGAGCACCAGGTAGACGACGATCATCAGGACCTCCATGCAGAGTGAACGGTGTTAACAGACGCTACAGTTAACGCTGTTCACCAGCAAGGGGGTCATCCCCCCGTACCCGTAGGGGGCTCACCGTGGCGAGGGAACCGTTGACGACCGATCGGGTCGTGGCGACCAGCAGGGACCTGCTGGTCGAGGGCGGCGCCGACGCGGTCGTGGTGCGTGAGGTCGCCCGTCGACTGGGCGTGACGGCACCCGCGCTGTACCGGCACGTCAGCGGTCGTGACGACCTGCTGACCCTGCTGATCGCCGCCTGTCAGGACGAGGTGGCCGATGCCTGCCAGGCCGCCGTGGACGGCTGTGACGCGGGGGACCACGACGCCCGGCTGTGGGCGGCGACGTGGGCGTTCCGCACCTGGGCGCTGACGAACCGACCCGAGTTCGGGTTGATCTACGGCACCCCCATCACCGGGTACGAGGCGCCCAAGGGTGGACCCACCGTCGTCAGCGGGCGGCGTTTCGGGCAGCTGTTCGGCGAGCTGTTCGTCGACCTGCTGCGGGTGGGCCGGCTGCGCACCCTCGTCGACGACGACCTCGACCCGTCGCTGCGGGTCGACCTGCAGCACGCCGCCGACTCCATGGGCCTGGCGATGCGGCCGGGCGAGCTCTACCCGTTCGTCGTGGGGTTCCAGCGGATGCTGGGGATCGTGTCGGTGGAGGTCTCTGGGCACCTGCGCTGGGCGTTCGAGGACAGCGAGGCGTTCACCCGACGCCAGCTGGACGACCTGGTGGCGGACCTCGAGCAGCCAGGCTCGACGCCGACGGGCTCGACGCGAGCGGGCTGACGCCAAGGCGAACGCTTGGTCACCGGCTCTGGTGATGGTGTGCACGACCTCACCGAGGACGAGCTGGTCGCGGAGCGGACGACGGGCCGCGCGGACGTCGGCCACCTCAGCCGGTGTGGATCACCGTGGCCAGGTCCTCCCGTGAGTGGATGCCGAGCTTGAGGTACACGTGGCGCAGGTGGTACTCCACGGTCTTGGGACTCAGGAACAGTCCTACTGCCGCCTCGCGGGTGGTCTGCCCCGCGGCCAGGAGCACGGCGATCTGGCGCTCCTGCGGGGTGAGGCCGCCCAGCACACCGGACGCGCGTCGCCTCACCGTCTGACCCGTCGCCTCCAGCTCGGCTGCGGCGCTGTCGGCCCAAGGCTGCGCCCCCAGCCGTTCGAAGGTCTCCAGTGCCGCGTGCAGCACGGGCCGCGCGTCGACGCGACGCCGCGACCGGCGCAGCCACGCACCGTAGGCCAGGCGGGTCCGCGCCGCCTCGAAGAGGTCAGGCGTCTGGTCGTGCAGTGTGAGCGCCCGCTCGAACTCGGCCTCCGCCGCCGTCGGCTGAGCGGTGAGCGCCGCGGCGCGGTACGCCCGGGCCAACGCCCAGGGCTGGCCTTTTGCTCTCGCCGCGGTCATGAAATCGCGGGCCACCTGCCCGGCGCGCGCCTCGTCACCGAGCCGGCAATGGCATTCCACCAGTTCGGCGCCCGGCCAGAGGTCCGGGTCCTTCACCCCGAGGTCGGCCAACGCCGCGGCCAGCGCCGCGTAGGCCTCGGCGGCTTTCGCGGCGTCGCCTGCCGCGGCCTCCAGGTCCCCGGTGGCGTGCAGGGTCCAGAGCCGAGCCAGGTGCGCCGAGTTCCGTGTGGCGAGTTGTCTGGCCTCCGAGGCGTGGGCACGCGACGACTCGCTTTCGCCCCTCCGTGCTTCCAGGCAGGCCAACCCGGCCAGAGCAAGGGCGAGGTCGTTGAGCTGACCGGTCTCGCGTGCGATCTGGATCGCCTCGGTGTAGCCGACTTCGGCATCGGCCCACTTGGCCGCCCCCGCGTCGTCGCGGGCCACGAGGGTCAGCAGGAAGGGCAGCATGCCCACCGCAGCCCGGTTCCGGACGGTGCGCACGGCCGTCGCCATGGCCGCTCGCGCGGGCCCGGTCTCGCGCAGGAACAGTGGACCGACCAGCGGCCACCGGAAGCGCCACTGGTCTGCTTCCTCCGAGGCGTCCAGCGGCTGGTCCATGGCCGTCCGGATGAGGTCGGCGCCCCGGTCTCCGGCCTCGCCGAGGATCAGGGCGACTCCGGCGGCCAGTGAGCCCCACCGGGCCGCGGTGGCGGAGACTCCGGGGCCGATGAGCTCGGTGATCCGGTGCGCGGCCCGCAGCGCGGACCGCGTGTCGCACAGGTAGAAGCACGAGTCGATGGTGTCCGCCAACAGCAGGATCGCGGCATCCGGGTCATGCGCCGCCGCCTCGTCCGCGGCGGCGAACAGCATGTCCCGGGCCTGCTCCAACGATCCGCACCGACCCGCGATCGCGCCGAGCCGCCCCCTGGCTGCGACCCGCTCGACGGGGGTGCAGGCCAGGTCCAGAGCCCTCTGCAGATCGGCCACGGCCCGGGTGGTCGCTCCGGCCAGCCATGCCTGCTCGCCGGCTCGAACGAGACTGCGTCCGACGCCTTCCCGCTCGACCTTCAACGCCGCCGAGCGTTCGAACTGCGCTGCCGCAACGGCATTGGCTCCACGACGGGCAGAGTCCTCGGCGGCGCTGTCGAGCAGCTCGGCTGCCTCGTCGTCCGGGCCCAGCGCTGCCTCCGCGAGGTGCCAGGCACGACGGTCGAGCTCACCCACCGCGGCCCCCAGGAGACGGTGGGCCTCACGGCGGGCGGCCGGCTCGGCCGCGCCGTAGACGGCGGCGCGCACGAGCGGGTGGCGGAACTCGATCGCCTGACCTGTCAGCCGCACCAGACCGGCGGTCTCGGCCTCGGCAAGGGAGGCGAGGGTCAAGCCGGACGAGGTGCAAGCCACCTCGAGCGCCCGCAGGTCGTGGCAGTCCGTGGCGGCCAGCAGCAATGCCGCGCGGGCAGGCTCCGGGAGCGCGAGGACGCGGACGGAGTACGCGGCCAGGAGCTGTCCGGCCAGCGGCACCGGGGCGGCCGGTGGCGCTGCCGCCAGCCGCTTCACCTCCCCCATCAGTTCGAGGATCGCGAGCGGGTTCCCGCCGGTCGCCTCCAGGTAGCGCGCGAGCTGGTCCTCGCCCCACAGCGCGTCGCCGGCGGCGACGACCAGCCTCCGGGTGTCTTCCAAGCTCAGCGGCCCGAGACGCAGGGTCGGCAGGTCGAGCAGGGGCGACTCCTCGTCGCTGCGCAGGGCGGCCACGACCGCGACCCGGTCGGTCACCAGCCTCCGGGAGGCGAACGCCAGCGCCTGCGCCGACGACGGGTCGAGCAGGTGGGCATCGTCGATGAACACTGCCAGCGGGTCCTCCTCGGCCGCCCGGGCGAGCAGACCCAGTACGGCGGCACCGACCGCGAACCGTGCTGGCGTCGGTCCTGCTCGCTGAGCAAGCGCCACGGCGAGCGCTTCGGCCTGAGGGGTCGGCAGCTCCTCGGCCACGCCGAGCAGCGGGGCGCACACCTGGTGGAGCCCGCTGAAGGCGACTTCCTGCTCGGCCTCGACTCCGCGCGCCGAGACCGCGCGCATCCCGGTGACAGTGGCGAAGGCGTCGTCGATCAGCGCGGTCTTGCCGATGCCGGGGTCCCCGGTGATGACGAGCACGCCGCTGTCGCCGAGGCGGGCGCCCGCCAGGAGGCGTTCGATCGTCCGCCGTTCGGTCTCACGCCCGACCAGCATCCGCCGAGTCTAGAGCGCCGCACCCTGGCGGACCGGTGACCAAGAACTAGGTGGGGCACCTGATTCGATACCCCGCCGCTGGACCTACGTTGACGACACGGGCCCGCAACAGCCCGACATCAGAACCGAGAGGAACCGTCGCCATGACCGATCTGCAGCAGGCACCCACCCTCGACGTCGACAAGCTCATGGCATTCGTCGTCAAGGCCGTCGACGAGGTCGGCGCCACACTGAACACCGCCTTGGTCGTGATGGGGGACAAGCTCGGCTACTACACGACCATGGAGGCCGGTCCGGTGACCCCGGCGCGGCTGGCAGAGGCCACCGGGACGGGCGAGCCGTACGCTCGCGAGTGGCTCAACGCCCAGGCCGCAGGTGGTTATGTCGAGTACGACGCCTCCACCGGCCGGTACACCCTGCCGCCCGAGCAGGCGGCCGCGCTGACCGACCCGAGCAGCCCGGCCTACCTGCCCGGCTTCTTCCAGATCGCCCTCGGCACGGTCCACGACATCGACGGCGTGCTCGAGGCTGCCCGCAGCCATGCCGGGCTCGGCTGGCACGAGCACCACGCCGACGTGCACGACGGCTGCGAGCGGTTCTTCCGCACCATGTACAACGCGCACCTCGTCGGCGAGTGGCTGCCGGCGCTGGACGGCGTGGTCGACAAGCTCGAGGGCGGCGTCGCCGTCGCCGACGTGGGATGCGGACACGGGGCCTCCACCGTGATCATGGCGCGGGCCTTCCCCAACTCCACCTTCGTCGGATTCGACTACCACGAGCCCTCCATCAAGATCGCCCGTGAGCGGGCTCTGGACGCCGGCGTGGATGACCGGGTGCGCTTCGAGGTAGGGTCGGCGACCGAATTCACCGGATCCGGCTTCGACCTCGTCACCACCTTCGACGCCCTGCACGACATGGGCGACCCGGTCGGCGCGGCGCGCCACGTCCGCGACGCCATGGCCCCCGACGGCACGTGGATGGTTGTCGAACCGATGGCCGGCGACACCGTCAGCGACAACCTCAACCCGGTCGGACGGGCCTACTACGGCTTCTCCACCCTGCTGTGCACCCCGTCCTCGCTCGCGCAGGACGTCGGTCTGGCGCTGGGCACCCAGGCGGGGCCGGCACGCATCCGGGACGTCGTGACGACGGCCGGCTTCACCCGATGTGCCTCAGTCGCGCAGACCCCGTTCAACAGGGTCCTCGAGATCCGGCCCTGAGCCGGCACCGCGGGAGGAGTCTGGTCCGATGACGTCCTCGACCTCGGTCCTCGAGCCCACCGAGACCGGCTCCGTCACCCGGGACGGCGTCAGGATCCGCTACGCCGTCCACGGCGCGGGCAGCACCACCGTGCTGCTCATGCCGACCTGGACGGTGGTCCACTCCCGCATCTGGAAGGCTCAGATCGGTTACCTGGCGCGATATTTCCGCGTCGTCACGTTCGACGGACGGGGGAACGGCAGGTCGGACCGGCCAGCTGGCGCGGCGGCATACCGCGACGAGGAGTATGCCGCCGACGCCCTGGCCGTCCTCGACGCCACCGATACCGAGCGCGCCGTGGTCGTCGGGCTCTCGTGGGGGATGACCTGGTGCATCCACCTCGCGGCCACACACCCCACGCGGGTCGTGGCCATCATCGGGGTCGCGTCCTCGGGCAACGTCGACGTCCACCGGGAGGGCCGCGACGTCGTCGACTGGGACGGGCCAGTCACCACCAACGAGGGCTGGTCGACGTACAACCGGCAGTTCTGGCTGGAGGGCGGCTACGACGACTTCATCCGCTTCTTCTTCGCCGAGATGTTCTCAGAGCCACACTCCACCAAGCAGATCGAGGATGCCGTCGGTTGGGCCCGAGACACCTCGCCGCAGATCCTTGCCGACGCGAGCGCTGGCATGCACGGTTACGACGGGATCGTCACGACCCCGATCGAGTCGCTCTGCCCCCGGGTCGGCTGCCCGGTCCTGCTGGTGCACGGCACCGACGACCACATATCGCCACCGGCTGTGGCCGAGCGGCTGGCCGCGTTGACCCACGGGTCGCTCGTGCTGCTCCAGGGTGGCGGCCACGGCCCGATGGCTCGCCACCCGGTCAAGATCAATCACCTCATCCGTGACTTCGTCGAGCGGGTCACCCCACCGCGCGCGACCCGGTCCACGTGGCAGCGCGCAGGTCGCCGCCGCCGCCGCGCTCTGTACCTCTCCTCCCCCATCGGCCTCGGCCACGCCCGCCGCGACCTCGCCGTCGCCGACGAGCTGCGCAAGCTCCACCCGGACCTGGAGATCTCCTGGCTCGCCCAGCACCCCGTGACCTCGCTGTTGGAGGCCGCCGGCGAGCAGGTCCACCCGGCATCCGCATGGTTGGCCAGCGAGAGCGCTCACATCGAGGGTGAGGCGGGCGAGCACGACCTGCATGCGTTCCAGGCGATTCGGCGGATGGACGAGGTCCTCGTCAACAACTTCATGGTCTTCGACGACGTCGTCCGCGACGAGCACTTCGACCTTGTCGTGGCCGACGAGGCGTGGGACGTCGACCACCACCTCCACGAGAACCCCGAGCTGAAACGCTTCGCCTTCGCGTGGATGACCGACTTCGTCGGCTGGCTGCCCATGCCCGACGGCGGGGAGGCAGAGGAGGCCCTCACCGCCGACTACAACGCCGAGATGATCGAGCAGCGCGAGCGCTACCACCACCTCCGCGACCGCTCGATCTTCGTCGGATCCCCCGAGGACGTTGTGGCGCGGTCCTTCGGTCCGGGACTGCCCGACATCCGCGAGTGGACCCGCGCGAACTTCGACTTCGCCGGCTACGTCACCGGCTTCGACCCCGCCGGCGTCGCAGACCGAGACCGCCTCCGCAGCGAGCTCGGGTATGCCGCTGACGCGCCCCTCTGCGTCGTCACCGTGGGCGGGTCGGGGGTGGGCGAGCCGCTGCTGCGCCGGGTGCTCGACGCCGTGCCACTCGCCCGCCGCGCCATTCCCGATCTGCGGTTCCTCGTGGTGGCCGGGCCACGGATCGACCCCCGGATCCTGCCGCGACGTCGAGGGGTGACTGTCCGCGGGCTGGTCCCGGAGCTGCACCGCCACCTCGCGGTCGCGGATCTCGCCGTCGTACAGGGCGGCCTGACCACCTGCATGGAGCTGGCCGCGAGTCGCCGCCCATTCCTCTACGTGCCGCTGCGCCACCA
Source organism: Actinomycetales bacterium (assembly GCA_038213835.1). Lineage (GTDB taxonomy): Bacteria > Actinomycetota > Actinomycetes > Actinomycetales > CAWJMD01 > JBBQSN01. The sequence goes on from JBBQSN010000010.1 coordinate 9,285, forward strand.
CTTCGAACAGAACTTCCACGTACGTCACCGCCTGGAGCGTTACCGCGCCGGACGCTGCCTGCCCTACGAGCAGGCCTGCGACCCCGACGCCCTGGCCGCGACCATCGCTGCCGACCTCGGCCGCCAGGTCGACTACCTGCCCGTCGAAACCGACGGTGCAGCCCGGGCCGCAGCCCTTCTCGCCGACCTGCTCTGAGGCGCGGCCATCGCTGGCGGGGCCAGGATCCGGCCGGAATCGGTGCCACGACGCCGCTGGGTCAGCCTGGTGACGTGCACTCACCCTGCGCCGACGGCGCATGCTCACGGGCCGGGACGAAGGCACGTACGTGCCACCGCAGAAGCTGACGCAGGCGGCGTACCTTCCGGCTCCTGACCACGGAACGTCAGGCCTACGTTGTCGGTGTCCCACCCAGAGGGGTCGAGCCCCTAGCATGAGTCCGGCAGAGAACCTGGGTGGTTCAGCCCCGTCCGCGGCCCTCTTTCTCAGCCTGGCCACGGTTGCCGGTGCGCCCATCTGACAGCAGGTCGTGCCATTCTCGACGGACGGCCGACTCTCACCGGACCCAACAAGGAGACCTGAGCATGCAGCTGAGCAGTCGCATCGATCCTGTCCTTTCCGTTGCGCGTGGGACTGCTCGCGAGGTCGACGCGACGGCGAGGTACCCCTCAGAATCCGTGGACGCGCTCCGCGCTTCCGGGTTGCTCGGGCTGACGCTGCCCGAAGAGGTCGGTGGGCTCGGTGGCGGACCACAGGAGCTGGTGCAGGTCCTGAGCGCCCTGGCGAGCGCCTGCGGCTCGACGGCGATGATCTACCTGATGCACGTCAGCGCGGCCATGACCGTTGCCGCGGGGCCCCCGCCAGACTGGCCCGACATGCTCCCCTCGCTCGCCGATGGTCGCGCACTAGGAACCCTGGCCTTCTCCGAGGCGGGTTCGCGGTCGCATTTCTGGGCACCGGTGTCCCGGGCCCAGCGCGACGGTGACGGCCTCCACGTCGACGCACGAAAGAGCTGGGTCACCTCCGCCGGCCACGCCGACGTCTACGTCACCACCACCGGCAACGCCGATACAGAGGGCAGCGTCGACGTGTTCGCCTTGCCGGCAGGAACACCCGGTCTCGCCGTGACCGGCCAGTTCCAGGGGCTCGGACTGCGTGGCAACGCGTCCTCCCCCATGACGTTCGAGGTGTCCGACGCCTCCACCTACCTGGTCGGGGAACCCGGAGGCGGGTTCGACATCCTCCTCGGCACGGTGATGCCGTGGTTCAACCTCGGCAACGCCGCCGTGTCCGTCGGACTCTCCCAAGCCGCCACCGACGCGGCCATCAGGCACACCAGTGCCGCCAAGCTCGAGCACCTGGACCAGAGCCTCTCCGCGCTACCCACCATCCGCGCGCAGCTCGCCAAGATGTCGATCGACCTCGTCACCACCCGCGCCTACCTGGACCAGACTGCCAACCGGATCGCTGAGCCCGCAGACGACACGGTCCTGCACGTGCTGGGGGTGAAGGCCGCTTCGAACGACGCGGCCCTGCGCATCACCGACACGGCGATGCGCGTGTGCGGTGGCGCCGCCTTCTCCGAGCACCTCCAGGTCGACCGCTACTTCCGCGACGCACGGGCCGGTCACGTGATGGCCCCAACCGCTGATGTGCTCTACGACTTCTACGGCAAGGCCATCACCGGCCAAGAGCTGTTCTGAGCAGAAAGGCAACGACATGACCGATCCACTGATGGTGGGCGCTGTCGCCTACACACCGAACGTCGTCCCCATCTGGGAAGGGATGCGCGACTACTTCGCCGACACCGACGCCCCGATGGACTTCGTGCTGTTCTCCAACTATGGGCGCCAGGTCGACGCACTCCTGGCCGGCACCATCGACGTCGCCTGGAACACCAACCTCGCGTGGGTCCGCACCGTCGGGCAGACCGACGGACAGTGCCGAGCCCTGGCGATGAGAGACACCGACACCGTCTTCCAGACCGTGCTCGTCGCGCCCGCGGGAGGGGGCCTGATTGGGCTGGAGAGCCTGCGCGGCAAACGGCTGGCACTGGGATCCCAGGACTCCGCGCAGGCGGCGATCCTGCCGGTGCACTACCTGAGCGAGGCGGGGCTCGGATCCGACGCCGTCGACCTGCTGCGCATCAACAGCGACGTCGGCAAGCACGGCGACACCGGCCGCAGTGAGCTCGATGCCCTGCGTGCGGTCCTCGAAGGACGCGCCGACGCCGCTGCCATCGGCATCAACACCTGGGAGGCGATCGGCCGTGACGAACTCATGCCGGGCGCCTTCGAGGCGTTCTGGACGTCCCCGACCTACAGCCACTGCAACTTCACCGCGCGTCCTTCTCTGGGTGCCGACCGCGCGGACCCGTGGGTCGCTGCCCTGTTCGCGATGGACTGGGAGAACCCGCAGCACCGAGAGGTGCTCGAGATGGAGGGACTCCGTCGCTGGGTCCCCCCGGAACTGGACGGCTACCAGTCGCTGTTCGAGGCCGTCGAGAAGCAGGACATCGCGCTGCGATGGTGAACGCCACCGTGCCGGGCGGTTCGACAGCAGATCCAGCTCTCCTGTTGGACCTGGTCGAGCTGGTGGGCCGGGCACCGAGGCACGGCCTCGTCCTGGTCCCACTCGCAGTCGGGGACTCCGAGGACCAGCGCCGCACCGTCGCGGCATGGTGCGAACGCACCGGCAACCGGATGGTCTCGGTGGTCGACGGTCTCGCGACGGTCCGCCGAGGACGCAGCCCCGACCCCTTCGCGGGGCTCGAACCGAACCAGGTACCCGGCACCCGTCTGTGGATGTACACCAACTTCGACTGCAATCTCGCTTGCGACTACTGCTGCGTCCGGTCCTCCCCCCAGACGCCACGAGCAGCCCTGGGCGTCGACCGCGTCCGCCGGCTCGCTGCCGAGGCGGGCGAGGCGGGAGTGTCCGAACTGATCCTGACCGGGGGCGAGCCGTTCCTGCTCCCCGATCTCGACGACCTGGTGTCCGCCTGCACCGACGTGCTGCCCACCACGCTCCTGACCAACGGGATGCTGTTCAAGGGTCGCCGCCTGGAGGCCCTGAGACGGATGGACCGCACCCGATTGACCCTGCAGATCAGTCTCGACTCCCCCACCGCCGAGATCCACGACGCGCACCGGGGACCGGGGTCGTGGGATCGCGCCGTGAGCGGGATCCGGCTCGCCCTCGACGAGGGCTTCCGGGTCAAGGTCGCCGCAACCCTTCCCTACGAGCAGACCCACGCGGTCGAACCCTTCCACGCCTTCCTCGAGACCCTCGGCATCCCCAGCGAGGACCGGGTCATCCGCGCCCTCGCCCGCCGCGGTGTGGCCGACCAGGGCATCGAACTCACCGTCGAGACGCTGATCCCGGAGATCACCATCACGGCCACAGGCGTGTACTGGCACCCGGTCGGCGCCGAGCACGCCGACCAGCTCGTGACCCGCGACATCTTCCCGCTCCAAGAGGCCATCACCCAGGCCATCGACAGGTTCACCAGCTACCGGGCGGACGCGGTCTCCGCCGCTCAGTGGTTCCCCTGCGCCTGAGCGCCGAACCGCCCTACGGCAGCACCGCGCTCAGCGCAACCGGTCCGCCTCGGGCTCCGCAGACGCCCGGCGACGCCCGACGGTTGTTGCTCACCTCCACGGGTGGACGGCGTGCTGGGGGCTGAAGTCGTTCCCGCACCTGGCCGCTGCGGCGCCTGGCTCTTGGTTCGCCAGGACGTGGCTCAGGTGGAGATCGTGACCTGCAGGCGTGTTCCGCTCATCGTCGGCCCTCTCTCGGGCGGTTGCCGGCGACGGGGTACGGGGGGTCGATGCCGTCCAGGGCCCAGCCGCAGCGGCACCCGGACGGCTCCGCGTCGGCCCGCTCGGCGACGTCGAGCAGCACCCGGCGAACCGCGGCCACGTTGGCCGCGAACACCTGCAGCACCTCTGCCTGCGTGACGCCGCTGCCCCGCTGCAGGCCCGCGTCCAGGTCGGTGACCATCGACACGGCCGCGTAGCAGAGGCCCTGCTCGCGCGCGAGGGAGGCCTCGGGCATGCCGGTCATGCCGACGACCGACCAACCCTGGGCGCTGTGCCAGCGTGACTCGGCCCGGCTGGAGAAGCGGGGACCGTTGATGACGACCATGGTGCCGCCGTCGACCACGGCCACGTCCTGGCGTCGAGCGGCGTCGAGCACGTCGACCCGCAGGCTCGGGCAGTACGGGTCGGCGAAGCCGACGTGGGCGGCGGCGCCGGGTGAGTCCACGTAGGTGTGCTCGCGACCCCAGGTCCGGTCGACGACCTGGTCGACCACGACGAGAGTGCCCGAAAGGAGGGTCTCGTCCAGCGAACCGACCGCACCGGGCGCGAGCAGGCGCCGAGCCCCGACTGCGGCCAGCGCCCACACGTTGGCCCGGTAGTTGACCAGGTGCGCCGGGTAGCGGTGACCCTCGCCGTGGCGGGCGAGGAACGCCACCGGCCGGCCGGCCACCTCGCCGAGCGTCACGGGCCCGCTGGCCTCGCCCCAGGGCGTGGGGACGGTCTCCTGACGGACGTCGTCCAGCAGCTCGTAGAGTCCCGAGCCGCCGATGACGCCGAGCGGGCTCAGAACGGCCACCCGCGCCAGCCGGGCCCCTTCCAGCCCAGTCGCTCACGCAGCCGTCCATCGAGTCCCAGGAGCCGGCCGCTCGGCACCAGGGCCAGGATGATCAGCGGGACGTACTCGTGGGGCTGCTCGAACAGCCACCGGTTGCTGGAGGCGTACACCAGCGCGAGCCCGATCTGCTGGGCGGCGCCGACAGCGGCGCCGAGCCGGGTCGCGACCCCCAGCAGCAGCATGAGCCCCACGCCGACCTCGACCGCCGTGCCGAGCCACCCGACTACGTCCCAGTTGTCGATCATGAAACTTGCGGGCGCGCGCAGGAAGTCCAGCTCGGTGCCGGCCCCGTCGTTCTTGTCGAACACCTCGGCTTGAAGGATGCCGCGGGCGAACGGGCGGTCGATGAGGAAGACCCGGTACGGCCCGATCTCGATGTTCCGGATCCCGAACACCTTGGCCAGGCCGTTGAGCAGCAGCACGAGTCCGTAGTAGATCCGGAAGGCGGCCAGGCCTGCGGCCAGTATGCGGGCGGCGGGCAGCCCGAGGTCCGGGTTCGTGGTGTCGGTGGCGTCGGACGCTCGAATGCCCATGTCGTGACGGTACGTCGTCCGAGGCTTCTGAGGCGGTCCATCTGCTGACGATTTGGTGACGCCCGCCGCCCGGGCTGTGGGGTCGCCGTCCTTTCCATCATCTGACCAGGACGGCAGGCCGCACGCCGAACCGGCCAGGACCTACCCGGGGCCACGCAGCGCCGCACAGTCGGCCGGGCCCGGGGACTCCAGGAGGGGCGCGACGCCGATCGCCCGCTCGAGCACGGCGACGACCAGCGGGTCGGTGGGCAGCCCGCCGTGCGCGACGCTCGCGTCGGCGCACACCGCCTGGATCTCGACGTCGACCGCACCGCTCAGGACCGCCGAGTCGGGTGGGGTGACGACCTCGTCCTGGTTGCTCCACACGCTGGTCCAGAGCGGTCCGTCAGGCGTCTCGTCCAGGTCCGCGAGGAGCTCTCCCTCAGGAACGAGCTGACGACACGCCACCGGGCACGCCCCCGGGGCCAGCGCGGCCGCCAGCCGCGCCGTGTCGGTGCCGTGGTGAGGGGAACCGAGCGTCACCACCCGGCGGGCGATCTCGCCGCCCCGCAGCTCCCCCACCCAGATCCGGGCGACCACCCCGCCGGCCGAGTAGCCCACGACGTCGACCGACGGCGCCCCGCCGGCCACGGCGGCCCGCGCGGCGGTGTCGAGGACGCGGGCGTGCTCGCGCAGGTCGCCCGTGCCGTCGCCGGGCGAGGGGACCACGACGGCCTCGCGTCCCCGCGCCCGCAGCACCGCAGCCAGCCGTTCCAGCGCCGTCGTGCTCCCGCCGTACCCGGGGACCAGCAGGACCGTCCCGGGCCGGTCCTGCGCGACGTCGCCGACCGCTGCGCCCCCGGCCCGGCGCACGGCGAGCGCGGCGAGCACCAGCACCGTGACGACCACCAGTACGAGGGCGACGACCGCCACGCGCCGCCGTGGGCTTCCGGGCAGCAGGGAGGTCAGCTCGTCACGTCCTTGGTGGTGAAGCTGGCCCACGCCATCCCCAGCAGCACCACCACGTAGACCCCTTGGACCAGGACACCCCGCTCGACGTCGCGCCACAGGATCGGGTCGCGGAACAGGTCGACCCAGGCGAGCCAGTACCGGGTCGGCAGGTAGTCGCGCACGACGTCAGCGGCGTCGAGCGCGACCAGCACGCTGCTGCTCACGAGCAGCGCGAGGCCGCCGAGGGCCGCCGCCAGGGGGGAGTCGGTGAGCGTGGACAGGAAGAGCGACAGCGAGGCGACGCCCAGCATCGACCAGCCGATGTACAGGACCATGAGCACCGTGCGGACGGCCAGCTCCTGCGCCGTCAGAGGCGTCCCCGAGACGGTCGCGGTCGAGGTGATCGGCGTCGTCCCGAGAAGGGAGGTCCCGACGACGTAGGCGGTGACCGCGACGGCGGCCACGGCGACGAGCACGAACACGCAGACCGACACCAGCTTGGCGACGAGCAGCCGGGTCCTCCCGACGGGTCGCACGAGCAGGTACCGCAGCGTCCCCGCGCCGGCCTCCCCGGCGACGGCCTCGCCCGCGACGACGGACACCGCCACGGGCAGGAAGACGGGCAGCACGATCCCGAGCGCCGCCGCCGGGTACAGCGCGCCGTTGCCGAGCACGGCCGCCAGGAACGTCGGGCCCTCACCGGGGCGGGGCCCGATCTCCGTCACCGCGAGGAGCACCGCGACCAGCGTCGGCAGGGCGCACAGCAGCAGGATGGTCACCCAGGTGCGGGGCCGACCGAACAGCTTGCGCACCTCGACGACGATCACGGCGCGTCCACCTGGTCGGACCCCGCATGGGTGAGCTCCAGCACGGCCTGCTCGAGCGTGCGCCGCTCGGGTCCGACCTCCCGCACACCGATCCCTGCTCGCACGAGGCGGCGGGTGAGCTCCTCGACCGGGAGACCGGTGACCACCAGCCGGCTGCCCTCGCGCTGGACCACTCGCCCGTCGAGCAGGGCCAGGGCCGCGTCGGCATCGGCGACGTCGACGACGGCCCGTCCGGTCGGCGCGCGCAGCGAGTCGAGCGAGGTCTGGGTGACCAGGTGTCCGCGGTCGAGCACCCCCACCCGCGTGCAGAGCTGCTCGATCTCGGCGAGCAGGTGGCTCGACAGGAACACCGTGGTGCCCTGCTCGTTCAGCCGCACCAGCAGCTCGCGCACGTGCACGATCCCGCGGGGGTCGAGGCCGTTGGTCGGCTCGTCCAGGACCAGCAGCCTCGGCCGGCGGACCAGGGCGGCCGCGAGGCCGAGCCGCTGCTTCATGCCGAGCGAGTACGTCCGGACCGGCCGGCGTCCGGCGCCGGAGAGGCCGACCTCCTCGAGCACCTCGCCCACGCGCCGCCGGCGGGTGCGCCACCCCCCTCCGGGCCCGGAGGCGTCGAGCAGCGAGAGGTTGGCGCGCCCCGAGAGGTGCGGGTAGGCCGCCGGTCCCTCCACGAGCGCACCGATGTCGGGCAGGGCGCGCCCGACGTGCCGCGGCACCCGGTGGCCGAGCACCTCGATCTCGCCCCGGGTCGGGAACACCAGCCCGAGCAGCATCCGCACGGTGGTGGTCTTCCCGGACCCGTTCGGGCCGAGGAAGCCGTACCGGTCGCCCTCGTGCACGTCGAGGTCGACGCCGTCGACGGCCAGCACCCGCCCGTAGCGCTTGGTGAGCCCGCGGGTGCTGATGACCGGCGCCGTCACGGTCCGCCTCGGCCCGCGCCGGACCGCGGGGGCGGTGGTTCGGCGAGCAGGGTGCGCGCGGCGTCCTCGAGGGTCGCGGGGTCGACGAGCCCGGCGACGACGTAGGCGTGCTGACGGTCGTCGCCGCGCGCGACCACCAGGTTGAGCAGCGGCGTCCCGACCAGCGCGGTCTCCCCCCGCGGCAGGTCCAACGGCAGCGCCCCGTTGCGACGGGCCGCGCTGAGCACGTCCCCGGCCAGGCGGGAGGTGATCGGCACGACAGCGAACCGTGCCAGCCCGTCCCCGTACGCGGCGGTCCCGCCCGCGGCGGTGGGCGAGGACGAGAGCCCTGCGAGCTGGTCCGGCAGCACCCACGGGGACTCGAGGTCGGCGAGCGAGACCACATCGGGCCGACCGACCTCCCGCCGCGCGCCCGGTGCCGCCGGCGGCTCCAGCACCGCGGCGGGCGGGGTGCCGAGGCGCACGTCCAGGTAGGTCGACACCAGGGCGTCGAGCCCGTCGGCGCCGACCACCCGGAGCTCGAGCGGCAGGCCGGTGGCGTCGTCGAGCCAGACGTCCACCCGACCGAGGGTGCTGCGGTCGTCACCCGGGACGGCCCGGACGCCGGTCGTGACCCGACCCGCGACGAGTCGACGGCCCAGCACCTCGAGCCGGTCGTCGGGACCGACCGAGGCCAGGACCCGGCGGGCGGCCTGCGGCGGGAGCAGGTCCTCGGCTCGCGGCAGCCGCACGCGATCCCCGCCGGGGAGGCCGTTCACCCCCCGAGAGAGGGTCAGCGACTCCCCCTCGTAGTCCCACGAGACGACGTCGGCGCCGACGCCGTAGTCGCCCCGCTCGCCCGTGGTCGTCGTGGTGTCGACCCGCCAGGCCTCCGCCGAGGACCACCAGACCCGGGTCCGCGTGGTCCCGCCCAGCAGTCCCGCGACCCCGCCGAGCGCCGGGAGGTCGGGCAGACCCAGGGTGCCTCGGGTCTCGGCCGTCGCTGAGTGCGCCACCGCCGACGACCCGAGGGCCAGGCCCACGAGCTCGAGGGCCGACGACGCCGGCGGGTCCGCGTCGACACCGGCCACCGCCGCCCGCACCACCGGGACCGTTGTGGGGACGGCGAGAAGGAGCGCGACGCCGAGCGCGACGACGGCCCACCGCCCACTGGTCTGCCTCGCCACCACGGACACGCCTCACGGTAACCCGCGCGGTCACGCCCCCGCAGGCTCCGGCTGGCACAGTGGTCCCGTGCGCGTACTCGTCACCGGCGGAGCCGGGTTCATCGGCTCGCAGGTCGTGCATCAGCTGGTCGCCGGCGGTCACGACGCGGTCGTGCTGGACTCGTTGCGGCCCGACGTCCACCCGGAGGGGTCGGCGGGCTCGACCGGTCCGGGCGCGCTCGGCGGGCTGGTCGCCGCTGACGTGCGCGACCGCGAGGCGGTGTCGGCCGCCCTGCAGGGGGTCGACGCCGTCGCCCACCTCGCTGCGAAGGTGGGGCTGGGGGTGGGCCTCGACGACGTCGACGACTACGTCGCGAGCAACGACCTCGGCACCGCGGTGCTGCTGCGCCAGATGGGCCGGGCCGGGACCCGGCGGCTCGTCTACGCCTCGTCGATGGTCGTCTACGGCGAGGGCGCGTACGACTGCGACCGGCACGGCCGGGTCGCGCCGGCCGCCCGCCGCGTCGAGGACCTGGACGGCGGCCGGTTCGAGCCCGGCTGCCCGCTGTGCGCCCGCCCCCTCACCCCCGCCCTGGTGCACGAGGACGCCCCGCTCGACCCCCGCAACGTCTACGCCGCGACGAAGGTGCACGGGGAGCACCTCGCCGCGGCCTGGGCCCGCGAGGGCGGCGGCCACGCGCTCGCCCTGCGCTTCCACAACGTCTACGGCCGCGGGATGCCGCGGAACACGCCCTACGCGGGGGTCGCTGCCCTGTTCCGCTCCGCGATCGAGTCCGGCGACGCCCCCCGCGTCTTCGAGGACGGCGGGCAGCGCCGGGACTTCGTGCACGTCGACGACGTCGCCCGCGCCGTGGTGGCGGCGCTGTCCGACGCCGCGCCGAGGCCCTCGGCGCTGCGGACCTACAACGTGGGGTCGGGCCGGGTCACCACGATCGGGGAGGTGGCCGCAGCCCTCTCGGCGACGATGGGCGGCCCGGAGCCGGTGACCACCGGGGAGTACCGCCTCGGCGACGTGCGGCACGTGACGGCGTCGTCGCAGCGGATCCAGGACGAGCTGGGCTGGAGCGCCCGGACGGACCTCGCCGCCGGTCTGGCCGACCTGGTCGGGACCCATCCGGGACGGTCGTCAGGCGGGGGCTGACGATCCGTCGTCCCGGCCCGGCTCGACCCGGGTCGCCAGCATGCGGCGACCGGCCCACGCCACCAGCACGACGACCGCCGCCACCGTCCACGCCTGCCGGTCGGGCGTGACACCCGGCAGCACGTAGGCGCAGCCGGCCGCGACCGGGACCGCCAGCCACTCCGGTCGCCGCGCCAGCACGAGCAGGCCGACGAGCGGCAGGGCGTACCAGGGGTACGCAGGGGTGGCTACGAGCAGGGCGGTGCCGAGCAACCAGCAGGCCGGGTCCCAGGGCCGACGCGTGTCGGCCGTGCGCAGGGCGAGCAGCACGGCCACCAGCGCCACCACCAGGGCCACCGGCCAGCGGCCGGCCACGGGCAGTGGCGGCAGCAGCAGGGCGATCACCCCGAACCGCGACCGGCCGTCGTCGAAGCCCTCCTCGCTGAGGTAGGCGGGCAGGTAGCCGAGGACCAGCGAACCGGCGACCAGCACGTGCGGCAGGTACGTGGCGGCCGCGGACAGCACCGTCGTGACGGGCACGACGAGCTGGCGCAGCGCGCCGCCGGGCGCCGCACGACGCAGCACCGTGAGGGCGGGCAGCAGCAGCAGCGGCACCATCTTGGTCGACACCGCGAGCCCCAGCAGGACCCCGCCGAGCAGCCGGCCGCGCACGCTCTGGTCCAGCGCGAGCACCCCGCACGCCCCGACGACGAGGGCCGCCGTGACGACGTCGACGTGGGCGTTGTTGCCCGCCTCCAGCGCCACCAGGGGCGACCACCCCCACAGCGCCGCCCACCGGGGGTCCAGGCGACGGCGCGCGAGGAGCAGTGAGAGCAGCCACGTGACGCCCGCCGCCAGCAGCCCGGTGGCGACCTGCAGACCGAGGGTCGCTGCCCCCCAGGGCGTCACGAGCGCCACGGCCGCGAACCACGCCTGCGCCACCGGCGGGTAGATCGTGGGCACGCGCGGACGGTTGATGAGGGTGCGCTCGTCGTTGGTGGCGGCCGAGCGGACCTCGTCGTGGTCCTGACCCCGCGGCGAGACGGTCCCCAGCCCGCTGCGGTCGTCCGGGCCGAGACCGGGGAACAGCACGGGGTCGCGGAGGTCGGCGAGGGCGTCGTCGCCGGGCGCGTAGCGGTAGGGGGACGTGCCCGAGAGCTGGACCCGGCCGTCCCAGACGTACCGGTAAGCGTCGGTGGACGTCTGCGGCGCCCGGGTCAGTCCCGGCAGCTGGCACAGCAGGGTGCCGAGGACGAGAACCACCACGACCGACCGCCGGCCGGCGCTGCGACCGGCCAGCGCGAGCACGCAGGCGACGGCGAACACCGCCCAGGCCAGCAGCCACCACCGGACCCACCCCGACGGGTCCGGGCCCGGCCGGCCCGCTACCACCAGCACGAGGCACGCGCCCCCGGACGCGACGAAGGCGGCGAGGGCGAGCCGCAAAAGGGGCCACGGGGGCGGGGTCACGTCCTCACCCTGCCGTCCGCCGGCCGTCGTGACACCCCCCGTGGGCCGGACGCGGTGCGGCCGTCACCATTTCGTCAGCGGTCGCGTCGCCTGCTCCGGGTACTCGCGTACCACGGTGAGGGGGTGAGTCGCGGTGCTGGTCGCCGCGGCGCTGTTCCAGGTCAGCACCGGCGTGATGAACGACTTCCAGTGGTATCCCTGGGGTTCGGCTTCCACCGGGGTGCATCGGGCGGTGGCATGGGTTGCCGTCGGATCGATCGTCCTGCACGTCGCGGTGCAGCTCCCCGCCATCCGGCGCGGCCTGCGCAGGGGAGGCCAGGAACACCCGACCTCCCACCCGCCACTCCTCCACCACGCTGACGCCCTTCTCCGTCAACAGCCCTCCAGTGACCGCGAGCCGATGCGGCCCACGGCAGAGGGGTGCTGGGCTTCCTCGAACAGAGTCATCGGGTGGACGTCCTCGCCACCGTCAGCCGCCGGTGCTCGCGGGCGAAGAACGTCCCGGGCGCCGCCGCCGCGACCTCCTCGGCGTCCTGCGGGGTGTCGACGTCGACGAGACCGGGCAGCACCCCGACCCTCAGCCCCAGGCCGCGGAGCCGGTCGAGCTGGTCCGCCCCCGTCCGGTCGGTCGACATGCGAACACCCACGAGGGCGTCGGCGCGCGGCCGGCGCAAGCCGATGCACCAGTAGCCCCCGTCCTCGGTGGGGCCGAGGAGCGCGTCCGCGCCGGCCCAGTCGACGTCCAGCAGGCCGGGGGTCAGCTGCGGGGTGTCCATGCCGACCAGCAGCATCGGACCGGGGTCCCCGAGCAGTGAGGCGCAGTCCTCGAACGCCGCCGCCAGACGCTCATCGAGGCCGTCACCCCGCTGTGGGATCACGACGAAACCCGCTGGGAGCCAGGGGCCCACGCTCCCCTCGAGGACGAGGACCCGGTGCCGGGCCTGCGCTCCTGACACCGCCGCGAGCGTGTCCTGGAGCGCAGCGGCCGCCAGGTCGCTCGCCTCCCCGGGGGAGAAGCGGGGCTGCAGACGGGTCTTGACCCGACCGGGCCGCGGCTCCTTGGCGATCACCAGCAGGGTGCCGGTGGGGTCCGGCACGTTGACCGCGTCACCACTCACGGCTCGTCCTCTTCTTGTACAGGCTGGGCCCCGACGGTTCGCTCACGACGCCAGCACCCTGCTCATGTCGCGGACGGCACGGACCACGCCGAGCGGCGTCCCCGTCACCTTCGAGCGTCCGGCCCGCTCGTGGTAGTCGACCTCGACCTCACGCAGGCGCCAACCGCTGTCGCTGGCGCGGACCACCATCTCCAGTGGGTAGCCCGACCGGCGGTCGTGCAGGTCGAGTGCGACCAGGCCCTCGCGCCGGGCGGCCCGCATCGGGCCCAGGTCGTGCAGCCGCACCCCCGTGCGCCGGTGGAGCCGACGGCACAGCTCGCGGTTGGCCAGACGCAGGTGCCAGGGCCAGGCGCTGCGCGAACCCGGCACCCGGGTGCCGAGGACCAGGTCGGCCGCCCCGGCCAGGACCGGATCCACCACTCGTGGGAGCTGGGCCGGGTCGAGCGAGGCGTCGGCGTCCATGAAGGCGACGATGGGTGCGGTCGCGGCGGCCAGACCCGCGGCGCAGGCGGCCCCGAACCCGCGCGGGTGGGCCCGCACCACGGTCGCGCCCAGGGCGCGCGCCACGCCCGCGGACCCGTCTCGGGACCCGTTGTCGGCCACGATGGCCCGGTACCCCTGCGGCATCCGCTCGAGGACCCACGGCAGCGCCTCGGCCTCGTCCAGACACGCGAGCACCACGTCGACCTCGGTCACCGGCACGAGTACGACGCTATTGCCCGTCCGGCCGGGGCGCCTCCCACACCGGATGACGACTCGTCGACGCGGAAGGCGGCGCGACCGGTGACCGGCCGGATCGCCCACCTGAGCGCGGCACGCCCTGGTGCAGCACCCGCAGCTCGAGCACCCCGCCCAGCCACCCGGCGACCCCCGCGGCCACCCACCACGCCCGCATCGCCCCCGGGGCCCGTCACGTCGCCAACCCGACCACGACGGAACTCAGGCCGACCAGGGTGTCCAGCACGAGCAGCGGAGCCGGCACAGAAGACAGTGTCTCCCGCGGCACAGCCCTGTTCCGCAGATAGGCCCGACGTGCACGCAGTCACGGACAGGCCCCCTGACGACGTCGACCGGGCGAACCCGGCGGTCGAGCACCGCGCACACGGGTGGAGCTGCGAGACCGCGGGACCAGAGGCCGCAGTAGCCATGCAGCAGCGCTACCTCGAGATCGACACGCGCTCTCCCAGAGCGCGAACGCGAGCGCTGCTGGTGATCCACCCGGCCACCGGGACGTTGTTCGCGGTGGGGAACACCTTGTTCGCGATCACCCCGCCGATCCGACCGGGCTCGTCACCGTTGGGGAGCGGCGATGGGTCCTCGGACAGGCCCTCATGGGCGAGACGCGCCCTCTCCGGGACGACGCGCTCTGCACCGGTTGCCCCGCGGGTCCGGGAAGAGGAGAGAATGCTGGCCATGTCACAGGACGCCAGGGACGCCTCAGCCACCGCGGACCGGTCGGAGGGCTTCGGCGAGCGGCTCCTGGGGACGATGATCGACCGGGCCCACCAGATGCCGCCGCAGCTCATCGCCCCGCTCGTCGCCGAGGTCATCGCCGCGATAGGTGGCAGCGACGTGAGCGTCATGCTGCAGGACTACGACCAGACGGCTCTGGTCCCGCTACCCGGCAAGGGGCTGCAGGTGGGGGCCCCGGAGCCGATCCAGGACTCCGCCGCCGGGGAAGCGTTCTTGAGTGACGCGGCCGTCGAGCGGTCGGTACCCGGCGGCGTGCGGTTGTTCCTGCCGCTGCTGGACGGCACCGCCCGGGTCGGGGTGCTCGCGTTCACCTCGGCCGCCCCGGACCAGGACGACCGGCGGCTGGCCCGGCGCTTCGCCGGCCTGCTCGCCGACATCCTGGTCACCAAGGGCACCTACACCGACCGGTTCTTCCAGACCCGTCGGCAGCAGCCGATGAGCCTGCCCGCCGAGATGCAGTGGTCGCTGCTCCCACCGCTGAGCATGACGACACCGCAGGTGTCGGTCGCCGGGATCCTGGAACCGGCCTACAGCGTCGCCGGCGACAGCTTCGACTACGCCCTGAACGACGACCAGCTGCACCTGGCGATCATCGACGCGATGGGCCACGGCCTGGACGCCGCGACGATGGCCACCGTCGCGGTGGCGGCCTACCCCCACGCCCGCCGCGCCGAGAAGGACCTGCCCGACATCTACTCAGCCATGGACGCCGCGATCGCCAGCCAGTTCGACGAGGAGCGGTTCGTCACCGCGCAGATCGTCCGTCTCGACGTCCGGACGGGCCGGCTCCAGTGGGTCAACGCGGGCCATCCCCGGCCGCTGCTGCTGCGCGACGGCACGATGATCCGCACGCTACGGAGCCCGACCACTCTCCCCGTAGGGATCGGTGGAGCCACCGCGGAGGTGAGCGAGGAGGCACTGAAGCCCGGCGACCGGGTGCTGTTCTTCACCGACGGCATCATCGAGGAGCACCTGCCGGGCGGGGAGCTGTTCGGCACGTCCCGCCTGATCGAGCAGCTGGAGCGCGCCGAAGCAGAAGGCTGCTCCGTGCCGACCACCGTCGCGCGACTGTCACACGCACTCATGGCCGAACGAGGCGGCACCACCAGCGACGACGCGACCTTGTTCCTCATCGAGTGGCGCAAGGAGGACCCGGACCACCTCACCAGTATCGACACAGCGATCAGCGGTGCCTGACGGGCCGTGCTGCGCGCCGAGGGAGCACCCGGACGCGTTGCGGGAGCGGACGTTCCGGCTGATCGCGCACGACAGGACCGGCCTCCTCGACCGGTGTGGCACCACCGACGGGTGACCACTGTCGCCGACCCGCCGCTGGCCCCGGCGCACGGCAGGATGACCCTGCCCCTGGCGGCCGGAGCTGGGGAGCCCGTAGCCCGGCGGGTACCCCCAGCAGCACGAGACGGAGGTCAGGCGCCGGTCGCTATCCGGGATGAGCCCGTTCGGCGGCAGCGGCCTTGGCGTCGAAGGCCTCTCGGGCTGTCTGCACCTGGTCGCGGTTCTGCACCGCCCAGGCCGAGAGCGCGTCCAGGGGCCCGGCCAGTGCGTGTCCGAGCGAGGTGAGGTCGTACTCCACCTGCGGCGGGCTGGTGGGGTGGACCGTCCGCGACAACAGCCCGTCGCGCTCGAGCAGGCGGAGCGTGCGCGTGAGCATCCGCCGCGAGATGCCGTCGGTCGAGCGCAGCAGGTCCGAGAACCGGCGTGGCCCGTCGCGGAGCTGGACGACGAGCAGCACCGACCACTTGTCACCGATCCGGTCGATGACGTCGCGGACCGGGCAGGTCGCCGGGGTGTCCCCCTCCACCTGCGCGGTCACCCCCGTGTTCCCTGGGACCACAAAACTGCCTCCTTCCGTTCTCGGGCTGAGTCATTCATCGTTGCCTGGTTCCCGATAGTAACCAATCGAACCCCCAGGAGACAGACGATGAAGCTGGACGACATCCGGGTCCTCGCTCTCGGCACGACCGGCGCGCAGGGCTCCGGACTGGTGCACGCGCTGGAGAACCGGGGCGCCCACCCGGTCCGGGTCAGCAGCGACGCCGCCCGCGTCCACGCGTGGGACGCCGATGGTCTGGCCGCCGTCGCGGCTGACCTCACCGATCCGGCCAGCCTGCGGGCGGCGGCGCGAAGCACCGGGGCCCGTGCGGCGGTCCTGCACGTGCCGCTGGGGCTGGGTAGCCAGCAGGGCTCGGCGATGGTCGTCGCAGGGGTGGCGGCCCTGCGCGCCGAGGGCCTGGCCGTGGCGGTGAACCTGGGCACCCCGGTGCCCGCCGGTGACGCGCCGGACGTCATGGGCGGCCGCGACCGGGCCGAGGCCTTGACCGCCACCGGCGCAGCGGTGCTGTCGCCCACGGCCTATCTGGAGAACCACCTGGCCCCCTGGGCCGTGGGTCCTCTCGCGTCCGGCGTCCTGCCGTACCCGCGCCCGGCCGACGACGTCATCTCCTGGATCACCGCACGCGACGTCACGGCCGCCGCTGTCGCCGCGCTGGCAGGCGACCACGACGCAGAGCTGCTTCGACTGGCGGGGCCGCAGCGACTGACCTTCGCCGAGCTCGCCGTCGAGCTGGGTGCTGGCCTCGGCCGCCCGCTCGAGTTCCGCGAGGTGTCCGCGGCGGAGTACGGCGACATGATCCGCCCCTTCCTCGGTCCGCAGGCCGCCGCAGCGGTCGAGGGTGCCTACGGGGCGATGCCCCGCACCGCCGACCCCTCCCTCGCCCCGGACGTGGGCGACGTCTGGCAGCGCCTGGGCGTGGAACCCACCACCGCCCGGCGGTGGGCCGCCGACGTCCTCGCGCCCGCCCTCGCCCCCGCTGCCTGAGTCGTCAGGCCGGGCTCGTCGAGCGTGACACCGGCGACCGCGTCACCTGGCGCACCGTTCTCGGCCCCCGTCGAGGGCGGTGTCCAGGAACGCTCGCGTCTGCCGGGTCGCGACGTCGAGGCCCGCGGTCCGCCCTCCGCTCCCGATGAGGGAGGGCAGAGGAGGGAGGAACAGGGCCGCGTCCGTGAAGCTGAGATGCTGCGCGCCCTGCACCACCACTCGAGTCCCGCACGAGGCCAGGGCCCGCGTGAGCGCTGCGTCGTACCGCGCGTCGCTCACCGCGCTGCCGGTGCCTTCCCCCGCGACGACGGCGAGAACCGGGACCGTGGGCCGCCCTCCGCGTGGCAACCCGTCCAGGTTGACGACAGCGTCCACCCGTTCGTCCCTGACTGCGGCCAGGATCGCCGCCGCTCCGCCGAGCGAGTGCCCGGCGGTCACCACCCCGTCCACGTCCAGGTGCGTTTCGAGACGGTCGAGGGTCGAGATCAGGTCATCGGCTCGGATACCCGCCAGGTCGTCAGCCACGCGTTGGTCAGCCTCGTCGTCTCCCGTCGCCTCGAGGGTCGAGGAGATGACCGTGCCGTCGGTGAGGACGACAGCAGCAGAGTCGTAGGGATGGTCGACCGACGCGACGACGTAGCCGTGGCTCGCGAGGTCCTCCGCCCAGGCCGAGTTCTGCGTGCGGACGCCACCCAGCCCGGGGGAGAACAGCACCACGGGGAAGGCCCCGTCGGCTCTCGGTGCGTCCTCGACCGCGTTGGTGCGCCCCTGGACCACCCCGTCGAGGAGGAAACCGGGAAGTCCGACCTGCGCGGCTATCGCGTCCGAGACCGTCGAGCCCTCCAGGTAGGCCCGGCCGGGGCCGATCGCCTCCGTCGGGTACCACAGCTGCGCCACGAGCACCCGGGTGTCGTCCGGGTCGTCGGTGAACCGCTCGGGTGCTCCCGCGTCCCACTGCAGGACGGACGTGCCCACCGCACGACTCCCGCTCGGAACAGGGAGCTCGAGCGTCGGGAGCGCCCACGCCGCTCCCCCGGCGACGACGGCCGCGCCTGCGGCAGCAGCCGACGTGAGCCACGCCGTGACGGCCTCGGCGCGCGCTCGGGACCGACGTGCAGGACGCCTCGCGACACGCAGTGCCAGGGTCGCTGCCGCCAGGGCGACCGACATGCCGAGCGGCACGATCATCCACCGTGGTTCGAGGACCAGCACCACCAGGAGGCCGACCGAGACCAGGGAGATCCCGACGACCATCCCGATCCGGTGACGGCGCAACGCAGTCCACGCAGCGGCACCGAGACAGAGGACTGCGAGGGAGAGGGCGATCACCACCAGCGCGTCCGATGCTGCTGGCCGCCATCGAGCCCGTGCCGGGCGTGGGAGGTGCTCATGCGTGCGAGCCTGCCGGGGCCGAGCGCGATCGCGCGTCCGTCGTCGGTCTCGTCGACGGTCGGTCCGTCCCCGACTTTCGTCGCGGGACGCAGAAGCGGGCAGGCCGGCGGCGCGGACCAACCGTGGACGCCTGGCCGTGCACCTACCCGCGTCGTCGGAGGGGACCGGGTTCCGGGAACAGGTCGGTGAAACGCTCGAGCCCGTCGAGGACGAGGTCCAGGCCGACGTCGAAGGACGCCCCGAAGGGGTAGGTCGGTGCGTCCGCGTACAGCGTCGCCAGCTCGTGGACGCGTGGGAAGCGCGCGAGGTCCATGCCCGCCATGACGCCCCGCGAGTCGTCGGGCAGCCCGGCCGTCCGGAGCATCGCCTCCTGCAGGGCGAACCCGTACACGAACGCGTCCAGGACCGCGTAGGCGTGAGCGGTCGCCCGGAGCGAGAAGCCCGACCGGCGCAGGACGTCGAGCACCGCTTCGTGGTTGGCCAGCGTCGCCGGCCCCGGGTGGGCGCGCGTCTCCACGACGGGCAGCGCCCACGGGTGTCGCGCGAGCGCCTCGCGCAGGGAGGTGGATCGCCGGAACAGCTGCGGCCGCCAGTCCCCGTCGCGGGGCGCGTAGACCTCGGTGAAGACGAGGTCGACCAGCGCGTCCAGGAGCTCGTCCTTCGACGCGACGTAGTGGTAGAGGGCCATCGGACGCACACCGAGGTCCGCGGCCAGGCCCCGGATCGTGAGGGCGTCGAGACCGCTGCGGTCGCTGAGCTCGAGGGCTGCCCTCAGCACCCGCTCCCGGTCCAGGGTGTTGCGGGCCGCACGGGGGGGTGACATGACGTACAGAGTACGTTACGGTGTATCGTACGTTGTACGTTACCAGTTCACCCCAGGAGGAGACCCTCGATGACCCTGCACAGCACCGGCGCACGGCCGCCCGCCGCGGTGGCGCCGCCGCCCCGCATGGCAGCCGTCGTGCAGGAGCGGTACGGCCCCCCGAGCGAGCTGCGGTTCACCACCGCCGAACGTCCCGTGCCCGGGCCGGACGAGGTGCTGCTCGCCGTGCGAGCAGCCGGCGTGTCCCGCGGCGTGTGGCACATGATGACCGGGCTCCCGTACCTCGTGCGCCTCGTCGGCGGGCTGCGGCGACCGCGACGGTCGATCCCCGGAATGGACGTCTGCGGCGAGGTGGTGCAGCTCGGCTCGCGGGTGAGCGGCCTGCAGCTCGGGCAGCGCGTGTTCGGCATCGCCCGCGGCTCGTTCGCCGAGTACGCGGTCGCGAGAGCCAAGCACCTGGCCGTCGCGCCGCCGGAGCTCACCGACACCCAGGCGGGGGTGCTGGCCGAGTCCGGCCTCACCGCGCTGCAGGCGCTCGACGCGGCCGGCGTCGGCCCGCCCGCGAGGGCTGGGTGCCGCGTCCTGGTCATCGGCGCCTCCGGCGGCGTCGGCAGCCTCGCCGTGCAGCTCGCCACCCTCCGCGGCGCCGAGGTCACCGCCGTCTGCAGCGCCGGCAAGGCCGACGTCGTCGCCGAACTGGGCGCGGCCCGGATCGTGGACCACCACCGGACCGATCCGCTCGCCGAGGGGAGACGGTACGACGTCATCCTCGACGTCGCCGGGGGCCGGAAGCTGTCCGCCCTGCGGGCAGGGCTCGCTCCTGGCGGGACGCTGGTCTTCGTGGGCAACGAGACGGGCGGGGCGTGGACCGGCGGGTACGGCCGCCCGTTCGCCTACCAGGCGCGGATGGCGGTACGACCGGAGCGCTTCGTCAACCTGCTGGTGCGCACCGACGCCGCCGACCTCGCCCGCCTCGCCGACCACGCACGCGACGACGGCCTGCGCCCCCGGATCCACGCCACGTTCCCGCTCACCCAGGTCCGCAGCGCGCTGGGGGAACTCGCCTCAGGCGCCACCGCAGGCAAGATCGCCATCGACCCCATCGACCAGAATCATGATCAGGAAACCCTCACGTGAACACATCGCTGCGCACCTCGGCTCTCGTCGCGGGGATCTCCCTCGCGCTGATGGCGCTCCTCGCGCCGCTCGGACTGCTGATCGCCCTCCCGGCCGGCTCGACGGGAGTCGCCGCCCTCGTCGTCCTGGTCATCGCGGCCCTCGACGTGGTCGCTGGTGTGGCGCTGTACCCACTGCTCGCCCCTGGCGGGAAGTTGCTGGCCCAGACCGCTGCTGCGATGCGAGTGGCGTACGGCGCCGTGTTCGCCACCGCAGCGGGCTCACTCTTCGAGCCGGTCGACGTCCCACGCTTCCAGGCGATCTGGGACGCAGGACTGCTCGTCTTCGGCGTGCACCTCGTCCTGGTCGGGGTCGCGGTCGTCCGCTGCCCCTCGGTCCCGACGTGGATCGGCGTGCTGGTGCTCATCACAGGCGCCGGGTACGTCGCGGATGCGAGCCTGCTCGCGTTGAGCGCCGGCAGTTCCCTCACGCTGTCCGAGTTCACGTTCGTCGGTGAGGTGATCCTCATGATCTGGCTCATCGGCTGGGGGGGACGCACGAAGGTGCGCCGAACCGGTCAGGACGGCGTCGAGGCCGAGGTCCAGCAGGGCCAGGACCCGTTCCAGGGCCCGCAGGGTTCCCGGCGGGCGCAGGCCGAGCAGGTCATCGGGGGCGGGTGACCAGCAGCGGACCGCGTGCGGGCAGGCCGTCGTCGACGGGCCCGCCAACCCCACCTGGGTCCCGCTCACCGCTCCCCGCAACCCGACGCTCGACGAGCCTGGCGACCTCCCCGGCGTAGATGGCCGACTCGTCTGGCGCACCCCGGACCGGTTCCAGCCCGAGCCGGAGACCACCCCGTGGGCCATCGCCCTCGACCCTGACGGCACGTCGACCGGCCCGGAACCCGCGTACCGAGGTGCGAGGCCACGCGTCCCGCGGGTCCGGCAGCAGGCGCTACTTCCCCGGAACGTCTTCGGTGCACGTCCTTCGGTCGCACAGGAGGGTCTGCACCACGTCCTCGATGTAGGCGTCGAGGCCGTCTCCGGTGGGCACCAGCTCGGAGGTGGCGTGCGCGAGCTGGGCATGGCCGAGGTAGGCCGTGTAGGCGAGCAGTCCGCGGCGGCTCGCTTCGGCCGGCGCGAAGCCGAGTTCGCTGAACAACCGGGTCAGGTAGCCAAGTCGTCGTCGGGTCACCCGGGCGAGCACCGGAGCGACCAGGGGATGGTTCGCCGTGGCCTGCAGGGACAGCTCGACGCCGCCGACTGCCGGCTGCCTCTCGACCCCGCCCAGGACGAGTCGCAGCAGTTCTCGTAACCGTGTCACGGCGTCCGTCTCCGCGTCCGCTGCAGCGATGACGTCCTCGGTGCCCCGCTGCTCCCACTGGGCGAGCGCAGCCTCGATCAGCTCGAGGCGGTCCTTGAAGTGCCAGTAGAAGCTGCCCTTGGTGGCACCAAGACGGGCCGCGAGCGGCTCGACCGCCACGGCGGCGAGCCCACCCTCGGCGAGCACCTGCAGGGCGGCCGCCGTCCAGTCCGCCGCCGACAACCTGGTGCGCCTCTCCTTCATCACGTCCATACGCTACCGTACAGATCACTACAGGCCGACGGTTCATGCTGGCGAGCTGGCGGGCTAAACGATCGTTCGGGTAGCATCCTGAACATGCGTTCAACACCAGCCGATGGCGACCTCACCACCCGGGCCCGGATCAGGGACGTCGCGCTCGACCGGTTCGGCCGGGACGGTTTCGCCGCCACCGGCGTGCGGGCCATCGCCACCGGGGCCGGGGTGTCGCCCGGGCTCGTGCTGCACCACTTCGGCAGCAAGGACGGGCTGCGGCAGGAGTGCGACGACCACGTGGCCCGCACCATCCGCGAGATCAAGCAGGCCCAGGCGGCCGACCCGATGGCGTCGATGGACGGCTGGACGGCCAAGGTCCACGAGCTGGACTGGCTGCGCAGCTACCTCTCACGCGCCCTGACCGACGGCAGCGACCTCGCGTTCCGGCTGTTCGCCGAGCTGTCCACCGACGCCGAGTCCTACCTGGCGCAGTGGGAGGAGCACGGCCTGATCCGTCCCAGCGAGGACCCCGTGGGCCGCGCGGCCTACCTGACCGCCACGTCGCTGGGCATGGTGGTCCTGCGGCCGCTGCTGGCGCGACATCTCGGCGTCCCGGACGGCCCGGACGTGCTCGTGCACCTGAGCCGCGCGGCCATGGACATGTACGCCCGCGGCCTGTTCGCGGACCCCGCCATCGGCGAGCAGCTCGCCGCCAGGCTCGAGGAGAACACATGACGAGCACGGGCACCGCCACCGGCGCCGTTCCGAGCGGACCGGCCATCCTGGCCCAAGGGCTGACCAAGTCCTACGGTCACAACCGCGGCCTCGTCGACCTCGACCTCGAGGTGCGCCGGGGCGAGGTGATGGGCGTCATCGGCCCCAACGGCGCCGGCAAGTCAACGACCATCCGGCTGCTGCTCGACCTGCTCCGCCCGAGCTCCGGTCGCGTCGAGGTGCTCGGCCAGGAGCCCCGCCCTGGCGGCGCCGCGCTCAGGCGCCGGATCGGCTACCTGGCCGGCGACCTGGTGCTGCCGGAACGCATGACCGGCCAGCGCGTCAGCGACCTCATGCTCACCATGTCCGGCAGCGGTGGCGACGCCACGGCCAGGGCGCGGGTGCACGACCTCGCCGACCGGCTGGGGCTCGACCTGGACCGCCAGTCGCGGGCGCTGTCCAAGGGCAACCGGCAGAAGATCGGCATCGTCCAGGCCTTCGCCCACGCACCCGAGCTGCTCGTCCTCGATGAGCCGACCTCAGGATTGGACCCCCTGGTCCAACAGACCTTCCACGCCATGGTGCGGGAGGCGGCCACCGCCGGCGCGACGGTCTTCATGAGCTCGCACATCATCAACGAGGTCGAGCAGACAGCCCACCGCGTCGCCGTCCTGCGCGAAGGACGCCTGATCGCGCTCTCCACCGTCGCCGAGCTGCGCGCCCGATCGCTGCGGCAGGTCGAGGTGGAGGTGACCGGCGACATCCGTGCCGACCAGGTGGTCGCCGACCTCGCCCTGGTCGAGGGCCGCCAGGTCCACGCCGTCAAGGGCGGCACCCGGGTGAGCGGCTCGTTCCCCGGCGAGCCCGCCGACCTGCTGCGCCGGCTGTCCTGCGCCGGGTGGCGCGACCAGGTCGACGACCTGGTCGTGGCCGCACCCGACCTCGAGGACGCCGTCCTGCGCTTCTACGCCCCCCAGTCCGCAACCTCGTCCAGCACGAGCGCCGCCTCCTGCAAGGAGCTACCCGCATGAGCAGTACCCGTACCTGGCCGGCACCAGCTGCCCCCACGACCACCACCCAGCGACGCGCCGGCGGGCTGCCGCTGCTGACCACGGCATGGCGGCAGCGACGTCGCGGGCTCCTGCTCTGGAGCCTGGGCTTGGCGGGCGTCGTCCTGATGTACCTGCCGCTGTACCCCTCGATGCGGGGCAGCCTGCAGACCCAGATCGACGCCTTGCCCGAGGGCGTTGCCCAGGCGTTCGGCTTGACGTCGATGGATGCCGCGGGCTACGCGCAGTCCACGGTCTACGGCCTGATCGGCGCCATCCTGGTCATCGTGTTCGCCATCGCCGCCGGCGCCAAGGCGGTGGCGCGCGAGGAGGAGAGCGGCCTGCTCGACCTGTACCTGGCCCACGGCGTGTCCCGCCAGCGGCTCATGGCCGAGCGCACCCTGCACCTGCTGCTGGAGCTCACCGTGCTCGCCGGCGCCGTCGTCCTGGTCACGCTGCTGGTCAACCCGGGCGCCGAACTCGACGTCACCGTCGCGCAGGTGCTCGCGGCCGGCCTGGGCCTGCTCGGCCTGGGGGTCGTGACCGGAGTCGTGGGCCTGGCCGCCGGTGCGGCGACCGGCAGCCGCGGTGCCTCGATGGGCGCCGCCACGCTCGTCGGCGTCGGCGGCTACCTGGCGAACGTCATCGGCGACACCGCCGAGCTGCCCTGGCTCAAGGAGCTCTCGCCATTCCACTGGGCCTACGGCTTCGAGCCGCTGCGCAACGGCTTCGACGGCGGGGCGAGCCTGCTCCTGCTCTACGGCACGGCCGCCGTGGCCTACCTGGTCGGTGCCGCGCTGTTCGTCCGCCGCGACATCGGGGTCTGACCCGGGAACCCGACCACCGCACCCACCCGTGTACCCGAGGAGACCGACATGAGTTCGTTGCCTGTTCGCCTCGCCGCACCGCACCGGCTGGGCCAACCAGCCGACAACAGTCTCGGCCGCGATCCACCAGGTGCCCTCGTTGGCGCAGCTCGGCGTGGTCCCTCCGCGCGCCGTAGGCCGCCGTCGCTGACCGCGTGGAACTGGCGAACCGCCGCCTTGATGGTCTGATCTTGCTGTGACCGCTTCGAAGGCGACCTCGCGCGACCTGCCCACGCGAACATGCCCGCTGCGGACGCCTCCACCTCCCGCAGATCTGCTAGTGGTGTGTCGCACAAATAAATGGATGGTTAGGCCGTATTCTGGGTGGATGAGTGCTGCTGCTCCTCCTCTTGTGATGTCGGCCAGTCAGCGTGAGGCGTTGGAGGTGCTGTCGCGGGCGCGGTCGGCTCCGCATCGTCAGGTCCAGCGGGCACAGGCGTTGTTGTTGGCA
>JBBQSN010000011.1:0-33779 GCA_038213835.1 Actinomycetales bacterium
CAGACCGGACGGTCGGCGGCCTGCAGCATGTAGGCGGGCACCAGGGCCAGCCCCTGCAGGACGTCCAGCCGCTCGGGCAGCCACCGGGGCTGCCCCCACGTGAGCGCGCGGTCGCCGCGGGCGAGGTCGCCGTAGCAGCCGGCCACCGCGGGTTCGGACAGGTAGTGCTCGGCGAGCCGGTCGGGCCATCGCGCCGCGTGCGGTGAGAGCACCTCGCGCACCCGCACGCTGGCGTCGTGCACCGCCTCGACGGCGGCCTCGGTCCACGGCTGCGGCACCCGGCCGTCGACGGCCTCGGTGACGAGCAGCTGCCAGGAGAGGTCGTCCGCGGCGCCGGCGGGCAGGTGCCGGGCACCCACCGGCGCCGGGGCGGGGCACCGCTCGGGCAGGGCGGCCAGCACCTGCGCCTCTCGGGCGTAGGCCCCGAGCAGGTGCGGGTTCGAGCCCTGGCCGGCCTTGGCGAACACCCGGCGACCGTCGGCCAGGTCGAGCACGGCGGCGAACCCGCCGGTGAATCCGCTGGTCGCGGACGGGTGCGCCCGGGTCACGGCCGAGCCCGCGACGTCGGCGAGCGCCTCGCGCACGCCGGAGGGCAGGTCGTCCCAGTCCGGACGCACGCAGGTGCGCAGGTAGTCGACCTGCGGCACGGGCGGGACCGGGGCGGGCTGGCTCACGGGTCCAGCGTGTCAGCGGGGGCAGCGCGGCCGCAGGTGCATTGTCTGCGGCCCGGGCGTGGGACGATGACGGCTGCCGTGCCGGCGCCGACCGGCCCCACCGTCACCGACCGCGAGGTAGCTCCCACCGTGTCCCCGATGGCCAGCACCCCCCTGCTGCCCGCCGCCACCCCGCCGTCGCTGCTCCGCAACTTCTGCATCATCGCCCACATCGACCACGGCAAGTCGACGCTGGCCGACCGGATGCTGCAGATCACTGGCGTGGTCGAGGCGCGAGACATGCGGGCCCAGTACCTCGACCGGATGGACATCGAGCGCGAGCGCGGCATCACGATCAAGTCCCAGGCCGTCCGGATGCCCTGGCAGGTCGGCGACGACACGTACGCGCTCAACATGATCGACACCCCCGGCCACGTCGACTTCACCTACGAGGTGTCGCGCTCCCTGGCGGCGTGCGAGGGCGCCGTGCTGCTCGTCGACGCCGCCCAGGGCATCGAGGCGCAGACGCTGGCGAACCTCTATCTCGCGATGGAGAACGAGATGGCCATCGTGCCGGTGCTGAACAAGATCGACCTGCCGGCCGCGCAGCCGGAGAAGTACGCCGAGGAGCTGGCGCACCTCATCGGTTGCGACCCGTCCGACGTGCTGCACACCTCCGGCAAGACCGGTGCCGGCGTGCCCGAGCTGCTCGACCGCATCGTCCGCGAGGTCCCTGGCCCGGTGGGCGACCCCGACGCCCCCGCCCGGGCGATGATCTTCGACTCCGTCTATGACACCTACCGCGGCGTGGTCACCTACGTCCGCGTGGTCGACGGCATGCTGCACCCGCGCGAGAAGATCGTGATGATGTCCACCCGGGCGCACCACGAGCTGCTCGAGATCGGTGTCAGCGCACCGGAACCCGAGCCGACCCAGGGTCTCGGCGTCGGCGAGGTGGGCTACCTCATCACCGGGGTGAAGGACGTCCGGCAGTCGCGGGTCGGCGACACCGTCACCAACGCCGCCAAGCCGGCCGCGACCGACCTCGGCGGCTACCGCGACCCGAGGCCGATGGTGTTCTCCGGCCTGTACCCGATCGACGGCTCGGACTACCCGACGATGCGCGACGCCCTGGACAAGCTCAAGCTCAACGACGCCGCGCTGGTCTACGAGCCAGAGACCTCGCTGGCGCTGGGCTTCGGGTTCCGGTGCGGCTTCCTCGGCCTGCTGCACCTGGAGATCGTGCGTGAGCGGCTCGAGCGCGAGTTCGACCTCGACCTGATCTCCACGGCGCCCTCGGTCGTCTACGACGTGACCCTCGACGACGGCAACGAGGTCGTCGTCACCAACCCGTCGGAGTACCCGGACGGCCGGGTCGGCGAGGTCCGCGAGCCGATAGTGCGGTCGACGATCCTGGCGCCGTCGGAGTACATCGGGACGATCATGGAGCTGTGCCAGTCGCGGCGAGGGACGTTGCGCGGCATGGACTACCTGTCCGCGGAGCGGG
Organism: Actinomycetales bacterium; assembly: GCA_038213835.1. Taxonomy (GTDB): domain Bacteria; phylum Actinomycetota; class Actinomycetes; order Actinomycetales; family CAWJMD01; genus JBBQSN01. The sequence goes on from JBBQSN010000011.1 coordinate 2,161, forward strand.
TCGAGATGCGGTACACCCTGCCGCTGGCCGAGATCGTGTTCGACTTCTTCGACATGCTGAAGTCGCGCACCCGCGGTTACGCGTCGCTCGACTACGAGCCCGACGGCGACCAGGTGGCCGACCTCGTCAAGGTCGACATCCTGCTGCAGGGTGAGCCGGTCGACGCCTTCAGCGCCATCGTGCACCGGGACAAGGCGTACGCCTACGGGACGATGATGGCCGGCAAGCTGCGCGAGCTGATCCCGCGCCAGCAGTTCGAGGTGCCGATCCAGGCGGCCATCGGGTCGCGGGTGATCGCGCGCGAGAACATCCGCGCGATCCGCAAGGACGTCCTGGCCAAGTGCTACGGCGGTGACATCACCCGCAAGCGCAAGCTGCTGGAGAAGCAGAAGGAGGGCAAGAAGCGGATGAAGATGGTCGGCCGGGTCGAGGTCCCGCAGGAGGCGTTCATCGCCGCCCTCTCCTCCGACGACTCCGCGGCCGACAAGAGGAAGTGATGGCCCCTCCGCGGCACCGAGCTCGCCCGCGTCCTGCTGTTTCACCGACACGGGCGTCGGTGGCCCCCTAGGCTTGCCGAACTCCCGGCCGCCTGGCCGAGCAGGACGAGGAGGTCCCATGACCACGGCCGACACCCCGGCACCCGCCCAGGGCGACCCGCGCTGCGTGGCGGCACCGGCCGAGCTGACGAGCCTCGAGCAGGCCGCCGCGGAGGCGCCGGCCTCCTTGGCGGCGATGTTCCTGCAGCGGGTCCAGGCCAGCGGCAGCTCCGAGGCGTTCCGCCGCAAGAACGCCAAGAAGGAGTGGGAGTCCTTCTCCTGGACCCAGACCGCTTCTGCCGTCACGGAGATCGCCGCCGGCCTCATCTCCCTGGGCGTCGGTTCCGAGGACCGTGTGGCGATCGCGTCGAACACCAGGCTGGAGTGGATCCTGTCCGACCTCGGCGTGCTCTGCGCCGGCGGCGCGACCACCACGGTGTACCCGACGACCGGCACCGAGGACGTCCACCACATCCTGTCCGACTCCGGCTCCAAGGTGGTCGTGGCCGAAGACACCTCGCAGCTCGCGAAGATCAACGCCTGCTGGGACGACCTGCCCGAGCTCACCCACGTGGTGCTGATCCAATCCGGCAGCCTGATCGCGGCGGGCACCGACGAGCGCGTCATCACCCTCGACACGCTGCGCCGCCAGGGCCGTCAGGCGATGGCGGCGAACTCCTCGATGGTCACCGACCGGGTCGCCTCGATCGCCGGCGACCACCTTGCCACCCTGATGTACACCTCCGGTACCACGGGCCGGCCCAAGGGCGTGCGGCTCACGCACGCCAACTGGGTCTACGAGGGCCTGGCGATCGAGGCCGGCCAGGTCCTCCAGGCCGACGACCTGCACTACCTCTGGCTGCCGCTGTCGCACTCGTTCGGCAAGGTCCTGCTCACCGCGCAGGTGCGGATCGGGTTCGCCACCGCCGTCGACGGCGACGTCACGGCGCTGATCGAGAACCTCGCCGTGGTGCGCCCGACCGTGATGGCCGGTGCCCCGCGCATCTTCGAGAAGGTCTACTCCAAGGTCACCGCCGGCGCTCACGCCGACGGCGGCGCGAAGAAGGCGATCTTCAACCGCGCCATGGCCACCGGCCGCAAGGTCTCGCGGCTGCGGATGCAGGGCAAGGAGCCGTCGGGCCTGCTCGCTACCGAGTACAAGTTCGCCGACAAGCTGGTCTACGCCAAGCTCCGCGAGCGGTTCGGCGGACGGATCAAGTACTTCATCTCGGGGTCGGCCGCGCTGTCGCAGGACATCGGCGAGTGGTTCCATGCCGCCGGCATCGTCATCCTCGAGGGCTACGGCCTCACCGAGACCTCGGCGGCCTCGTTCTGCAACCGGCCGGCCAACTTCCAGTTCGGCACGGTCGGGCCGCCCCTGCCCGGCACCGTGGTCAAGCTCGACACCGACGGCGAGATCCTGGTCAAGGGTCCCGGCGTGATGCAGGGCTACCACAACCTCCCGGACGACACCGCCGAGTGCTTCACCTCCGACGGCTGGTTCCGCACCGGCGACATCGGCGAGTTCACCGACGACGGCCTGCTGCGGATCACCGACCGCAAGAAGGACCTCATCAAGACCTCAGGCGGCAAGTTCGTGGCGCCCCAGTCGATCGAGGCCATGTTCAAGGCCACCTGCCCGTACGCCAGCAACATCGTCGTGCACGGAGAGGGCCGCAACTTCGTGTCGGCGCTGGTCACCCTCGACCCCGAGGCGATCACGGCCTGGGCGGAGCAGGTCCCGGCGATCAAGGGAAAGTCCTACGCGCAGGTCGTGGCCTCCGCTCCCGCGCGAGAGATGGTGCAGGAGCACGTCGACCAGGTCAATGCCCGGCTCGGGCGCTGGGAGACGATCAAGAAGTTCGAGATCCTCAAGGACGATCTCACGGTCGAATCGGGTGACCTCACGCCGTCGCTGAAGATCAAGCGCCGCGTCGTCGAGGCGAAGAACCGAGCCGTCCTCGACGCGTTCTACAAGGAGTGAGCGCGGGCGTCCTGGAGGCCGTCTGCGGGCACACCAGCTGCTCCCGGTCCCCGGCCACCTCGGGGTCTCCGGCACCGACGAACGACCCGTCGACGTGGCCGTACGTGCGGGCCGACGCGGCGCCGACGTGAGGCCGGCTCAGAGGTAACGGGTCGGGTCGAACTCGTCGATCGGGATGATCCGCACCCGGGGGAGCGGGCTGGTGAAGGCGCCGACGTCGCGCTCGAGGTCGAACACCTCGAGGCCCTGCGGCATCATCGCGGCGAAGCCCGAGTTCATGAACTCGCGGAACACCAGCATCCCGACCCGGCGCTCGGCGCCCACGAGCTCCTGCACCTGCGGCAGGAAGTCGCCGTCGTGGCTGGCGAGCAGGACGTCGCCGTCGTGGTCGGCCAGAGCCTCCAGCATCCGCTGGATACCGATGTCGACGACCTTCTGGCCCGGTGCTCCGGACAGCGGGATCGGCGTGTAGCTCATCGCCAACAGCGCCTGGACGAACGACATCGGCAGCGTCTCGGAGTGCGCGGCGAGGAAGAACAGGCCCTTGACCGGGTTGCCGAACCGCTGCTCGGCGAACTGCTGCACCCGCTCCCAGCGCGGACGCTCGTCCGGGTTCGGACGGCGCTGCAGCACGCTGGCACCGAGGGTGGCGTCGATGTTCTCGCCGTCGATGAGCAGGTAGGTGCTGCGGCCGACCGCCTGCTCCGTCATGCTCGCCACCCTAGTGACCTGTGCACACCAGGGGGAGGACGACGCCCCGGCCGCGCCGGTAGGGGTCGGCCGGGCCCGTCCTCCCCCGGTAGGCGCGGGTGCGACCATGGCCGGGTGCCCTCAGCCCTGCCGGACGCAGACCCGGCACCGGCCGACGGCTCGCTCCCCCAGCAGGTGGTCGCGGGGGCGACGGACCGCGGTTTCGGCGTCTACCTGCACGTGCCGTTCTGCGCGACGCGCTGCGGGTACTGCGACTTCAACACCTACACCGCCCTCGAGCTCGGCCCGCCCGAGCTGCCCGGGGCGAGCGCGCAGGGCTACGCCGGGGCCGCGCTGGAGGAGATCGCCCTGGCCGCAGGGGTGCTGGACCGTGCCGGACTCCCGCGCCGCGAGGTCTCCACGGTCTTCGTCGGGGGTGGGACGCCGACGCTGCTGCCCGCGTCCGACCTGGTCCGGATGGTCGGCGGCGTGCGCGAGGCGTTCGGCCTCGCCGACGGTGCCGAGGTCAGCACGGAGGCCAACCCCGACTCGGTGACCGAGCGGTCCCTGTCAGAGCTGGCGGCCGGGGGCTTCACCCGGGTCTCGTTCGGCATGCAGTCGGCGGTGCCCTCGGTGCTGGCCACCCTGGACCGCACCCACGACCCCGAGCGCGTGCCCCGGGTGGTGGCCTGGGCCCGCGCTGCCGGCCTGCAGGTGAGCCTGGACCTCATCTACGGGACGCCGGGGGAGACCGACGCCGACTGGGCGACCAGCCTGGCCGCGGTGACCGCGCTGGAGCCCGACCACGTCTCGGCGTACGCGCTGGTGGTGGAGGAGGGCACCGCGCTCGCCGTCGCCGTCCGCCGCGGTCGGGTCGCCGAGCCCGACCCGGACGCCATGGCCACCCGGTACGAGATGGCCGACGACGCCCTCGGCGGCGCCGGGTACGAGTGGTACGAGGTGAGCAACTGGGGTCGGGGGCCGGGCACCGCCTGCCGGCACAACCTCGCCTACTGGCGCGGGGACGACTGGTGGGGCGTGGGCCCGGGGGCGCACAGCCACGTCGGTGGGGTGCGCTGGTGGAACGTCAAGCACCCTGCGGCCTGGGCCGCCCGGCTCGCAGCAGGCACGTCGCCGGCCGCGGCCCGCGAGCTGCTGGACCAGGACGCCCGGCGTGACGAGGCGGTGCTGCTCGGCGTGCGGCTGCGCGAGGGTCTCGACCCGGTCGTGCTGCCCCCGGACCTGGCGGTGGACGCCGTGGTGGCCGACCTGCTGGCCGACGGCCTGCTGGAGCCGCTGAGGGCGGGGAACGCAACGGCCGCCCCGGGTCGGCTGGTGCTGACCCGGCGCGGCCGGTTGCTGGCGGACCTGGTGGTCCGGCGGTTGCTGGGCTGGTGAGCCCGTGCCTGCCGGTGGTCAGCTGACCATCCGGATGTTGAAGGGGTACCGGTAGCTCTCGCCCTTGTTCGCCGCGAGACCGCCCAGGATCGCGAACACCGCCCCGCCGATCCAGACCACGGCCAGGATCAGGAAGCCGATGAGGAGCCAGGTCGTCGCCCAGCCGATGACGGTGCCGATCAGGAGGGTGATCTGGAAGTTCAGTGCCTCGGCGGACTGCTCGCGCACGAAGCGGCCCTTGTCCTTGTTGACGACGTACAGGATCGCGGTCACGACGACCGCCCAGCCACCGAACACGTTGATGAGGCCGGAGAGATGGGCGAACATCGCCCACTGCCGCTGCTCCTGCGGCTGCATCTCCACGCCTGCGCCGGGCTGGCCGTAGCCCTGCTGCTGGGGCTGCTGGCCGTAGCCCTGCTGCGGAGGCTGCTGGCCGTACCCCTGCTGGGGCTGCTGGCCGTACCCCTGCTGCTGGGGCGGGGGTGCCTGGCCGTACGAGGGCTGGGTCGGCGGCTGCTCCGGGGAGCCCTGCGGCTTGTCGAACGAGGGCTGCTGGGGGGTCTGGTCGGTCATGGGTCCTCCGGTGTGTCCTGTCATGGGTCGAGCTGGCGGGTCGTCCCGGAAGGGCCCCCCGGGTCCGTCGTCGCCGTCACCCTACTGCGGGGGCTGCTCGGCCGTGACGAAGTCGATGAGACCTTCCACGCAGGACAGGAGCGCGGGATCGAGGTCTGCGTACGTCCGGACCGTCCCGAGGATCCGCTTCCACCCGGTCGCGACGTCGGCCTGGTCGGCGTGCGGCCAGCCGAGGGCAGCCAGGGTGCCCTTCTTGATGTCGGTGCCGCGGGGCACCTCCGGCCAGGCGTCCAGCCCGACCCGGGCCGGCCGCACGGCCTGCCAGACGTCGACGAAGGGATGCCCGACGACCATCACGTGGTCACCCCCGGGCAGCCCGGCCAGGGCCTCGCGCACGACCCGGGTCTCCTTGCTGCCGGTGACGAGGTGGTCCACGAGGACCCCCACCCGCCGGCCACGCTCGGGACGGAAGCTCCGCAGCACGGTGCCGAGGTCGTCGACCCCGCCGAGCGGCTCGACCACGACGCCCTCGATCCGCAGGTCGTGCCCCCAGACCTTCTCGACCAGCTCGGCGTCGTGGCGTCCCTCGACCCAGATCCGCGACCCGCGTGCCGCCCGGGCGGTCGCGCCCCGGACGGCGGTGGAGCCGCTGGCCGTGCGCGTGGCCGGTGGGGGTGCCGCCGGGGCGCGAGGGGCGACCAGCTCGACCGGACGTCCCTCCAGCAGGAAGCCCGGGCCGAGGGGGAAGGTGCGCAGCCGACCGCGCCGGTCCTCCAGGGCGACCACGTGCAGGCCGCCGCTGCGCTCGACCCGCACCACGGCGCCGCACCAACCGGTCTCGACGTCCTCGACGACCAGGCCCCGCTCCGCGACCGCCTCGGGCGTGCGCGACCGCTGCACGCGCGTGGCCAGGACGTCGCCGCGGTAGCGGTCGGCGCCGCCGTCGTGCCCACCGGTCCTCATCCCGGCAGGCTAACGAGGGACCACGTAGTCTTGGCACTCCGACACCCCGAGTGCCAGGGCTGCCACGCGGCGGCACGTCGACCCGACCGGACGGAGGACCTGTGACGAGCGAGGAACGCAAGCTGTCCGTCCTGCGCGCGATCGTCGAGGACTACGTCGAGACCCGTGAGCCGGTCGGCTCCAAGGTCCTGGTCGAGCGGCACGCGCTCGGTGTCTCGTCGGCCACGATCCGCAACGACATGGCCGCGCTCGAGGAGGAGGGACTCATCGCCCAGCCGCACACCAGCGCCGGCCGGGTGCCCACCGACGCCGGGTACCGGCTCTTCGTCGACCGGCTCTCCTCGGTCAAGCCGCTGTCGCTCGCCGAGAAGCGCGCGATCAGCACCCTGCTCACCGACGCCGTCGACCTCGACGACGTGCTCGACCGCACGGTGCGCGCTCTCGCGACGCTCACCCGGCAGGTCGCGGTCGTGCAGTACCCCTCCCTCAGCCGGTCGGCCGTGCGACACGTCGAGCTCGTGCCGCTGGTGCCCGGGCGCCTGCTCGTCGTGCTCATCACCGACACCGGGCGGGTCGAGCAGCGCACCGTCGAGGTCGACCCCCAGGTGACCGACCAGCTGGTCGGTGACCTGCGCGCCCGGCTGAACGCCGCGCTGGCCGGGCGCCGGCTCGACCAGGTGGCGGCCCTGCTGCGGGAGACCGCCGGTGCGTTCCGTCCCGAGGACCGCGACCTGGTGGCCTCGGTGGTCACCGCGCTCGAGGACGCCCTGTCGTCCCAGCGTGAGGACCGGTTCGTGCTCGCCGGCACCGCGCACCTGGCGCGCTCGCCGCTGGACTTCCCGCAGTCGATCGGCCCGGTGCTCGAGGCGATCGAGGAGCAGGTGGTGCTGCTGCGGCTGCTGGGCGAGATGGCCGACGACCCCACCAGCGGGGTGTCGGTGCGGATCGGCCACGAGATGCACCACCGGGGCCTGCTCGAGACCTCGGTCGTCAGCAGCGGCTACGGCAGCGGCGCCCAGGTGGCCCGACTTGGCGTCCTCGGGCCCACCAGGATGGACTACCCCACGACCATGGCCGCGGTGCGCGCGGTCGCCCGTTACGTGTCCCGGATCATCGGAGGCTGACCCCGCCCGTGAGTGAGCGAAGTGAACGAACCATCCAGCACAGCGTGGACACCACGACGAGGGACGAGTCGTGAGTGACCACTACGAGGTCCTCGGCGTCTCTCGCGACGCCACGCCCGAGGAGATCAAAAAGGCCTACCGCAAGATGGCCCGCCAGCTGCACCCGGACGTCAACCCAGGGGACGAGGCGGCCGAGCGGTTCAAGGACGTCTCCCGGGCCTACGACGTGCTGTCCAGCCCGGACAAGCGGCAGATGTACGACGTCGGGGGGGACCCCAGCGGGTCCGGCGGCGGTTACGGGCCGGGCTTCGGGTTCAGCGACATCTTCGAGACCTTCTTCAACCAGGGCCAGACCCGCGGCCCGGTCTCGCGCCAGCGTCCGGGCCAGGACGCCCTGGTGCGCCTTGAGACCGAGCTGACCGAGTCCGTCTTCGGTTCCGAGCGCGAGATCAGCGTCGACACGGCCGTGGTCTGCGGCGTGTGCCACGGAAGCTGCTGCCGGCCGGGCACCGGCCCGGCCCCCTGCGGCACCTGCGGCGGCCGCGGCCAGGTGCAGCGTGTGGCGCGGTCGTTCCTGGGCCAGGTGATGACCACGGCGCCGTGCCCGACCTGCAACGGCTACGGGACCGTCATCCCGTCCCCCTGCCTGGAGTGCTCGGGCGAGGGCCGGGTGCGCAGCCGTCGCACGCTCACCATCAAGGTGCCCCCGGGCGTCGACACCGGCACCCGGATCCAGCTGTCCGGGCAGGGCGAGGTCGGCCCCGGCGGCGGCCCGTCCGGCGACCTCTACGTCGAGATCCGGGAGCGACGGCACGAGCTGTTCCACCGCCAGGGCGACGATCTGCACTGCACCGTCACGGTCCCGATGACGGCGGCCGCCCTCGGCACCACCCTCGAGATCGACACCCTCGACGGCGCCGAGAAGGTCGACATCGCGCCTGGCACCCAGTCCGGCGCCGTGCACAAGCTGGCCAGCTACGGGGTCACCGGGCTGCGCACCGGGGTCCGCGGGGACCTGCACGTCCACGTCGACGTGCAAACCCCCACCCGGCTCGACGAGCGACAGGAGCAGCTGCTGAGCGAGCTCGCCTCGCTGCGCGGCGAGAACCGTCCCACCGGCCGGCTGGCCCCGACGCACTCCGGGGTGTTCAGCAAGCTGAAGGACCGGTTCGCCGGGCGCTGACGGTCAGCCCACGGTGAAGGTGCGGTCCTGCTCGAACATCCGCGGGCCCTCGGGGGACTCCCCACCGGAGGCGTCCTCCGCCCACACCGAGATCGTGTAGGTGCCCGCGCCGAGGTCCGGCGTGGTGAGCTCGAAGGTGTCGAAGGTGCCGTTGGCGCCCCCCATCGTGAAGCCGCTCTCCACCACCTCGCCGTCCCCGGTGGTCAGCTCCCAGCTGACGGTGGCCTCGAACGTGGTCGAGACACCGCTGACCGTCACGACCCCGGGAGCCACCTGCGCACCCTCGTTCGGGCTGTCGATCCAGATCTGCGCCTGGACGCCGGCCTCGCGTGTCATCGGCTCGCCGAGGGCGACCGTCCCCCATGCGTCGTAGGCCGCGCCGTCGACCGTGATGGTCACCGGTCCCGGTGTACCGGCGGCGGCGGTGGCGCTCCAGACCACCTGCTGGACGGCCAGGAGCGCCGCCTGCGAGCCCACCTGGGTGTTCTCGAACGCGTCGGCCGAGACGTCGACCGTGATCGCGTCCCCGTCCTGGGTCACCTCCAGCCGGTCGGGCGGCGACCAGAGGGTGCGGTGGTCGGGGTCCAGCGGCGCACCCGACATCACGGCGGAGACGGCGCTGGCCACCTCGCCGCCGGCGTCCGGCACGGTCTGGAACTCGCGGAACAGCCACATGTCGGCCTTCGTGTCGCCGACCCAGTAGACGGGGACGCCCTCGAGGTCCGGCGCGTCGGGGGCGCTGGTGCTGCTCGGCGGTGGCGTCGTCGTCGGTGAGGCGGGCGGTGTCGTCGGTGAGGCGGGCGGCGTCGTGGAGGGGCTCACCGACGGCGTCGGGGCGGTGGCGACGGGGTCGGGCTCGTCGCCGTCGCCGAGGACGAGGACCCCGGCGATCGTGCCGATCACGACGGCCGCTGCGACGCCGACCACCCAGGCGACCCATCCCCGCCGTCCTTCCTCCTGCTCCTGCCGTTCGTCCTGCTCGATCCGCGTGCTGATGCGGTCGAGGCCGTCGTCGCTGGGCTGGACCATGTCTGCCTCCCGGTGCAGGGCCGCTCGCAGTCTCTCGGCGAGCGGGTCGTCGGTGTCGTCGGTCGGGCCGTGCAGCTCGAACGGGTCGTGGGGGCCGGTCACGACGGGCCTGCCCCGAGCGTGCTGCGCAGTGCCTGCAGCCCGCGGTGTGCGTGGCTCTTGACGGCCCCGCGGCTGATGCCGCAGAGCTCGGCGATCTCCGCCTCGCTGGCGTCGGCGTAGTAGCGCAGCACCAGGACCTCCTGCTGACGGGGGGACAGGGTGCGCAGCGCCGCCATCACCTGGGCGTCCTCGGACCGCTGGGCGGCGACCTCCGCGGGGCCGGCCGGTTCCGGCGGACCCGGCTGGCGGTGCCGCACCTCGACCTGCTGGTGGCGGTGCCACGAGCGGCAGCCGTTGACGACGCTGGTGCGCAGGTACCCCCCAGCGGCCTGGGGGTCCAGCAGACGGGACCACCGCCGGTACGTGTTCACGAACGCCTCCTGGACGACCTCCTCGGCCGCTGAGGTGGACCCCAGCAGCAGCGAGGCCAGCCGGACCATCGCCCCCCAGTGGGTGGCGTACAGCACGCGGAGCGCGGCGTCCGGGTCGCGGGGGAGCTCCTCGCGACCGGGCGCGCCCGCTGGTGGCTGTCGGACCATCGACCTCACACCTCCTCCACGCGCAGACGGCCGTCCCGGTTGACAGCCGGCACCCACGGATCCGTCCCGCTCGTCGGCGCACCACTCTCACAGGCCCCGGTGAGCACGCGGGCTAGGCTCGCGGGATGAGTGCGGACCAGGCGCAGGGCTGCGTGTTCTGCGCGATCGCGGCGGGTGACGTCCCGGCGGACCTCGTGCACCGCACCGACCGGGTCGTGGCCTTCCGCGACCTCGCTCCGGGCGCACCCACCCACGTGCTCGTCGTGCCGGTCGCGCACCACCGCGACGTCGGGGAGCTGGCCCGTGACGACGCCGACGTCCTGGCCGAGCTGGCACGCGTGGGCGCCGCCGTGGCGGCCGAGGACGGCCTCGACGGGTGGCGGCTGGTGTTCAACACGGGTGCGAGCGTCGGGCAGAGCGTCTTCCACGTCCACGGCCACGTGCTGGGCGGGCGCGAGTTCTCGTGGCCGCCCGGCTGAGTCGCGCCGGTAGACTGGCCCCAGCACGACCCGCACCGCAGCCGAGCCAGCCGAAGGAGTGACGGCGCACCGCCGACCCATGAGTGACGACACCACCCCTGCCACGCCCCACCGTGCGCCGGCAGCCGACGTCACCCCCGACAGCGCCCACCCGGGGCAGCCGCACCCGGGTCGCAGGTCGCGGCACACCGTGGAGGTCCCGACCTCGGTGAACATGGTCGGGCTGCTCGGCAGCGGCGACCAGCTGCTGCGCGTGGTCGAGCGGGCGTTCCCGCGGGTCGACGTCCTGGTGCGGGGCAACGAGATCACCCTCGACGGCCCGGTCGGTGACGTCGCCCTGGTCGAGCGCCTCGTCGACGAGATGGTCTCGGTCCTCGGCAGCGGCCAGCACCTCACCCCCGACGCCGTCGAGCGCTCGATCGGCATGCTACGCAAGTCCTCCGGCGAGCGCCCCGCTGACGTCCTGACCCTCAACGTGCTCTCGCACCGCGGCCGCACGATCCGGCCGAAGACGCTGAACCAGAAGCATTACGTCGACGCCATCGACACCCACACGATCGTGTTCGGCATCGGCCCCGCGGGCACCGGCAAGACCTACCTCGCGATGGCCAAAGCCGTGCAGGCGCTGCAGGCCAAGCAGGTCAACCGGATCATCCTGACCCGGCCGGCGGTCGAGGCCGGTGAGCGGCTGGGGTTCCTGCCGGGCACCCTCACCGAGAAGATCGACCCGTACCTGCGACCGCTGTACGACGCCCTGCACGACATGGTCGACCCGGAGTCGATCCCGCGGCTGATGGCGGCAGGCACCATCGAGGTCGCCCCGCTGGCGTACATGCGGGGGCGCAGCCTCAACGACGCGTTCATCATCCTGGACGAGGCGCAGAACACCTCGCCCGAGCAGATGAAGATGTTCCTCACCCGGCTCGGCTTCGGTTCCAAGATGGTGGTCACCGGCGACATCACGCAGGTCGACCTCCCGAGCGGCACCCGCTCCGGGCTGCGGATCGTCCGCGACATCCTCGACGGTGTCGACGACGTCCACTTCTCGAACCTCACCAGCAGCGACGTCGTCCGGCACAGGCTGGTGAGCGACATCGTGGAGGCCTACGGCCGCTGGGACGCCGAGCAGGCCGACGAGACCGCGCCCGTGCGGCCGTCGGACCGGGGTCGTCGTGCTCCGGTGCGCGAGACCCGTTGAGCACGTGAGGCTCTGATGAGCATCGAGGTCTCCAACGAGTCCGGTGCGAAGGTCGACGAGGCCGAGGTGGCAGCGCTCGCGCGCTTCGTCCTCGAGGCCATGCACGTGCACCCGCAGGTAGAGATGTCCGTCCTGATGGTCGACACCCCGACGATGAGCGACCTGCACGTGAGGTGGATGGACCAGGAGGGCCCCACCGACGTGCTGTCGTTCCCGATGGACGAGCTGCGCCCCGGTCGCGAGGGCGCGCCCAGCGCACCGGGGCTCCTCGGCGACGTCGTGCTGTGCCCGGAGGTGGCCGCCCAGCAGGCGAAGTCCGCAGGCCACGCGACGATGGAGGAGCTGCTCCTGCTCACCACCCACGGGATCCTGCACCTGCTCGGCTACGACCACGCCGAGCCCGAGGAGGAGACGGAGATGTTCGCGCTGCAGCGACGTCTCCTGCTGACCTTCCTCGGCGGCCGTCCGTGAGCGGGGCCTGAGGTGCCCGTCGGCCTGTTCGTCCTGCTCGCCGTCGTCCTCGTCGTCCTCGCAGGGGTCTTCGCCGCGGCCGAGACCGCCCTCCTGCGCTCCAGCCGAGCCGACGCCGCGCGGCTGGTGGCCGAGGGCCGCCGCGGGGCGCTGGCCCTGTCCGGGCTCCTGGAGGCCCAGGTGGTCTCGGTCAACGTCGCGATCTTCCTGCGCGTGTCCTGCGAGGCCGCCGCGGCGGTCTGCGTGGCGCTCGTCGTCGACTCCTTCGTGCAGCGCTGGTGGGCGGTGCTGCTCATCGCCACGGTCGTGATGGCCGCGACGTCCTACGTCGCCGTGGGCGTCAGCCCGCGCACCCTGGCCCGGCAGCGGCCCGAGGAGGTCGGCCTGGTCGTCGCGCCCGCCCTGCGGGCCGGCACGACGCTGCTCGGCCCGATCGCCGGGCTCCTGGTCCTGGTCGGCAACGTCGTGACGCCGGGACGCGGCTTCCGGCACGGCCCGTTCGCCTCCGAGAACGAGCTGCGCGACCTCGTCGACCTCGCGAGCGAGTCCGAGGTCATCGAGGCGGTGGAACGCAAGATGATCCACTCGGTCTTCGAGCTCGGCGACACCATCGTCCGCGAGGTGATGGTGCCCCGCACCGACATGGTGACGATCGATGCCGGCACCGGCCTCGAGGACGCCATGCACCTGTTCCTGCGATCCGGCTTCTCGCGCATCCCGGTGACGGGCACCGGCGTCGACGACCCGCTCGGCGTGCTCTACCTCAAGGACGTCGCCCGGCGGCTGCACTCGGGGCACGCGGAGAACGACGAGCTCGCGGTCGAGCGCGCCATGCGGCCGCCGGTGTTCGTCCCCGAGAGCAAGACCGTCGGCGCGCTGATGCGCGAGATGCAGGGCGACGCGGCGCACGTGGCCCTCGTGGTCGACGAGTACGGTGGCATCGCCGGGCTGGTGACGATCGAGGACCTCGTCGAGGAGATCGTCGGCGAGATCGCCGACGAGTACGACCGCGACCCGCCGCAGGTGGAGGAGCTCGAGGCCGGTACCTACCGGCTCAGCACCCGGCTGCCCATCGACGAGCTCGCCGAGCTGTTCGGCGTCGAGATCGACGAGGACGAGGTCGACTCCGTCGGCGGCCTGCTCGCCAAGACGCTCGGCAAGGTGCCCATCCCGGGCGCGACCGTGACAGTGCAGGGGGTCACCCTGACCGCGGAGCGCACCGAGGGCCGGCGCAACCGGATCACGTCGGTGCTGGCCCACCGCACCGAGGACCAGGACGGAACTGCCCGCGACACCCGCGAACGGGCCGCGGACACCGCAGGACGAGAGGGATGACCGTGTACCGCTCCGGCTTCGCCGCGATCGTGGGTCGCCCGAACGCGGGCAAGTCGACCCTGACCAACGCCCTGGTGGGGCAGAAGGTGGCGATCACCTCCAGCCGCCCCCAGACCACCCGGCACACCATCCGGGGCATCGTGCACCGCGACGACGCCCAGCTCGTGCTGGTCGACACCCCGGGCCTGCACCGTCCCCGCACGCTGCTCGGGCAGCGGCTCAACGACCTCGTCGCCGAGACCCTCGCCGAGGTCGACCTCGTGGTGTTCTGCCTACCCGCCGACCAGAAGGTCGGCCCCGGTGACCGGTTCATCGCCCAGCAGCTCGGCCACCTGCGACTCGGCCCCGACGGCCGCCGCCGTCGCGGCCCCAAGGTCGTGGCGGTCGTCACCAAGTCGGACCTGGCCGACCGCGAGGCGCTGGCCCTGCACCTGCTGTCCGTGCAGAAGCTGGGCGAGTCGGTGGGGGAGTGGGACGACATCGTCCCCGTCTCGGCCGCGTCCGGGTACCAGGTCGACGCCCTGGGCGGTGTGCTGCTCGGGCTCCTGCCCGAGGGCCCGCCCATGTACCCGGACGGCGAGCTCACCGACGAGCCGGAGCTGGTGATGGTCGCCGAGCTGATCCGCGAGGCCGCGCTGGAAGGCGTCCGCGACGAGCTGCCGCACTCGCTGGCGGTGGTGGTCGAGGAGATGGAGGCCCGCGAGGGGCGCGCCGACGGCCTGGTCGACGTGCGGGTCAACCTCTTCGTGGAGCGCGACTCCCAGAAGGGCATCATCATCGGCAAGCAGGGGGTCCGGCTGCGCGAGGTGGGGACCACTGCGCGAGAAGGCATCTCCAAGCTGCTCGGCGTTCCTGTCTTCCTCGACCTGCACGTGAAGGTCGCCAAGGACTGGCAGCGCGACCCCAAGCAGCTGCGCCGCCTCGGTTTCTGACCCTCCCGGGCGGTCCTGTCCGCAGGACGGACGTCCCGGTCCGACCCGTGGGAGCGTCGTAGGATCGGCGCATGCGGATCGGAGTCTTCGGTGCCACCGGACAGGTGGGCACGGTCATGCGGCGGCTGCTCGAGGAGCGCGACTTCCCGGTCACCGAGATCAGGTTCTTCGCCAGCGCGCGGTCCGCGGGGACGACGTTGCCGTGGCAGGGCACCGAGGTGACGGTGGAGGACTCGGCCACGGCCGACTTCGCCGGCCTCGAGCTCGCGCTGTTCAGCAACGGCAAGAAGGCCTCCCTCGAGCTGGCCCCGAGGGTGGCCGCCGCGGGCGCGGTCGTCATCGACAACTCGAGCGCCTGGAGGATGGACCCGGAGGTGCCCCTGGTGGTCTCCGAGGTGAACCCCGGTGACCTGGACGACCTCCCGAAGGGGATCGTCGCCAACCCGAACTGCACGACGATGGCCGCGATGCCGGTGCTCAAGCCGCTGCACGACCACGCGACGCTCACCCGGCTCGTCGTCGCCACGTACCAGGCGGTCTCGGGCTCCGGCGGTGCCGGCGTCGAGGAGCTGGACCGTCAGGTCCGCGCCGGCGTCCAGGGTGCCACCGCCCTGGTGCACGACGGCTCGGCGGTCGACCTCGGCGCGCCGCAGGTCTACGCGCAGCCGATCGCGTTCAACGTCGTGCCGCTGGCCGGGTCGCTCGTCGACGACGGCAGCGGGGAGACCGACGAGGAGCAGAAGCTGCGGGGCGAGTCCCGCAAGATCCTGCACCTGCCCGACCTCCCGGTCGCGGGTACCTGCGTCCGGGTCCCGGTCTTCACCGGCCACAGCCTCGTGGTGCATGCCGAGTTCGCCGAGCCGATCACACCGGCCGAGGCCACGAAGCTGCTCGCCGACGCCCCCGGCGTCGTGGTCGACGAGGTGCCCACACCGCTCAAGGCGGCCGGCGCCGACCCGGCCTTCGTCGGCCGGATCCGGGTCGACCGGTCGGTGCCCGACGGCCGGGGCCTGGTGCTGTTCGTCTCCAACGACAACCTGCGCAAGGGCGCTGCCCTCAACGCCGTGCAGGTGGCGGAGGCGCTGCTCAGTCGCCGCTGAGCCGGCCGACGAGGTCCACGGTCGCGTCGTGCCCGGTCGCGGGTCCGGCCGACCCGTCAACGGCTCCAGAGGGATATCACCGTCAGCGATACCTCCTGACGGTCGGGCCGGCCGATATCCGGGTTGGTGATATGAGCATGACGACGGGTCGCGCCGCTCCCGCCCACGTCAACGCTGCGCCTCCCTGCCGCGACCACGATCCGGGACGCGTGACCACCTCGTGGACGGCCCGGCGGCTGCGGTCTAGGCTGCCGATGTGCGCGCGAGCCTGCTTCTCGGCTGCCGCGGCGAGGGTCGTTGACCAGACCGGTCCCCCCGCCGCGGAGTGCTGGCCTGCCGGTCGCCCCCTGACGGACCCAGGAAGGCACCTCCCGTGACCAGCACCCCCCTGCAGCAGACCGGCACCTACTGGACCGGCGCCCCGCAGCGGCCGTCGTCCATGCCGGCCCACCGCTACGTCCCGTTCCACGAGCAGATCCAGGTCGACCGTCCCGACCGCACCTGGCCGGGGAAGCGGATCGAGCGCGCCCCTCGCTGGTGCGCCGTCGACCTGCGCGACGGCAACCAGGCCCTGATCGACCCGATGAACCAGGCCCGCAAGCTGGCCTTCTTCCAGCTCCTCGTCGAGATGGGGTACAAGGAGATCGAGGTCGGCTTCCCCGCCGCCAGCCAGACCGACTTCGACTTCGTCCGGCAGCTGATCGAGGGCGACCTCATCCCCGACGACGTCCGGATCCAGGTGCTGACCCAGTGCCGCGAGCACCTCATCGAGCGCACCTTCGAGTCCCTCGTCGGCGCCGACCAGGCGATCCTGCACTTCTACAACTCGACCTCCGCGTTGCAGCGCCGCGTGGTGTTCGGCCTGGACCGCGACGGCATCGCCGACATCGCCACGTCCGGCGCGCGGTTCGCGATGAAGTACGCCGAGGTGCTCACGCCGACGACCGAGATCCACTGGCAGTACTCGCCCGAGAGCTACACCGGCACCGAGCTCGAGTTCGCTGCCGAGGTCTGCGGCAAGGTCGCCGACGTCATCAACCCCACGCCCGACCGGCCCCTGATCGTCAACCTCCCGGCCACGGTCGAGATGGCCACGCCCAACGTCTACGCCGACTCGATCGAGTGGATGCACCGCAACCTGCCCCGGCGCGACTCGATGGTGCTGAGCCTGCACCCGCACAACGACCGGGGCACCGGCGTGGCGGCCGCCGAGCTCGGGTACCTGGCCGGCGCCGACCGGATCGAGGGCTGCCTGTTCGGCAACGGCGAGCGCACCGGCAACGTCTGCCTGGTGACCCTCGGGCTGAACCTGTTCAGCCAGGGCATCGACCCGCAGATCGACTTCTCCGACATCGACGAGATCCGTCGCACGGTCGAGTACTGCAACCAGCTGGCGGTGTCGGAGCGGCACCCCTACGGAGGAGACCTCGTCTTCACCGCGTTCTCAGGCTCGCACCAGGACGCCATCAACAAGGGTTTGACCCACCTGGAGGCCGACGCCGCCGAGGCGGGCGTCGCGGTCGACGACTTCACCTGGCAGGTGCCGTACCTGCCGATCGACCCCAAGGACGTCGGTCGCTCGTACGAGGCCGTCATCCGCGTCAACAGCCAGTCCGGCAAGGGTGGCGTCGCGTACCTGATGAAGACGGAGCACCACCTCGACCTGCCGCGCCGGCTGCAGATCGAGTTCAGCCAGGTCGTGCAGCGCCGGTCCGACGACGGCGGGGGCGAGGTCTCCGCGGGCGAGCTGTGGACGATGTTCGCCGACGAGTACCTGCCCTCGGCCGACGCCGAGCGGGCCTGGGGACGGCTGTCGCTGCTGGGGTCGCGGTCGTCCAGCCAGGTCGACGGCGCGGACCGGCTCGAGGTCGACCTCGTGGTCGGGGAGGAGCGACGCACCCTGCAGGGGATCGGCAACGGCCCGATCGCGGCGTTCGTCGCCGCCCTGCAGGACCTCGACGTCCGGGTCCGGGTGCTCGACTACGCCGAGCACGCGATGGGCGCCGGCGGCGACGCGACGGCGGCCTCGTTCGTCGAGTGCGAGATCGGCGACCGCGTGCTGTGGGGCGTCGGCATCGACCCCAACATCGTCACCGCCTCGCTCAAGGCGGTCGTCTCGGCGGTCAACCGCTCCGGTCGGTGATCGCCGGGGCCGTCCCGTTCACCCGGTCGGACGCATCCGTACGGACGGCATCTTCTGGACGGAGCGGTCCGTGACGCACTGCCGTGTCAGACTCGGGTCGGGACTTGGGGACGACCGGGGTGCAGGAGGGGGCATGACGGCGACGTCGACGGCTGCGTGCCGTGTCGACGAGTTCGGGCCCTTCGACCTCCTGGCGGACTGGGCGCACGGCCTGTACCTCGAGGGCCGCCACCACGAGGCCGTGCTGGCAGCGCGGCAGGCGCTCGCGCTGGTCGACCGCACCGACGACGCGATCACGTCCCTGTACCTGCACTACACGATCGGCACGTCGCTGCACGAGCTCGGCGACAGCGGCGAGACGATCCTCAACGCCCAGCTGCTGCTGGCTCGCATCGACCCGGCCCGTCAGCCCTACTGGCGGGCCAAGGGGCTCTCGCTGCTGGCCGAGGCCTACGTGCGCGAGGGTGGGATGGACCGGGCGATGGACGCCCTGGCGGAGGCCAGCGCCCTGCTGCACCGGTTCCCCTCGCGCGCCTACAACCACATGTCCGCGAGCATGGCCGTCGCCCTGGCGATGCGGGCCATGTACGTCTACCGCGAGGGCGATGCCCTGCTGACCGCGAGCATCGGCACGACGACTGCGCAGAACAACCTCCTGGTGCTGGACGAGTCGAGCCAGTCGCTCCTCTACTGGGCCGCCAGCTGGGAGCTCGTCGGCCGCGACGCCGAGGCGCGGGTGATGTACGTCGGCGTCCTGTCCCGCTGCGTCAAGACGCTGCACGTCGCCCGTGCCCTCGGCGAGGACTTCCTCGTCCTGCGCGCCCAGATCATGGAGGCGTACGTGCTGGAGCGGCTCGGGCACGGGGAGGTCGCCCAAGCGATCCTCACGCGACTGCTGGCCGAGCACGACGTCCGCGACGAGGTGATCGACGGCCACCTGGCCCGGATCGCGCTGGCCCGGGTGCTGGCCGCTCAGGGACGTACCGCGGAGGCGCAGGTGCACCTGCGCGAGGCGATCCGGTCCGCCGAGCGCGCCGCTCGCGACGTCTGGGCCGCCACCGCCGTCCTGGTCCAGGTGGAGGTCGACCGGATCGAGCACGGCGACCACCCAGGTCTGGAGCGCTCGCGCCGGATCGTGCAGGAGTCGATCCTGCGGCTGTGGCGCGACCGTGAGAGCCGGTTCGCCGACATCCGGGCTCGCGGCCGCGTGGCCGAGCTGATGCGGCAGGCCGAGCGGATGGGGCAGGAGGTCCTCGAGGACCCCCTCACCGGGCTGGGGAACCGCCGCCGGCTGGTGAACGCGATCTCGGGCAGCACCGACGTCATCTCGGCGATCTTCGTCGACCTCGACCGCTTCAAGGACACCAACGACACCTTCGGCCACGCGGTGGGCGACGCCGTGCTGCAGCGGGTCGCCGGCCTGCTGCGGGCCAGCACGCGGGCGCACGACACCGTGATCCGTTACGGCGGAGACGAGTTCATCGTCCTGGTCGAGTCCGACCCCGTGGCCGCGCGGGCGGTCGCCGACCGGGTGCACCGGGCCGTGCACGAGGACGACTGGAACGCCACGGCACAGGGCCTGGTCGTCACCGTGTCGGTCGGCGTGGCCACCTCCCAGAACCCCGATGCCGTGCTCGCAGCTGCCGACCGCGCGCTCTACGAGGCCAAGAGGCAGGGGCGCGACCAGGTCGTCCTGCTCTGAGCCGGCCCACGTCCCGGTGTGCCACCGGTCGGACCGGCCTGTCCGTCGAGGAACGTCCGACCCGGCAGGCATGATGGGTCGGTGACCACCTTCCGGGACGAGGCCGTCGTCCTGCGCACCCACAAGCTGGGGGAGGCCGACCGCATCATCACGCTGCTGACCCGGCACCACGGCCGCGTGCGGGCCGTGGCCAAGGGGGTGCGGCGCACCTCCAGCCGGTTCGGCTCACGGCTCGAGCCGTTCATGCTGGTCGACGTCCAGCTGTGGCAAGGGCGCTCGCTCGACATCGTCAACCAGGTGGTCACGCTGTCGCCCTACGGCGGCCAGATCGCCGCCGACTACCGGCGCTACACCGCGGCCACCGCGATGGTTGAGACCGCCGAGCGGATGACCGAGAACGAGCGTGAGCCGGCGACCCAGCAGTTCCTCCTGCTCGTGGGGGGGCTGCGCACGCTGGCCGCCGCCACCCACGACCCCGCCCTGGTGCTCGACGCCTTCCTGCTCCGGTCGTTGTCGGTGGCCGGCTGGGCCCCCTCGTTCGACAGCTGCGCGCGTTGCGGCCAGCCCGGTCCGCACCGGGCCTTCGCGGTCGCCGCCGGCGGTGTCGTCTGCCCCGTCTGCCGTCCGCCGGGCTCGGCGGCTCCCGCGCCGGCCACCCTCGAGCTGCTGTCCGCGCTGCTCACCGCCGACTGGGAGGTCGCCGAATCCAGCGGGGTGCGCGAGCGGCGCGAGGCCAGCGGGCTGGTCGCCGCCTACCTGCAGTGGCACCTCGAGCGCGGCGTGCGCTCGCTGCAGCACGTGGAGCGGGTGTGAGGGAGCTTCGCACGAGTCCTCGTCGGCGCTCCCGCGTCGCCCCGGCGTCGCCCCGGCTCGAGCCGGTGCCACCGCCGCCGCACGCCTCCGGCGTGCCGCCGCCCGAGATCCCGCCCGAGCAGCTGCCCGGCCACGTCGCCGTCGTCATGGACGGCAACGGGCGCTGGGCCAACCAGCGGGGACTGCCGCGTACCGCGGGCCACGAGGCCGGCGAGCAGGCACTGTTCGACCTCGTCGCCGGCGCGATCGAGGTGGGCGTGCCCTACCTGTCGGTCTACGCGTTCTCCACCGAGAACTGGAAGCGCTCGCCCGAGGAGGTGCGCTTCCTGATGGGTTTCAACCGCGACGTCCTGCGCCGCCGCCGCGACCAGCTGCACGAGTGGGGCGTCAGGGTGCGGTGGGCGGGACGTCGTCCCCGGTTGTGGTCCTCGGTCGTCTCCGAGCTCGCGGCCGCCGAGGAGCAGACCCGCGACAACTCGGTGATGACCCTGACGCTGTGCGTCAACTACGGCGGTCGGGCTGAGATCGCCGACGCCGCACGGGAGATCGCGCGCCTGGCCGCCGCCGGCCGGCTGGACCCCGAGCGGGTCGACGAACGCACCGTGGCGCGCTACCTCGACGAGCCGGACATGCCCGACGTCGACCTGTTCCTGCGCTCGTCGGGCGAGCAGCGCACCTCGAACTTCCTGCTGTGGCAGTCCGCCTACGCCGAGCTGGCCTTCGTCGACACGCTGTGGCCCGACGTCGACCGTCGGCACCTGTGGGACGCGCTACTGGCCTACGCCGGCCGCGAGCGCCGGTACGGCGGAGCGGTCGACGCGCCGTCCCTGTGACCCGTCTGTCAGGGCCGTCTCTCTGAGCGGTTCCTCTGAGCCGTCCCGTGAGGCGAGCGCCGTCCGTTGCGGCCCGCCGTCGGGACCGTGACATCTGCGTGACGGGTGCATGACATCCCTAGAGGACCTGACGCAGAGGTGGTCAGGTGGAAGTGTCCACCGCCACGAGCACCGAGAGGACACCGCCATGACCGCCATCCCGGCCCGCAAGGCCGCCGCACACCGCCCGAGGACCGCCGCCGAGCCGGGCGAGCTGCCATCGGTGGCGAGGACCTTCGCCTGGGCGATGGCGTCCTGCCTGGGTGTCACGCTCCTGCTGCTCGTCGTCGCGAACGTCGCCGGCGCCGACCTGGGGGTCCTGCGCCTGGACGGCCGCGCAGTGAGTGTGACGCCCAGCTCCGTGGTCGTCACGGTCATGCTGGCCGTCCTGGTCGGCACGATCCTGCTGATGGCGGTCGGTCGACGCAGCCGTCGGGCCTGGGTCGGCGTCGCCGTCGCGGGACTCGTCGTGGCGCTGCTGAGCGCGGTCTCCCCGTTGCTCAGCGAGGCCGGCCCGGTCGCCACCGTCGCCCTGGTCAGCATGCACGTCGCCTGCGGGCTGGTCTGGTTCACGGTGCTGACCTCCATGCTCGGCAGGCGCTGACCCGGCGCCGGCTCAGAGCGGCAGCCGGGCCACGGCGGTCGCGACGAGGAACCCGAGCACGATCACCCGCAGGCCACGCCCGGGGACGGTGAGCTGGTGCCAGGTGGCCAGGGTCAGCGCCGAGAGCGCGAGCACGACCCCGCCGAGGAGAACCGCGGACGGCCAGCCGTCCAGGAGCAGCCCGGCCAGGGTGGCAGCGCCGATCACCAGCACGACCAGGGCGGTCCGGGCACGCGACGGGCCGACCCGCCGCCGGCTCGGGGGCTGAGGGGCGGAGGGGGACGAAGACGTCGGCATGGCAGCATCCTGCCCGTGCCCGACCTCACGCCCGCGCAGGGCCACCCGCACGCCGCGTCGCCCGGCGCCCGGCCGGGTGAGGCTGGCGGCCGTCCGCCCGACCTGTTCGTCGTGGTCAACCGGTACCGGCTCGAGCAGGCCGAGCAGGACGACTTCCTGGAGCTGGCGGCCGTCGCGCTGGAGGCGCTGGCCGCACGGCCCGGCTTCGTCACCGGCGAGGTGGCGCGCAGCACCGACGACCCCGACCTGCTGGCGATGCTGACCCGGTGGCGCGAGGTGGGGGCGTACCGGCGGGCGCTGTCCGACCACACCGTCAAGGCCACCGCCGTCCCGCTGATGTACCGGTGCGTGGACGAGCCCGGCGCGTACGAGGTGGTGCTGGAGGTCGCCGACGGGGCGGCGGTCGCGCACCCCTCGGACCTGGCGCGAACGCCGTCCAGGCAGCCGTCCTCGGACCGGTAGCCTTCTCCCTTCACCCCGCCGACACCCAGCCGGATGGAGCTCCTCCGTGGCACCCGCCTCCCGTCTCGACACCGTCATCAGCCTCTGCAAGCGACGTGGCTTCGTCTTCCAGAGCGGTGAGATCTACGGGGGGACCCGGTCGGCGTGGGACTACGGCCCGCTGGGCGTGGAGCTGAAGGAGAACATCAAGCGCCAGTGGTGGCGCTCGGTCGTCACCAGCCGCGACGACGTCGTGGGCCTTGACTCCTCGATCATCCTGCCTCGCCAGGTGTGGGTCGCCTCCGGCCACGTGGGCGCCTTCTCCGACCCGCTCACCGAGTGCCAGTCGTGCCACAAGCGGTTCCGGGCCGACCACCTCCAGGAGGCCGTGGCCGAGAAGAAGGGCATCGCCGACCCCGACACGGTCGAGCTGGCCACGATCGCCTGCCCGAACTGCGGCAACCGCGGTGCGTGGACCGAGCCGCGCGACTTCGAGATGATGCTGAAGACCTACCTCGGCCCGGTCGAGGACGAGTCGGGCCTGCACTACCTGCGGCCCGAGACCGCGCAGGGCATCTTCGTCAACTACAAGAACGTCGAGGCGAGCGCGCGCAAGAAGCCGCCGTTCGGCATCGGCCAGATCGGCAAGTCCTTCCGCAACGAGATCACGCCGGGCAACTTCGTCTTCCGCACCCGTGAGTTCGAGCAGATGGAGATGGAGTTCTTCGTCGAACCGGGCACCGACGAGACCTGGCACGACTACTGGATCGGCGAGCGCACCGACTGGTACACCGACCTCGGCATCGCGCGAGAGAACCTGCGGCACTTCGAGCACCCGCAGGAGAAGCTCTCGCACTACTCCAAGCGCACGGTCGACATCGAGTACCGGTTCGGCTTCCAGGGTTCGGAGTGGGGCGAGCTCGAGGGCATCGCCAACCGCACCGACTTCGACCTCAGCACCCACAGCCAGCACTCGGGCACCGACCTGTCGTACTTCGACCAGGCCAAGGGCGAGCGCTGGATGCCGTACGTCATCGAGCCCGCCGGCGGTGTGACCCGTTCTCTGATGGCCTTCCTCGTGGAGGCGTACCAGGAGGACGAGGCGCCGAACGCCAAGGGCACGATGGAGAAGCGGGTCTCGCTGCGGCTCGACCACCGGCTCGCTCCGGTAAAAGCAGCCGTGCTGCCGCTGTCGCGGCACGAGGACCTCTCGCCGAAGGCCCGCGACCTCGCCAAGGAGCTGCGCAAGAGCTGGAACGTCGACTTCGACGACGCCCAGGCGATCGGCCGCCGCTACCGCCGCCAGGACGAGATCGGCACCCCCTTCTGCATCACGGTCGACTTCGACTCGCTCGAGGACCAGGCCGCCACGATCCGTGAGCGCGACTCCATGACCCAGGAGCGCGTGGCGCTGGACCAGGTCCGCGGCTACCTGGCCACCCGCCTGGTCGGCTGCTGAGCGGCCCCACGCGCTCTCTCGCGGGCGCCGGTGCTGCGACAATCGGTCCCGTGACCACGACCGCCACGGCTGCGCTGCGGATTGGGCCGCACACGGCCTCGATGCCGGTCGTGCTGGCCCCGATGGCGGGCATCACGAACCAGGCCTTCCGCGCGCTCTGCCGCCAGTTCGGGCCGGGCGGGGTGTACGTCAGCGAGATGGTGACGTCGCGAGCGCTGCTGGAGCGCACGCCCGAGTCGATGCGGCTGATCCGGCACCACCCGGACGAGCAGCCCCGCAGCGTCCAGCTCTACGGGGTCGACCCGGCGACCGTGGGGGCCGCGGTGCGGATGCTGGTCCAGGAGGACCTCGCCGACCACGTCGACCTCAACTTCGGCTGCCCCGTCGCCAAGGTGACCCGCAAGGGCGGGGGAGCGGCGCTGCCCTGGAAGACCGACCTGTTCACCGGGGTGGTGCGCCAGGCCGTGCGGGCAGCGAGCCCCGCCGGTGTCCCGGTCACGGTGAAGATGCGCAAGGGCATCGACGACGACCACCTGACCTACCTCGACGCCGGACGGATCGCACAGGACGAGGGCGCGGCCGCGGTCGCGCTGCACGCCCGCACGGCGGCCGACTACTACGGCGGCACCGCCGACTGGGAGGCCGTTGCCCAGCTCAAGCAGGTGGTCACCGACGTGCCGGTGCTGGGTAACGGCGACATCTGGTCGGCCGACGACGCCCTCCGGATGGTGCGCGAGACCGGCTGCGACGGCGTGGTCGTCGGACGCGGGTGCCTCGGGCGACCGTGGTTGTTCGCCGACCTCGCAGCGGCTTTTGCGGGTGATCCGACCCGGTACCGACCCTCGCTCGGTGAGGTCGCAGGGGTGCTGGTGCGGCACGCCCGGCTGCTGGTCGACCACTACGGCGACGAGCTGCGCGCGCTGCGCGACCTGCGCAAGCACATGACCTGGTACCTCAAGGGGTACCCCGCGGGCTCCGAGCTGCGGTCACGGCTCGGGATGGTCGAGACGCTGGCGCAGCTCGACGACCTGGTGGCGCGGCTCGACCTCGAGGTGCCCTACCCGGGGGAGGCCGCCGAAGGCCCGCGTGGGCGCACGGTCGGCACCAAGCGGGTGGCACTGCCCGAGGGCTGGCTCGACGCCCGCGAGCTGACCGGCGCGGGCGCCGCGATGGTGCGCGAGGCCGAGCTGTCGGTGAGCGGAGGATGAGGGGCTTCTTCCGGGTCGTCGGCTGGGTGCTGCGGCTGGTCGCGGCCGCGGCCGTGATCGCCCTGGTGGTCACCGCCGTGCGGGTCGTGCTGACCGGGCGCGACGACGAGCGACGCGCGAGCGACGTGATCGTCGTCCTCGGGGCCGCCCAGCTCGACGGGACGCCGGGGCCGGTGCTGCAGCAGCGGCTGGAGCACGCGCTCGAGCTGCACCAGGAAGGTGTGGCTCCGGTCGTCGTCACGACCGGCGGTGCGCTCGCAGGCGACCCGTTCACCGAGGGCGGTGTCGGCCGGCAGTGGCTGATCGACCAGGGACTGGCGCAGGACGAGGCCCTCGCCGTCGAGGTGGGCCGTGACACGGTGACGAGCCTGGAGGCCACAGCGGAGGTGATGCGCGACCGGGGGTGGGACACGGCGGTGGTCGTCACCGACCGGCCGCACGTGCTGCGGTCCGTGACGATGCTGCAGGACCAGGGCGTCGACGCGGTCGGGTCGGCCGCCGAGCGTGGACCGGGCGGCTGGTGGCTCACCGCCCGCTACGTCACCCGCGAGACGTTCGCCTACCTCCACTACGAGTCGCAGCAGGTCCTGCCGTGACCTCCGGGCCGACCCCCGACGGCTACGAGGGCGTCGACCGGGACCGCTGGGTGCCGGAGCACGCCAAGCGCACCGACCGTGACGACTTCGCCCGCGACCGGGCCCGGGTGCTGCACTCCTCGGCCCTGCGGCGGCTCGGCGGCAAGACCCAGGTGGTGGGTCCGGGCAGCGACGACTTCGCGCGGACCCGGCTCACCCACAGCCTCGAGGTGGCCCAGGTGGGCCGCGAGCTCGCCACCGCGCTCGGCTGCTCGCCGGACGTCGTCGACACCGCGTGCCTGGCCCACGACCTCGGTCACCCGCCGTTCGGCCACAACGGCGAGACCGCCCTGGACGCCGTGATGGCCGACCACGGCGGCTTCGAGGGAAACGCACAGACGCTGCGGCTGCTCACGCGGCTCGAACCGAAGATCGAGCACCCCGACGGCGTCCGCGGGGCGGGGTTGAACCTCACCCGCGCCAGCCTCGACGCCGCCACCAAGTACCCGTGGCGTCGCGGCCAGAGCCCCTCGGGCTCGGGGAAGTTCGGCGTCTACGACGACGACCTGGACGTGTTCGACTGGCTCCGTGGGCCGGCCCCGGCCGACGTGAGGTGCATCGAGGCGCAGGTGATGGACCTCGCCGACGACGTCGCGTACAGCGTCCACGACGTGGAGGACGCCGTCGTCTGCGGCTGGCTCGACCCCGCCGGCCTCGACGACCCGGGTGTCGTCCACGACGTCGGCGCCCTGGTGCGCTCCTGGTACCTGCCGGACGTCACCGCCGACGAGGTCGTCGAGGCGCTGGGGCGGTTGCGCGGGCAGACCCCGTGGGTCGGCGGCTTCGACGGCGGACGCCGCTCGCTCGCGGCCTGGAAGAACCTCACCAGCCAGCTGATCGGACGCTTCAGCGGCGCGGCCGAGCGGGCCACCCGGGCCGAGTTCGGGCCGGGGCCGCTGACCCGGTACGCCGCGCACGTGGTGGTGCCGGTCGAGACCGTGGCCGAGGTGGCGGTGCTCAAGGGCGTGGCGGCGCTGTTCGTCATGACCCACGACCTTCGCGGTGAGGAGTACGAGCGGCAGCACGAGGTGCTCATGGGGCTCGTGTCCGCGCTCGTCGACCGCGACGGCAGGGACCTCGAGCCGCCGTTCGCCGCCGACCACGAGGCTGCGGTCGCGGCGGGTGACGCGGGCCTGGCGCTGCGCGCGGTGGTCGACCAGGTGGCCGGCCTCACCGACGCGCGAGCCGTCTGGTGGGCGGCCGAGCTGGGAGTCGCCGCGGCCGTCGGGGCGACGACCTAGAGTGAGCACGTGGGGTCGAGAGCAGGGCTGACGTGGCGGGTCTGATCCGCAAGGAGGACATCGAGGCCGTCCGCGAGCGCGTCCGCATCGACGAGGTCGTCGGCGAGCACGTCACGCTCAAGCCGGCCGGTCTGGGCGCCCTCAAGGGCCTGTGCCCGTTCCACGACGAGCGCACCCCGTCGTTCCAGGTCCGCCCGCAGGTCGGCTTCTACCACTGCTTCGGCTGCGGCGAGGGCGGCGACGCCATCAAGTTCCTGATGACCCTCGAGCACCTCTCGTTCGTCGAGTCGGTCGAGCGGCTGGCCCAACGGGCCGGCGTCGAGCTGCGTTACGAGGAGGGCGGCGGCCCCGACCGGGCCGAGAGCGGTCGGCGGCAGCGGCTGCTCGACGCCAACGCCGCGGCCGAGGCGTTCTTCCGCGAGCAGCTCGGCTCGCCCGAGGCCAACACCGGCCGGGTGTTCCTGCACGAGCGCGGCTTCGACCAGGCCTCCGCCGAGCAGTTCGGCGTCGGCTACGCCCCGAAGGGCTGGGACGTGCTGCTCAAGCACCTGCGCGGCCGGGGTTTCACCGACACCGACCTCAGCACGTCCGGCCTGATGTCCACCAGCGGCCGCGGGCCGTACGACCGCTTCCGGGGGCGCCTGGTCTGGCCGATCCGTGACATCACCGGTGCCACGGTCGGCTTCGGCGCCCGCAAGCTGTACGACGACGACCAGGGCCCGAAGTACCTCAACACCCCGCAGACGCCGGTCTACAACAAGAGCGCGGTGCTCTACGGCATCGACCTCGCCAAGCGCGAGATCGCTCGCCGCAAGCAGGTCGTGGTGGTCGAGGGCTACACCGACGTGATGGCGATGCACCTGTCCGGCGTCCCCACCGCGGTGGCCACCTGCGGCACGGCGTTCGGCGGCGACCACATCAAGATCGTCCGTCGGCTCCTGGTCGACGACGACGCCTTCGCCGGCGAGGTCGTGTTCACCTTCGACGGCGACGCCGCAGGCCAGAAGGCCGCGCTGCGCGCCTTCCAGGAGGACCAGCGATTCGTCGCCCAGACCTTCGTGGCGGTCGAGCGCTCGGGGATGGACCCCTGCGACCTGCGCCTGGCCCAGGGTCCCGAGGCCGTGCAGGCGCTGGTGCAGAACCGCGAGCCGCTGTTCGAGTTCGCGATCCGCTCGTCGCTGGCCCAGTTCGACCTCGACCAGGCGGAGGGACGCGTGCAGGGCCTGCGCGCTGCCGCCCCGGTCGTGGCGCAGATCCGGGACCAGTCGCTGCGTCCCGAGTACGCACGGCGGCTCGCGGGCTGGCTCGGCATGGACGTCGACGACGTGCGCCGCGCGGTCGGGGTGGCCGTCCAGAAGGGCACGCCGCCGCCGGAGCGCCGGCCCGAGGACCGTCGCGAGGACCAGCGGCGCGCTCAGCAGGAGGAGCAGGCGCCGCCCGTGCTGCGGGTGCCGGTCCCCGACCTGCGCGACCCCGTGGTCGTGGCCGAGCGCCAGCTGCTGCAGGTGATGCTGCAGTTCCCCTCCGACATCCCGGTCGAGCAGCTCGGGGCGCTCGACGGCACCGCTTTCACCGCGCCCGCGCACCAGCTGCTGTTCGACGCCGTCCGGGCGAGCGGCGGCACCGAGGCGGCCGGGCCCGACTGGGCCACCGTGATCTCCGAGGCCGTCCCGGAGTCGATGTCGGGTCTGGTGCAGCAGGTGCTGGTCTCGCCGCTGCCGGTGACCAAGGCCGAGCACGTCCGGGCGCTGGCCGAGGGGCTGGTGCGCGACGCGCGCAAGCGAGAGCTGCTGCGCACCAAGGCCGAGCTCTACTCGAGGCTGCAGCGGGCCGAGGCCGCTCGCGACGCCGACGCGATCGCGGAGGTCAACCTGACGATGATGGAGCTGCAACGGACCGAGCACGAGCTGAGGTCGACCTGATGGCGATCTTCCGACGTCGTGCCGCCACCGACCTCGCGCTGTCGCGCGGCGAGCGGGTGCTCGAGGTGGTATCGGTCACCGACGAGGTCGAGGTGGTGGCCACCACCGACCGTCTCGTCGTGCGTCGCGCCGCAGAGCCGGACTGGGAGCGCCGCTGGGTCGAGGTCGACCACGCCACCTGGGACAACGAGGAGCGCGCCCTGCAGGTCGTCGACGTCGCCGGCGGCGGCACCACCCTGGACCTGGTCGAGGACGATCAGCTCGGCCTGGCCCAGGTCGTCCGCGAGCGGGTGCAGTCCACCCTGGTCACCTGGCAGATCGTCCTGGTCCCGGGTGGGGAGGTGAAGGTCGCCGTGCGCAAGGACGGCGACCGCCTCGTGCTCCAGGAGGTCACCACCCCGGGCGCCGACGTCACAGGCGAGCGCGCTGCTGCCGCCATCACCCGCACCCGCCGCGACCTGGCCTCGTCCGTCGGCCTCACCGAGCCCCCGCCAACCTGACCGGCCCACGAGATCGCACGAACCGTTCGAGCGAGACTGCGGGACGGACCTCTCGTGCGATCTCGTCGCCGCGCCGGATGTGGTGCCGAGCACGGCCGGTGCTTTGCTACGCTTCACCGGCCCGCAAGGGTGTCTTCCCGCGTAGCTCAATTGGCAGAGCTTCCGACTGTTAATCGGACGGTTACTGGTTCGAGTCCAGTCGCGGGAGCCGCGTGACCTGCAGGAATGCCCCGTTGGCATAGCCGACGGGGCGTTCTTATGTCGTGTGCGCTCACGGATGCTCACGGACGTCGTGCCGGCTGGTGTCGGTTCGTGCCGGGCGGTGACGGAAATCGGGCGGCTTCGGGTGCCCGTCGAGGCTCGCCTGGTGCCGGGATGTGCTGCTGGGTGCCGTCGGAGGTCGGAACGTCTACGCCCGATTGAGCATCGGGTGCTGTGTGCGCACGAACGGTCGCCGGGGAGGCGGGTCCGCGACGGCCCGGCGGACCACCACGTCGGTGCTTCGCCAACGCGATGACGGCGGTTGCTTTGTCAGGACCGGCCGCGTCGACGGCGGTGTAGAACGCCGCGCTGCCCACATCACCCGCGAGCACTCGGTCCACCAGCTCCACACGGACAGTGTGCCGCGGGGACTAGGTGGCCTGAAGCCACGCGAGCACTGCTAGGACCCTGCGATGGTCCTCGGCGGCGGGCAGTAGGCCGAGCTTGGTGAAGATCGCGTTGATGTACTTTTCGATAGAGCCAGCGCTGAGCACCAACTCATCAGCGATGCCAGCGTTAGAGCGGCCCTCCCCCATCAGCCGCAGCACGTCGCGCTCTCGTGGGGTCAGCGATGCCAGGGGGTCGGAGTGTCTACGCCGGGCGAGGAGCTGCTCGACAACCTCGTGGTCGAGGACGGTACCGCCGGAAGCCACCGTCTCCAGAGAGTGAGCGAGTTTGTCGAGGTCGCTCACCCGGTCCTTCAGTAGGTAGCCCACAGAACCGCCGCTGGCCGCGAGCAGTTCTTCGGCGTAGGACGTCTCGACGTACTGGCTGAGCACGAGCACCCCGCAGCCGGGGTGGGTACGCCTCACCTCGACCGCCGCGCGCAGACCGTCGTCGGTGTTGGTGGGGGGCATGCGGATGTCGACGATGGCTAGGTCAGGACTATGTAGGGCCACCGCATCGAGAAGTGAGGGGGCATCGGCGACGGCTGCGACCACCTCATGGCCAGCTTCGACCAACAGCCGTGCGAGCCCTTCGCGGAGCAGGGCGGAATCGTCGGCGATGACTACCCGCACGGGATCACCGCTCGCACCGTGGTCGGCCCAGCGTCGGGACTGTGGACCGTCAACTGGCCGTCGAGAGCGGCCACCCGGTCGGCGAGGCCAGCCAGCCCATGTCCCTTATCAAACGAGGCGCCGCCGAGTCCGTCGTCGACCACCTCTACCGTCATCTGAGCATCATCCACCCAAGCCCGGATCGTCACCGCCCTGGCCTCGCTGTGCTTGGCGACATTGGTGAGCGCTTCGCTCACCACGTAGTACGCCGCAGTCTCGACCGGTGCGGCGTACCGCGCTGGTAGCGAGACCTGCACCGTGGTGGTGACCACGGACCGGTCGGCCAGCGCATTGAGCGCGGCCGCGAGACCGCGGTCGACCAGGATCGGTGGGGCGATCCCACGGGTCAGCGCGCGCAGCTCGGTCAACGCCTCAGCGGTCTGTGCGCTTGCCCCATCCACGATCTCCGCGGCGGCGGCCCCATCGTTCTGGGCGAGTCGACGCTTGATCGCGGCAAGGTCCATACCCAGGCGCACCAGCCTCTGCTGCGGCCCGTCGTGCAGGTCGCGCTCGAGGCGCCGCAGGGAGTCGACCTCTGCCTTCGCGCCGGCGCTCCTGCTCTCGGTGAGGTCCACGATCCGCTTCTGCAATTGGGCGACCCGAGAATTGCCCAGCAGCATCGAAGCGAACGAGGTCTGAGCGGCCGCACTTAGGCGCAGCACATAGGGCAGCGTCAGCGCGAAGAACACCCCGGCCAGCAGCGAGGTTATCCAGTCCGCAAAAGGCAGGTCGAGCACGTCAGCGAGGTCCCGTGAGGACCCGTCCTGGGGCAGTGCCCGGCTCCACAGCCAATAGCTCAGCCCGCCGAGGGCGAAGCACCACCAGGT
>JBBQSN010000012.1:0-32537 GCA_038213835.1 Actinomycetales bacterium
CGACCTGCTCCTGGTCCAGGCGCGAGGCGTTCGCGAACGGCGAGAGCCGGGCGGCGTGCAGGATCTCGTCGCTGTAGGCGTTGCCCACGCCGGCCAGCACGCTCTGGTCGCGCAGCAGCCCCTTGACCTGCTTGGACGCCCCGCTCAGCAGGGCGGCGAGCGCGGCGCGGTCGAACGCGGGGTCGAGCGGGTCGGGCCCGAGCGAGGCGATCCGCTCGATCTCGGCGGGGTCGCGCACGACGTGGACGGCCAGCCGCTTCTTCGTCCCGGCCTCGGTGAGGTCGAAACCGGGGAGCCGTCCCTCGACCACCTTCGCCGGGTCGGCGGGCGAGGCGCCGTCGAGCCGGACCCGCAGCGCGATCGGGCTCTTGCCGGGACGCACGGGGGCCGGCGCGAGGGCGTCCGACCAGCGCAACCACCCTGCCTTGGACAGGTGGAAGACCAGGTGCAGGCCGCTGACGTCGATCCCGACCCACTTGCCGTGCCGCTGGACGCCCGTGACCTCGAGCCCGGCCATCGCGGTGGGCGGCGGGTCGTAGGTCTTCAGCACGCTGATGGCGCCGACCTCGACGGCCGCCACGACCGACCCGACGGCACGCTCGCGCAGGAACGCCACCAGGGCCTGCACCTCGGGGAGCTCGGGCACGGTGGGACTCTACGACGTCGCACCGGCGGCACACCGTGGACGAGGTGAACCGGCGGGACGAAACGCGCCCGCCGGGCGTCCGGGTTTGACAGGCTTGCCCCCATGCAGGAGAGCAGGGGCGGGAGCCGCTTCGTCGGGCCTGTGCCCGGCGCGCTGGTGGCCCTGCTCGTCCTGGTGCTCCTGGTGAGCGGCGAGCTGCTCGAGGGACCCCTCCTGCAGTGGATGGGCGTGCTCACCGCCGTGCCCCTGCTGGCGGGCTCGCTCACCTGGCCGCTGCCCACCGCGCTCGTCGGGCTCGTCACCACGCTCGCCGGGGTCTGGCTCGGGTACACGCAGGAGTCGCCGGCGGTCGGTGACGACCTCGCCACCAGCCCGGCCCAGCTGACCCGGCTCGGGCTCATCGCGATGGCCTCGATCGGCGCGGTGCTCATCGCCTACGCCCGCGAGCGGCGGATCGAGGCGCTGTCGTCGATGTCGTCGGTGGCCGAGGCCGCGCAGGGCGCGCTCATGCGGCCGATCCCGGACATGGTCGGTGGCCTGCAGTGCACGACCCTCTACCAGTCCGCCAACAGCACCGCCCGCATCGGCGGCGACCTGATGGAGGTGGTCGCCACGCCGT
This sequence comes from Actinomycetales bacterium, assembly GCA_038213835.1. Taxonomy (GTDB): domain Bacteria; phylum Actinomycetota; class Actinomycetes; order Actinomycetales; family CAWJMD01; genus JBBQSN01. The sequence continues at coordinate 1,266 of JBBQSN010000012.1, forward strand.
TCGGCACCCGGGTCCTGATCGGGGACGTTCAGGGCAAGGGCATGGACGCCGTGCGGATGGCGGGCGTGGTGCTCGGCGCCTTCCGCGAGATCGCGCACACCGAGCCGACCCTGTCCGGGCTCGCGGTGGCGCTGAACCGCTCGGTCGAGCGCGACGCCCGACCGGAGGAGTTCGTCACCGCGGGGCTGCTGCAGATGCAGTCCGACGGCGACCTGCAGGTGGTCACCTGCGGGCACCCCGCGCCGATGGTGGTGCGCCCCGACGGCCGACCCGCCACCGAGCTGGAGGCCGACCCCGCGCCGCCGCTCGGCATGCTGGGGGCGCCGCCGCGCAGCACCTTCCACCGGCTCGACCGTCGGCAGCGGCTGGTGCTCGTCACCGACGGCCTGCTCGAGGCACGCACCCCCAAGCGCTGGTGGATGCGCGGCCCGCTGCGGCACCGCGGCGGGGAGTTCTTCCCCGCCCTGGAGCGGGTCGGGCTCGAGCTCAGCCGGGGCCCCGCCGACGGCGGCCTGGAGCGACTGCGCGACCAGGTCGAGGAGTGGACCGGGGGCGGCCGCGGTGACGACATGGCGATGCTCGTGCTCGAGCTCGCCTACCGGCCCCCGGCCAGGCCGAGACGCTCCAGTGCCCAGGCCATCTCGTAGGCACGTTCCTTCCAGGTCTCGTATCGCCCGCTGACCCCGCCGTGCCCGCCGTCCATGACGGTCTTGAGCAGGTAGGGCCCGCCCTGGGGGGCGGTCTCGCGCAGCCGCGCGACCCACTTGGCCGGCTCGACGTACAGCACCCGGGCGTCGTGCAGGCTGGTCAACGCCAGCACCGGCGGGTAGGCGACGTCACGGACGTTCTCGTACGGCGTGTAGCTCTTCATGTACGCGTAGACCTCGGCGTCGTGCAACGGGTCGCCCCACTCCTCCCACTCGATCACGGTGAGGGGGAGGGAGGGGTCCTGGATCGTGGTGAGGGCGTCGACGACGGTCACCTGGGCCACGACGCCCACGAACAGCTGGGGCGCGAGGTTCAGCGCCGCACCCACGAGCAGTCCGCCGGCCGAGCCTCCCATCGCGACGACGCGGTCCGGGTGCGCCCACCCGGAGGCCACGAGGTGCCGTCCCGCGTCGACGAAGTCGGTGAAGGTGTTGACCTTGTGGTTCATCCGACCCTGCTCGTACCAGTCGCGGCCGAGCTCGCCGCCGCCGCGCACGTGCGCGACGGCGAACACGACGCCGCGGTCGAGCAGCGACAGCCGCGGGACGGTGAACGCCGGGTCGATGCTGTGCTCGTACGAGCCGTATCCGTACAGGAGCACCGGCGCCGTGCCGTCGCGCGGGGTGCCCCGGCGGCAGACCACCGAGATCGGCACCTGGGTGCCGTCGGCGGCCGTGGCCCACTCGCGGTGCTGCTCGTAGTCGGCGCTGTCGAAGCCGCCGAGGACGGGAGTGCGTTTGCGCAGCAACAGCTCCCGGGTGCTGAGGTCGACGTCGTAGACCGTGGGCGGGGTGACGAACGACGCGTAGCCGAGCCGCAGCACCGGAGCCGCCGCGTCGCCCACCTGGCCGACGTCGCTGGTGAACAGCGGCTCGTCGAAGCCCACCTCCCACGCCTCGCCGACCCCCTGGTTGCTGCCGTCCTCGATCGGCAGCACCACCACGCGGGCCAGTGCGTCGCGCCGCACCTGCAGCACGATCGCGCGGTCCAGCGCCAGCGCGCCCATCACCCGGCGGCCCGGGGTGTGGGGGACCAGCTCCTCCCAGTGCGCGGGGTCGGGGTCGCCGACATCGGCGAGCGCCACGGCGAAGTCCTGGGCGTCGTGGTTGTGCACGATGACGAACCGGTCGCGGCCGCTGACGACCGCGTGGTCGACGTCGTACTCCACGCCGTCGCGCCGGGCCGCCACGAGCACCGGCTCGGCCGCGGGGTCCTGGAGGTCCAGCGCCCGTACCTCGCTGGTGGTGCGCGAGGCGGCGCCGACCAGCAGGAAGCGGCGGCTGGTGGTGGTCTCCACGCCGACCCAGAACCTCTCGTCCGGCTCGGTGAGGAGCACCGTGTCGGCGTCCGGCGCGGTGCCGAGCACGTGCCGGCGCACCTCGTACGGACGCCAGGCACCGTCGACGACCGTGTAGTAGACCGCAGCCGAGTCGCCGCCCCAGGAGGCGCCGTAGAAGATGCCCGGCACCTCGTCGTCGAGCAGCTCACCGGTGCGGAGGTCCTTGAACCGCAGCGTGAACCGCTCGTCACCCTGCAGGTCCACCGAGTAGGCCAGCAGGTGGTCGTCGGGGCTGACGGCCAGCGCACCCAGGGAGAAGAAGGCGTGGCCCTCGGCCTCTGCGTTGCCGTCGATCAGCACCTGCTCGTCCGAGGCGGCGACGCCGGCCTCGATCGTGGGCGGGGTCCAGCCGGTCGCGTCGTCGAGCGGCCCGGAAGCCGGGCAGCGGCAGGTGACCGTGTACTGGCTGCCCTCGCTGGTGCGCGAGTAGTACCACCAGCCGCCGCGGCGGGTGGGCACCGAGAGGTCGGTCTGCTGGGTGCGCGCCACGATCTCGTCGTAGAGCGTGGTGCGCAGGCCCTCGAGGTGGTCGGTCTGCGCGGCGGCGTGGTCGTTCTCGGCCTCGAGGTGTGCGATGACGGCGGGTTCCTCGGGGTCGCGCAGCCACTCGTACGGGTCGACGACGTCGTCGCCGTGGTGGCTGCGGACGGTCTCGACCCGTGCGGCGGCCGGAGCCGCGGCTGCAGAGGTGGGCGTGGTATCGGTCACCGGCCGAGCCTATGCGGCTCCTGGCGGGCCTCAGTACGGGACGTAGAACATGCACAGGTCCGACGTCAGCGGCGGGAACAGCGCCTCGTACCACTCGGCGTCGTTGCCGGGGTACACGTCCGGGCGCTGCCGCTTCAGGCCGGCCATCCCGTGCGGCCCGAGCAGCAGGTCCGCCAGCAGGTCGGGCGCGCACCCGATGCCGCCGGCCGCCCCCGGCCCCTGCATCGGCCCGCCGGCCTCGACCGGACCGAAGGCCTCACCGGTCTGCGGCAGGCGGTAGTGCCGACCGAACGTGGAGACGACCAGGTCGCGTCCCTCGCGGTCCAGGCCGCTCGCCAGGTGCCGCTGCCACAGCAACTCTCGCAGGGCGTCAAGCAGCACGGCGGGGTCGGGCAGCCGGACGTAGTACCGCTCGGCCAGCACCGAGGCCTCGCCGTAGAGGGGGACGCACACCTCGTCGACCGGACCCGGTCGCCGCTGGACGCGCAGGCCGTCCGGCCCTGCCGTGGGGTGGACGCCGGCCACCAGGTCGGAAGCGGCCGCCACGTCCAGGGCCGCGGGGTCGGCCAGCACCACCTCGTCGTCGGGGTCGGTCACCCGCGCGGTGGCCACGACCTCGCCGTCGCGCTCGACGACCACGAGGGTCGAGCCCTCGCGGGCCAGCAGCCAGCGCCAGCGGGGCGTCGTGTGCGGGACGGCGACGTCGACGTCGGCCTGGACGGCGCCCTGGAGGCGGACCACGGCCGGCAGGTCGGCCGCCGTGGCCGGCCGCAACGTGCCCGTGCCGCCCGGCTGCGGCGCCGCGGTGAGGAACGGTGCCGGCGGGATCGCCATCGCGTACTCGTAGCCGAACAGCCGGTAGAAGTAGGGGATCCCGAGCATCACGCCGAGGACGTGGCCGCGCTCGGCCGATCGCTCGTGCGCCCAGCCCATCAGTGCGCGGACCAGGCCCTGACCCTCGTGCTCGGTGGCCGTGGCGACCAGCTCGACCTGCCCCGCCGGCAGCGTCACGGTGCCCGGTGCGCCGGCCCGGCCGATCCGGACGGTCTCGTCCAGCAGGGTCGCCGTGGAGACCACGCGGTCGCCGTCGACGACCACCGCGCACGCCTCGTGCCCGGCGTCCGGGTCCTCGACGACGAGCCGGTGGTCGATCGCGTCCTCGGGGTCGCCCCGGGCGGTGAGCAGCTCGCCCACCTGCTCCAGATCGGCGGGCAGCATCGGACGCAGCAGCAGCCCGGCCGGGAGCGGTCGTGGGTCGGTGGAGGCCATGACGCCGATCGTCCTCGTCCCCGGCCACCACGTCACCCGCGTTTGCGCCCCGCCCCTTCCGCGAGTGTGAGCCTCGTGCGCGACACACGCGGCGTGTCGCGCACGAAGGCACCACGTGCGCGGGCGGTCGGACTCAGCCGATCGTGCGGCGGGCTCCGGCCACGACGCCGCTGGCGCCGAGCACCACGGCCATCACGGCCATCAGCACGAGAGGCAGCTGCCACCCGCCTGAGGCGTCGTAGCTCTCCCCCACCAGCACGGGGGTACCGGCGGCCAGCAGGTAGCCGCCGGTCTGGACGAACCCGGACAGGCCGGCCGCCACGTGGTCGTCCTTGGCGCGCAGCACCATCAGCGCGAAGCCGAGGCTGATGCCGGCACCCTGGCCGAGGCCGATAACGACGGCCCACACCGGCCAGAGCTGCGGCGCCAGCAGCAGCCCGACCAGGGGGACCGCCCACGCGACGCCGACGGCGACGCCGAGCCCGCGCTGGTCGTGGCCGCGGCGTCCGACCAGGGCCACCAGCGCCGGCACCAGCAGGCTGCCGACGATGCCGAACACCTGCATCACCGAGAGCGCGACACCGGCCTGGGCGCGGTCGAGCGAGATGCCGCCCTCGTGCGGGCTCGAGGCCAGCAGCGACGGGAGCCAGGCGGTCATCGAGTAGTACAGCGCCGACTGGGCGCCGAACAGCACGGTGAGCGCCCACGCCGTCCGGTCGCGGCGCAGCGTGAGCGGCGGACCCGTGGTCGGTGCGGGGGGTGCACCACTGCGCCGGTGCCGACGCAGGACCAGCACCCAGGACGCGATGGCGACCACCACCAGCCCGACCCACACGACCAGCCCGCCGCGCCACCCGACCCGGTCGGCGACCGGTGCCGTCCCGGCTGCTGCGACGGCGGCTCCCGCGGTGAGGGCGGCGGTGTAGATGCCGACGACGGCCGGCGAGCGGTCCCCGAAGTCGCGCTTGGCCACCACCGGCACCACGACGTTGCCGACGGTGATCGCCAGCCCGATCACCACGGTGCCCACCAGGGCCGGGACGGGCGAACCGCCGGGCGAGGAGCGCAGCAGGGTGCCGGCGGCGAGCACGACCATCGACAGGACGACCGCACGCTCGGCCCCGAGGCGCCGGTACAGGCCGAGCACCGCGGCCGAGGCGACCGCGAAGCACAGCACCGGCAGCGACGTCAGCAGGCCGGCCGCACCGGGGCCGAGGCCGAGGTCGGCCCGCAGCTCGCCGAGCACGGGCGAGACCGCGGCGATCGGCGAGCGCAGCGTGAGGCTGACCGCCACGATCGCGACCAGCACCAGCCCGGTGCCGGCGGGGAGCCAGCGCCTCACGGGCGGTCGAGGCCCTCTTCGAAGTGGGGCCGCTTCGCGTGCACGTCGTCGCCGGACGAACGACCGCGCAGTCGGCGCCGCAGCCACGGCCCCGCGTGCTCGCGGGCCCAGGCGGCGTTCGCGCGCAGTCCGAGGTCGAACGGCGGCAGGTCGTCACCGAGTGGTGCCCGCCACGGGGCGTCGGCGAGGTCGGTGGTGCCGGTGAGCGAGGCGTAGGCCTCGGCCGCGACCCGGGCGTGCCCCTCGGAGGTCAGGTGGATCCGGTCGGCGGACCAGAGCCGTCCGTCGCGCAGCACCCGCATGCCCCACAGGTCGGTCAGGTGGGCGCCGTGCGTGCGCGCGATCGTCCCGAGGTTCGCCGCGTAGGTGGCCGCCCGCCCCCGGGTGTGCCGGATGACGGGAGCGCCCCGCGGGTCGACCGGGGTGCAGAGCAGGACGCCGGCCCCCGTGGCCCGGATCCGCGCCACCGCTGCCTCGAGCGTGGCGCTGAGGGCGTCGACGTCGGCCCGCGGTCGCAGGATGTCGTTGCCGCCGCCGACGATGCTGACGAGATCGGGACAGAGCGCCAGGGCGGCGTCGACCTGCCCGCCCGCGATGTCGTCGAGCAGCCGGCCGCGGACGGCGAGGTTGGCGTACCGCAGCTGGTCCCCGGCGAGCTCGGCGTCAGCGACGAGCAGCGCCGCCAGCCGGTCGGCCCACCCGGTGTACCGGTCCGGCGTGGCGACGGCGGGGTGGTCGACCGGCCCGGTGTCGTCCAGGCCCTCGGTGAAGGAGTCGCCGACGGCAACGTACCGGGTCCAGCGGGAGGGGGCGGTGCTCACGGCGACATGCTCGCACCGTCGCCCCGCCCCCTCCGCGCCAGGTGCGCTCGGCCCGGGCTCGTCCCGCTGTCAGCGAACTCCGTCGCCCGGACGTCGCTAGCGTCAGCCCGGGAACGGGTCGTCCGGACCGCGATGACTTCCGGGCGCGCCGCCGGTCCTTCCAGCACAGACCCGACGACACATACCCACGAACGAGAGGACGTGCCCGTGATCACGGCACGCGGACTGGTGCAGACCTTCCACACCCGACAAGGCCGCGAGAAGGTCGACGTCCAGGCGGTCAAGGGCGTCGACCTCGACGTCGCCGAGGGCGAAATCGTCTCGTTCCTCGGCCCGAACGGCGCCGGCAAGACCACGACCCTGCGGATGCTGACCACGCTGCTGACGCCCACCGCCGGCACGGCCGAGGTGAACGGCTTCGACGTCGCCACCCAGTCGGTGCAGGTGCGCCGCAGCATCGGGTACGTCTCCCAGGCCGGGTCGACCAGCCGGGTCGCGCGGGCCGGCGAGGAGATCATGGACCACGGGATGCTCTACGGGATCTCGGCCGAGCAGGCCCGCACCCGGGGGCACGAGCTGTTCGAGCAGCTCGCCCTCGACGGGATGTGGGAACGGCAGCCGAAGTCGATGTCGGGCGGCCAACGTCGCCGGCTCGACATCGCGATGGGCCTGATCCACGACCCGAAGCTGGTCTTCCTGGACGAGCCCACGACCGGCCTGGACCCACAGGCCAGGGCGAACCTGTGGACCCACATCTGCGACCTGCGCACCCAGCGCGGCGCGACCGTCTTCCTCACCACGCACTACCTCGACGAGGCCGACGCTCTCTCGGACCGCGTGATCGTCATCGACCACGGCGAGATCATCGCCTCGGACACTCCGGACGCGTTGAAGGACAACGTCTCCGGCGACCTCGTCGAGCTCGACGTCCGTGACGCCGACAAGGTCGCGACCGCCGCCGAGGTGCTCGACGGCCTCGCCCGGCAGACGGCCGACGGCTCAGGCAAGGACCTCGAGGTCACCGGTCAGCACATCAGTGCACGGGTGCCCCAGGCGAGCTCGAGCATGCAGGGCCTGTTGCGCGACCTCGACTCCCGCGGTGTCGAGCTCACCCACGTGCAGGTGCGCCGCCCCACGCTCGACGACGTCTTCCTGACCCTCACCGGTCGTTCGCTGCGAGAAGGAGAGTGACCATGAGCTTCCTGCGCGAGACCTTCATCGTGTTCCGCCGCCAGCTCCGGATGAACCTGCGCAACCCGGCGTGGGTGATCATCGGGCTCACCCAGCCGATGCTCTACCTGTTCCTGTTCGGCCCGCTGCTCGAGCCGTTCGCCGCCCAGCTCGGGTTCGACAACGCCTACACGCTGTTCGTCCCGGGCCTGCTGATCCAGCTCGGCGTCTTCGGGGCGTTCTTCGCGGGCTTCGGACTCATCGCCGAGTGGCGCGAGGGCGTGGTCGAGGCCGAGCGGGTCACCCCTGCCCGCCGCACCGCGCTGCTGATGGGACGGCTGCTGCGCGACGTGCTGCTGATCTTCGTCCAGACCCTGGTCCTGGTGGGGCTCGGCTACGTCGTCGGCATGGACGCCTCGGTCAGCGGTGCCGCGCTCGGCATCGGGCTGACCCTGCTGCTCGGCGGCGCATGCTCCGCCGCGTCCTACGGTTTGGCCCTGACCACCAAGAGCGAGGACGTGATGGCCCCGATCCTGAACTCCATCTTCCTCCCGGTGTTGCTGCTGTCCGGCATCCTGATCCCAATCACGCTGGCCCCGCAGTGGCTCATCACGGCGAGCGACTTCATGCCGATCAAGCACATCGTCGACGGCGTGCGGGCCAGCTTCGCCGGCGACATCGCCACCTCCGCCACCTTCTGGGGGACCGCCTGGGCGTTCATCCTCACGGGCATCGCCGTCTGGTGGGGCACCTCGACCTTCCGCAAAGAGAACGCCTAGCACCGGTCCCCGAACATCTGGCCGCGAGGGTCCCGGCTGACCGCGCGCGAGGAGCGCCCGCACCCGCCCGAGGACGAGGTCGTCCATCTCCAGGTAGCTCGGGTCGACGACGAAGGCCGTGCTCGAACGCCTGTGCGAGGGGACCGGATCAGATCGTGACGACGTCGACGAGCCCGGCGAGTCCGGCGAAGTCGTCACCGTTGCGCGTGTACAGGTCGAGGCCGTTGGCATGGGCCGTCGCTGCGATCAGCAGGTCCGCGAACCGGCTCCGCGGCGTGCGCCCTCCGCCCACCACCGCGGCGACCACCAACCCGTAGCTGCGTGCGGCCGCGCCGTCGAACGGGAGCGGCTCCATCTTCGCCTCGACCTCCTGGAGTCGCACCTGCCGCCTCGCTGCTTCGGCGGGGTCGCCGGCAAGGTGTGGTCCCGCGGCCAGCTCCGCGGCGGTGATCGCCGAGATCGCCACCCGGTCCGGCAACGCCTCGACGACCACCGGGTCGTGCCAGTCGATGACGACGGAGGTGTCCAGGAGCCCGGTAGTCATGTCAGAGCGCCTGGTCGATCACTCGGTCGAGGTCCGCCCGAAATCGGCCGCGGTCGATGCGCACGCCGGCCGTCGCCAGCGCCGCCACCTCCTCGCGGGAGATGAAGGCGCGGCGACCCGCGCGCAGCGGCCGAAGCTCCGCGACCGGCTCGCCGTTGCGCGTGATGACGAAGGTCTCGCCGGCCGTCACGGCCTCGATCACCTTCGCGTTCTCGTTGCGCAGCTCGCGTTGCGCGATGGTCTTCGACACCGGACCAGCGTAGCAACGTGTGCGACGATCTGCTACGGGGATTCCCGTGGTGGCATGAGGCCCACGTCGTGGTCACGCGGACGTTCTGCACGCTGTACGAGCCCGTGCAGTGGCCGCTGCTGGCCAACGAGCTCGCGGCGCTCGCGGTCGCACAGGCCGGCGGCACGGCCGAGGTCGCCCTGCAGCCGCAGGAGGTGCCCGCGGCGCTGGCCGGCTGGAACAGCCGCGAGGACGAGTACACCTCGGTCGGGGCCGGTCTCAGCATCTGCACCGAGACCGCACCGACGAACCGGCCCTTGACCTTTCCCGGTTCACCGACCGGGCCGACGCCGAGGCGCCCCACTTCGGCCGGATGCGGGCCTGGACGCCGCAGATGTGCGACTTCTGGCCGGTGCGCGACCGCGACGCCTTCACCGGGCCGTGGGACCAGCAGGTCGACGAGCCGGTGATGGTGATCGGCACCCGGTTCGACCCGGCGACGCCCTACCGGAACACCCAGCCGTACGCGGACCGGTTCCCCGACGCCCGGATGCTGACCCTGGACGGCTGGGGCCACACCATCCTCGGCAAGAGCGCGTGCGCCGACGAGGCGGTCGCCCGTTACCTGGTCGACCTCGCGGCGACCGACGGTGCGGTCTGCGCACCCGACGCCAGGCCGTTCGACGCACCGGCGGCCGCCGCAGCCCGTGGTACCGCCCCCCAGGTCGCCCAGCTGCAGGGCGACCAGCTCCCGCAGCAGGTGCCGGTGCGCCCGACACTGGGCGGCCCCGGCCTCTGAGCCGCGGCTGCGAACACAGCCGACCGGCACGCGCGGGGTGGTCATACAGTCGGCCCGTGTCCTCCCTGGCCCCCTCCGCGCGTCGCGGATACGCGCTCGGCTCGGTCGCGACGGGGACCTTCGGCACCGTCCCCGGCCTGCTGCTCCTTCCGTACCTGACCGAGCGCCTCGGCGTGGCCGCCGGGGTGGCCGGCCTGCTCGTCGCGCTCCCCAAGGCCTGGGACGTGCTGCTCAACCCGGTGGCGGGACGGATCAGCGACCGCTCGCGCCACCCGAGCGGTCCGCGGCGCCCGTTCCTGCTGCGCGCCGGTCTCGCGCTGGCGGTCTGCTTCGCGCTGCTGTTCGCCGGTCCGGCGTCGCCGCCCGCGCTGGCGGGCGCCTGGGTGGCGGTGCTGTTCCTGGCCTGCGCCTCGGCGTACGCGTTCTTCCAGGTGCCGTACGTGGCGATGCCGGCGGAGATCACCGACGACTACGCCGAACGCACCCGGCTGATGACCTGGCGGGTCGCGGTGCTGGCGCTGGCGATCCTGCTCTCCGGGGCGAGCGCCCCAGCGATCCGCGACGCGGTAGGTCCTGATCGCGGCTACCTCGTGATGGGCGTGGTGATCGCCCTGGTGATCGCCGCGGGGTCGGTGGGGGCCTGGTGGGGCACCCGGTCCGCACCGGTCGGTCGCGTCGAGGCCGCCGGCGGCACGCTGCGCGAGCAGCTCGCCGTGGTGGGCCACGACCGCGACTTCCGTCTGCTGCTCGGCGCGTTCGTCCTCCAGGCGCTGGCGACGGGGTCGATGCTGGCCGGGGTCGACTACGTCTCGCGAAACGTGCTCGGGAGCCCCACGGCCTCCACGCTGCTGTTCGTGGCGTTCGTCGGACCCGCGCTCGTCGTGACGCCGCTGTGGCAGCAGGTGGGGGAGGCCTGGGGCAAGAAGCGCGGCTTCGTGGCGGCCTCGCTGCTGCTCGGTGGCGGCGCGGTGGTGCTGGTCCTCGCGGCGAGCCTGCCGCCGGCCGCGGTGTACGCCGCGGTCGGCGTCGTCGGTGTCGGCTACGCCGGGGCACAGATGTTCCCGCTCGCGATGCTGCCCGACGTCGCCGCCCGGGACGCCGCCCGATCCGGGTCCGGCCGATCGGGCGTCTACACCGGTCTGTGGACAGCGGGCGAGACCCTGGGCCTGGCGCTGGGGCCGGGGCTCTTCGGTCTCGTCCTGGCGCTCGGTGGCTATCGTTCGAGCACCGGAGGTGGCGTGGCGCAGCCTGACTCGGCGATCACGGCGATCGTGCTCGGCTTCTCGGTGCTTCCTGCCGTGCTGGTGGCGCTCTCGCTGCTCGTGCTGCGGGGCTACCGGCTCGACCACGACGTCCGCCCGCTGACCGGGAGCGGCTCCGCACCGGAGGGGACCGATGCACCCTGACCACCCGATCGAGCGCGTGCGGCAACAGCTCGAGCAGCTCCGCGTCCACGACCTGCCCATCAGGGGCGGGCGCACACTCGCCTACGTCTACGACAGCGGCCTGGTCGAGGTCGACGTCCTCGCGGCCGAGACCGTCGCCGCCTTCTCCGGCACCAACGGCCTGGACCCGACCGCGTTCCCCAGCCTCGCGGCGATGGAACGCGAGCTGGTCGCCTTCGCCGCCGAGATGCTCGATGCCCCGGCAGGTGCCGCCGGGTCCGTGACCTCCGGGGGCACCGAGTCCTGTCTGCTGGCCGTGCTGGCCGCCCGTGATGCCCGGCCGGATGTTGGCCGGCCGGAGATGGTGCTGCCCTCGACCGCTCACGCGGCCTTCCACAAGGCGGCGCACCTGTTCGGCGTCACGGCCGTGGTGGCCGACGTCGACCCTCTCACCTTCCGCGCCGACCCAGCCGCCACGGCGGCGGCGACCACCGGGCGGACGGTGCTGGTCGTGGCCTCCGCGCCGTCGTACGCCCACGGCGTGATCGACCCCGTGGAGCAGATCGCCTCTGCCGCAGCGGCCCGCGGTATCCGCTGCCACGTCGACGCCTGCATCGGCGGGTGGGTGCTGCCGTTCCTGCGCGAGAGCGAACCGGAGCAGCCGGCTTGGACGTTCGCGGTCGAGGGCGTCACCAGCATCTCTGTCGACCTGCACAAGTACGCCTACGCGCCGAAGGGCGCCTCGTTGCTGCTGCACCGGTCAGGATCGTTGCGCCGCAGCCAGTTCTTCGCCTGGGCCGACTGGCCGGGCTACACGGTCGTCAACCCGACCCTGCAGTCGACCCGACCCGGTGGTCCGCTCGCCGGCGCCTGGGCGACGGTGCAGTCGATCGGCGTCGGGGGGTACCACGAGCTCGCTCGCGCGGCCCGCGGAACCACGCTGCGGGTCGCCGAGGCGGTCGAGCGGGTCGACGGCCTGCACGTGGTGGCCCCGCCGGACTCGACCCTGCTGGCGATCGGCACCGACGAACGGCTCGACGTCTTCACCCTCGCCGACGAGATGGGCGCGCTCGGCTGGTTCGTCCAACCGCAGCTGCGGTTCGGGGCGATGGACCCGACGCTGCACCTGTCGATCAGCGCCTCGACCCCGGCCGACGCCCTCGTCGACGCCCTCGCGGCCGCGACCGCCACGGCCCTGGCCGCGGGACCGATCCGCGTGGACCCGGCCCTCGGGGCGATGGTGACCGGGCTGGACCTCGCCACCCTCGACGAGCCGACCCTGCTCGGGCTGCTGGCAGGCGCCGGGCTCGCTGACGGATCGGGGCGGCCCGCGCTGCCGGGGCGGATGGCGCCGGTCAACGCGCTGCTCGACACCTGCCCACCGCCGGTCCGTGCGGCCCTGGTGACGGCGGTGCTGGACCTGCTCAGCCGGTGACGGTGCGCGCGACCCGCAGCCCGACGTCGTCGACGGCGAAGGTCGCGTGGCTGCGCCGGCGCACCCTGGCACCGGTGGCGGCAACGTGCACCGGGGCGGACAGCGACGTGCAGACGGCGATCGCCTCGTGCCACGACACCTCGTCCGCCGGGCGGCGCCCGTGGGTACCCGCCTCTGCACCGGTCACCTCGGCCCACAGGTCGCGGGTGACGGCGTGGACACCCAGCTCGAAGGTCGCGACCGGTACCGCCCAGCTGCGCCGGGTGCGGCGGTCCGTCAGGGTCACGACCCCGGCGGGGACCACGACCGTGCCGACGCGGGGTCCGGCCGACGCCGGGTCGGGGTGCACGGGGACACCCTGTCGCACGGGTCGCTACCGTGCAGCGCATGAGGTTCGCCGTGAGCATCCCCCCGTTCACCGATCCCGCGACGGTGGTGACGATCGGCGTCGACGCCGAGGCCGCCGGATGGGACGCCGTGCTGCTGTGGGACCACGTGCAGTGGAGAGCCTCGGTCGAGCCGGAGGTGCACGACCCGTGGGTGCTGCTGGGGGCGCTGGCCACGCGCACGGAGCGGGTGCTGCTGGGCACCCTGGTCACACCGCTCTCTCGTCGCCGCCCGACAAACCTGGCCAAGCAGCTCATCACCCTCGACCACCTGTCGAGTGGCCGGGCGGTCCTGGGCGTCGGCCTCGGCGAGCCGCCGGACCGCGACTTCTCCGACCTGGGCGACGAGCCCGACCCGCGCACCCGCGCCGCGATGCTGGACGAGTCGCTGACGGTGCTCGACGGCCTGCTGCGCGGCGACCGGGTCGACCACGACGGCGAGCACTACACGGTGCACGCACGGTTCTCACCGGGCCCGCGCTCACGTCCCCGCCCGCGGATCTGGGTGGCCGGCGTCATCCCGAACAAGCGCCCGCTCGCGCGCGCCCGGCGCTGGGACGGCGTGGTCCCGATCGGCGAGGGCCTCACGCCGGAGGCTCTAGGTGACTACCTGAGGGACGAGGTGGGCGCCGACGTCCCGGTGGGCTGGGATGTCGTGGCGGGCCCGGCCGGTCCGTACGACCCGGCGCAGTGGGCCGAGGCCGGGGCCACCTGGCTGGTCGAGTCGGCGATGCCGGTCGAGGACGGCTGGGTCGCCGAGCTGCACGCGCGGGTCAGGCGCGGGCCACCTCGCTGAGCAGCACATCCGGGTCCGCGCGGCGCCCGGGGTCCACGACCCGACCGGGAGGCGATGAGGTCCTTGAGGTCTGCGGTGACGTGCGAGGTCCACGTGCTCGGTCGCTCACCAGCCGTAGGTCCCGGGCTCGCCCTTGAACGGGCCGACCACGCGTGCGGTGATCCAGCCGCCGTAGAAGCCGCCGGCCTGCGGCACGACCTGCTCGCCGGCGACCGTCACCGAGTCCATCAGACCGGGGTAGAGCGCGACGTGGTCGCGGATCGTCGCGAAGCCCAGGGTCGGGTCGGGGTAGGTCCAGGCCGCGCGGGCCGCGACCCGGTCGCCACCGACGACGTCCAGGTAGGAGGCCTCGCCCTTGAACTCGCAGTACGAGGTGCCCTCCGCCGGTCTCAGCGCCGTCGCGGTGAAGGCGTCCCGGGGCAGGTAGTAGCCCGGCGGGTGGCTGGTCTCGAGCACCCTCAGCGCGCGGCGCGTACGGGCGATCTCGACTCCCCCGAGCCGGACCACGACCTCGTCGTCGGTGGGCTCGAGCCGCGGCGGGCGCGGGTAGTCCCAGACCGACTCCTGGCCGGGACCCGGCTTCTCGCGATGCCTCATGCCCTCATCCTGTACTCCTGCGCACCTGCGTGGCCTTCACCAGGCCCGCGCCGAGGAACACCGCCGCCAGCAGCGCCTGCAGCACCCGGAGGCAGATCTCCATGACGGGCTCCCTTCTCCGATCCGGACCGGACCGACCGTGTGAACGCTCGACATCGGGATGCGAGGCGGGATTCCCGGCCGGCCGAGGGCCGGACGGCACGCTGGCCCGGTGAGCTCCAGCCACCCGGTCGTCAGCCGCCGAGCGCCGGTAGCGCGACCGTCGGATCTCCCAGCAGCACGATGCTCTGCCGGTCCAGCGCCGCGAGCCGCGCCGCGAGTGCTCGCTGCCGGGCGGTCGCGTCCCCGCCGACCGCGGCCAGCCGCTCGGTGTCCCACCGCGACCACAGACCGGCGACGGGTGCGTACGCGCGGGCGAGGGCCATGCCGACCGGCTCGGGCCGGGTGCGGAAGACCCCGTCGTACAGCGCGCGCCGCAGACCGGCAGTGAGCAGCTGGCCGTTCTCCGGGTCGCGCAGCGTCCAGTTGAAGGTCGGCTCGACATGACCGACGAAGGCCCTCAGCGGACGCTCGCACCCCAGCAGCAGCCTGGGCAGCGGTGCTGTGCACGCGCCGGCAGTGCTGACGCCGGTGAGGACCCGGTCTACGTCCGAGCCGGCCTCGACGACGTCGGAGAACAAGGTGGCGCCGTCCGCCCCGGCCGAGCAGCACGCGTGGGCGTACCAGACGGCGCCGTCCGGCTGCCAGGCCTGGAGCACCCGGTCCGCACCGACGGGCTGATGGCTGCTGTCGACGAGGGCGCCCAGACCCTCTCGCAGGGCGGCGGGGTCGTCGAGCGGCGCGGTCACCCCGTGGCTGGTGGTCGCCACCAGTCCCGGTCGCTGGGCGCCGAGCTCGTCGACGAGCGCGCCGCCGAGGGCATCGCTGCCGGACAGCCGGCGTGCTCCGACCCGCAGGTCGTCGTCCTTCGCGTAGACGTCGGCAAGCGGTTCGGCGAGGCCGTGGCGCATCAGCCAGGTGATGTCGTCGCGCCCGTGGTCGACCGTCCACACCAGCGTGCTGCGCACCTGCGACGTCGCGCCGTCCCACCCGGTCAGCAGGGCGTCGACGTAGCGCTCGAGCCCCTCCGGCGCGAGGTCGAGCCGGCCCACGTAGCTGGAGGTGTTCAGTAGGTACTGCAACCGCCACGGGACGTCGGCCGGCGACGCCGCGATCAGCAGGTAGCGAGGTAGCTGCCGTGGTCCCGCCCCCCGCTCTCCCCCGGTCGTGGCCAGTTTGCGCGGCGTCCCGTCCTCCTCGTATCGCACCAGGAACGAGACCCCGAGATCCGGTCGGTACCTCAGCACGGGCGATCCCGGTCGCGCCTCGAGCAGCCGTCGCAGCGGCTCGGCGGCGTCCAGGCCGAGGGCCTTGTCGGCCGCGGCGACGGCGTCGTCGTCCGGTAGCACCAGGCCCCAGCCCACGCGCTCGTCCCACCAGTCGCGCTCGTCGGCCGGCTCCTCAGCGGCGAGCGGCCGCTCGGGGACGAGGGTGCCCGCCCGTCGGATCGCCCAGTCCGAGACGGCGCCGGACGGATCGCCCTCCACCCGGTGCGTCTCGGGGAGCCACGCGTTGACCTGCAGCCTGGACCCATGGCCCGCCGGGGCGGCCGTGCCGACGCTCACCCGCCCCCACCGGCCCTCGGACGCGCGGTGGTGGTGGCCAGCTGCCGCGCGTCGGCGATCCTGGTACGCAGCCGGTCGTGCACCTGCGGTGGCGCGCCCGCCAGCAACGCCTCGGCGTCGGTCAGCACGGACGCCATCGTCGACGCCCGGATGGTCGCACCTCCGGACTCTCGCCGGTCGTGCTCCTCGAGTCGCGCGGGCTCGTCGGGGTCTGGCGCGAACACCATCACGGACAACGGTTCTCGCGCCAGGTACAGCACCGGCAGCGTCCACACCGGCAGGTGGCGACCGGGCTTCGAGCGCAGCTCGTCCCTCGGTCCGTAGGACGAGGCCGCCAGCTCCAGCTGCACCATCGTTCCCGGCTGCGCGTCGCTCAGCTGGCGGGCCAGCTGTGCGAGCAGCTCGAGGTACAGCGTCTTGCACAAGATGTTGGCGTCACGGGCGTCCACCGCCTCACGCCAGCCGATGGCTGCGCCGGCCCCGGCCGACACCACGCTGTGCGCGAGCGACTGGACGTCGGTCGTCGACCTGGCGCCGGAGCAGCAGTTGAGGGTGACCAGCCACAGGTTCCTGCTGGCGACCAGCGTGCGCAGCTCACTCATGGTCACGGCGACCGAGTCGCGCGCCTCCTCTTCCGGCTCCGCGCGGTCACCGATCGTCGCCAGCTCTAGCTGGCCCTCCCCCATCCCGACCCGGCCGTGGCAGAAGAAGTGCAGGATGTGCGGCGGCGAGTCGGTCAGCAGGCGGCGAAGGGTGCTCTTGTCCGTCAACGCATGGACCTCGAGCCACCCGGGCTCCGCCTGCGTGGTCGCCGTCAGCTCGTCGTAGAGCGACTGCTCGCCGACCACTGCTGTGACGTGGACGGGTAGTCCGAGCCCGCGGGCGTGCCGGATGGCGGCCTGCAACCCGAGCCACTCAGGGCGCGCCTCCTCGCCGATCGCCGACATCACCGCGACGATCCGCAGCGGGGGCTGGAACACGCGCGCCGCCGAGGCGGTGGAGTCGACGATGCGGCCGATCGGCCAGCGCGGGTTCAGGGCCAAGAAGCGTCGGGACTTCTCCCACAGCAGCTCCCAGCACAGCGCCAGCTCCTCCGCGCGCCGGCCCTCGACCTTGAAGCACAGCGGACGGACGTCGTCGTCCGCGGCGCCGAGCGCGTCGTCGACCGCCTCGCGCAGCTGGGGTTGCTTGCGCAGCAGGCCGAACAGCTCGTTGCCGTACTGCTCGAGCGCGTCCGCGGTGTCGAGCTGCTCGGGGAGCGCCTTCAGCTTCACCGGCTTGCTCGGTCCCGGCTCGCCCCGCGGCCAACCGAGCAGCTTGATGCGCAGGGCGCCGCGCTCGGACTCCTCCAGCAGCACGACGGTCCGTCCGTTGTCCCCGCTCATGGCGCCCTCTCGGTGTCGGCGGCCCAGCTGTTCACCACCTCGGAGAGCGCGTCGATGGCCTCCTCGATACCTTCCGCGGTGTGCCGACCCTCCGGCGTGCCGGATCCCACCGGTGCGTCGCGCCGCAACCTGGCCAGCTCGAGCTGTCGCTGCTCGATGAAGCGCTGCGCGGCCGCGACCCACGCCGGTGTGTCCTCCTCGTGGATGATGGAGGCGATCGCGCCCGTGGGTCGTGCCGCCTCGACCAGCGAGGTGTGCGGTCCGCCGGCGAGCCCCTCGCCGCCGCGGACGCGGTGCGGCTCGCAGCCGACCAGGGTGTGGGAGAGCGTGGGCGGCACGGTCGGTTCGGTACGGCAGAGGAAGCGGTACGCCGCCCGCACTTCCGCGGCGTCGAGGTCGGTGGCCAGGTCGGTGAGCACCACCGGGCCGGGCCGCTCCTCGACCAGGCGCGCGGCGGCCAGTCGCAGGGCCGGGACCGCCAGGTCGCCGGGCGCGGCGGTCAGGTGCACCGACCAGGCGCCGACGGCGTCGAGGAAGCGCCGCAGCGTCGACAGCGACACGAAGCGCGAGCCGTCCTGCCCGGTACCGTCCGGGACGTCGGCCATCGCGAGCCGCACCTTCGCTCCCGAGACCGACGCGCCGCAGACGAGGTGCACGACGTCGGCCTGCTCGCCTCCCATCGCGGCCCTCACCTGGCTGAACCAGTCCGATCCCGTGGCGGCCCCTGTCGCCGGCGGAGGGTGCAGGTGCACCGGCCAGGTGCGGTCGCGCCACCTGGCCCGCAGCTCGTGGAAGAGCCTCGGCGTCGTCACGACGTGCACGGTGGTGCGTCGGGGGGAGCCGCGCAGGATCGCATCGACCAGCAGCCCCACCCCGTCCGCGGTGAGTCGGTGCTCGTCCGGCCGCAGCGAGCGCGGTGGGGCCGGCTGGTCGCGCGCCTCGGCGTCTGGCCGCGACTGAGTCCAGCTCCTCAGCCGCGACCCCGCGTCGATCCGCCTCCCGTGGAGGTACTCGGCCGCCGCCCCCTGGCGGTCCGGGTCGGGCGCGACCGCGAGCAGCGCGACTTGGAGGTCGTCGCTCGGCACCCGTGCCCCCAGGTCGATCGAGGGCAGCCGCAGGACCGGCCCCGGCACGACCGGGGCGAGCAGCTGCTCCCAGGGCACCATCCCGAGGTACCCGAACGGTTCCCGCAGCTGGAGCCAGGTGACGCGCGCTATGTCGGACAGGTGCGGCGGCAGACCGGTCGCGACCACCGCCGGCAGGCGGAACCGGCCGTCGTCGATCGGATCCCCGCTCACGAGCGTCGGCAGGCCGATCTCGTCCGAGCCGACGACGACCGACCACACGGTGGCCCATCCGGCTCCCTGGTCGGTCAGCAGGCTCAGGCGGACCTGGACGTCGGCGGTGGTGTCGAGGCTGACCTGCAGGACCTGCTGACCCGTCACGACGACCGCACCAGGTCGAACAGCGCCCAGTGGGTCGAGGCGTTGCTGATGTCGCTGTGCCCGAGGACCGTGCGACTGGCGTCCACGCCGTAGATCTCGGTGGTCGCCTGCGGCCCGAGCTCGTACCCGTCGCCGACGTCCTTGACCTGCACGGTCGTGCACCGCGCTGCGTGGCGGGGACCCACCCCTCCCAGCGCGGCGTACCGGTCGGGCTCGGCAGCGGCGATCCGCACCTCCGCCAGGTCGTCGCGCCGACGCGCGGCCAGGTGGAACAACCGGGTCAGCGGCACGTCGTGGCTGCTGAAGGTGGACAGGATCGGCTGCAGGGTGCGCGAGGGCGCGGCAGCGAACCCGCCCGGGCGGTCCGTCCCCGGCACGCGGTCGGCGAAGCACAGGTGGGAGACGGCCGGCTGCAGCAGCAGGACGGACGAGACCTGACGCGGGAGGGCCGTCGGGTGGCACAGCGCGGACAGGCACACCTTGGCCCCGAACGAGTGGCCCACGAGGTGCACGCGCGGGCCGTCCCGGTCACCGAGCAGCGCGACGAGCAGGTCGGCGACGCCGCCCGACCCGACCACGCCGGCACGGTCCTTCATCATCCACATCGTCAACGAGCGCAGGACGTCCCGCGGGCGGATGCGGTCGATCAGGCCGGCGGCGTCCAGGTCGTCGCCGGTGCGGTCGCGGCCGAAGTCCTCGAGCTCGGCACGCGCGTCATCGGAGTCGTCCGCACCTGTCGCGACGCCGTCGAGGTCAGGAAGGTGCCGCCAGAGCGAAGCCAGCGCCTCCGCCCCGGCAGCGTCGTCACCGGGCAGGGCACCCGTGTCGTCCTCGCGCGCCCCGAGTGCCGGCAGGACCAGCGATGCCAGCTCGCGGGCCGAGGCCGTGTCCAGCGACACCGCCTGCAGGAGGTCGTAGAGGCGCTCCGCCTGCTCGGCAGGCAGCAGGGCGGCGACCTCGGACACCTCGGCGCGCTCCTGCGCGACGTCGGCGTCGAACAGGCTCCTGGGGTCGGCGGCTATCTGCGGCGCTCGCTCGTGCTCCGCGACCAACGCGGTGCTCGGCCAGAAGACGCCCGCCAGCGCGGGACGGAACTCACGTCCCACCGACAACTGGTGGCGTCGCCGCATCTCGCCGAACCCGGACAGGAAGGACTCGTACTTGGCGGTGGCCGAGGCCCAGTCGTTGTTCCACCCGTGCGAGAACAGGAACACGTCGGTGACCTCGCCGGCGGCCGCCGTCCGGACCAGCTCGTCACGCGTGCGGGGGCCCTCGCACCGGCCGACCTTGTCGAACGGCACCATGAACCAGGCGGCCGGGGTCCCGTCGACGTCGAGGGTGCGGTAGGGGCCCGTGGGAAGGGAAGGGGTCACGGCGGACACACCTCTGCAACGGTGGGTGGAGGTCTTCCGAGGTTCCTCCCGCGCCCTGGGGGTGTCAATGCACGTGAGGGCATCTCTGATGTCACAACTCCGGAGCAACTTGGGCGAATCCCACTGCGAAGCAGCCCCTTCCGGCGACGTGCTCTTGTGGTGCGGCCCGAAGCGGCGCACCCTGGGCGGATCGGGAGCCCGCCAAGGAGGGCCGCCATGGACCTGACCACGAACCCCGCCACCCAGACCGTCCCCGAGCAGACCGACAACTCGGTACGACCCGAGGACGGCGTCCAGGACGTCGATCAAGACACCCTGGGCTGGGACGAGCCGACGCCGGACCCACCCTTCGAGGAGTGGGTGCCGGACAGTCCGGGGGGACCCGACATCGCCGGCGGCGCACGGGCCTGCGCGGACGACGTCATCAACGTGGCTCGCAGCCAGCTGGGCTTCGTCGAGGCCCCGCCCGGCTCCAACAGGTCGCCGTACGGAAAGTGGTACGGCATGGACGGACAGCCGTGGTGCGCCATGTTCGTGTCCTGGTGCGCGGGCCGCGCGGGTGCGGCCGGGCTGATCCCCAAGCACGCCTTCACCCCGTCCGGGGCCGCGTGGTTCAAGGAGCGGAACCAGTGGGGCTCGGCACCGCGACGCGGCGCGGTCGTCTACTTCCGCTGGCCGTCGATGAACCGCATCGCCCACGTCGGGATCGTCGAGTCGGTGCGCGCGGACGGCGCCGTCGTCGCGATCGAGGGCAACACCGACACCGCCGGCGGACGGACGGGCGGTCGCGTGATGCGCCAGGTGCGGCGGGCCCACGTCGCGGGGTACGGGTACCCCGCGTACGCGTCCACCTCCGCCGCAGCGGCCACCATGTCCTCCGCGTCTCGCGCGAAGCTCGACGTGGACGGCGAGATGGGTCCGATGACGTGGAAGGTCGTGCAGCGGGTGCTGGGGGTACCGGCGGACGGCGAACCCGGGCCGGTCACGTGCACCGCGCTGCAGCGCCGGGTGGGGAGCACGCAGGACGGCGAGCTCGGGCCGCAGACGATCAAGGCGCTGCAGCTGCGGGTCGGCGTGGCCGCGGACGGCGAATGGGGCCCGCAGACCACTCGCGCCCTGCAGCAGGCGCTCAACGCAGGGACGTTCTGACGCGACGCACGGGCCGCGACGACCGGTCGGTCCAGGACGGGACCATCATCCGGGGCCCGTCGGCCGAAGCCTTCGTCCCGGGTGCGCTGGATCACCGAGCGCACCGCCGTCGATGACGGTCTGGACGATCCGGGCCTGCTCGGCGTCTCGGGCGGGGCCGCGCTCGGCGTGGTGGCCACCGGCTCGTCGCTCGGTGTCGGCGGCGCCACCGGCCAGGCGTGGGCGGCGGTGCGGGGGGGGGAGCAGCTCGGCGACCGGCTCCAGTCGTGGTGGAGCAGTAGGTGCCCGACGACTACTGCGGGGCGGTGCTGCGCCGGGGAACGCACGAGAGCCGGGCCGGGCACCTGGTGGGGTGCCCGACTCCGGCTCTTCGGCGAGGGAGTTCCCCCTACCTTCGGTGTGCGCGAGGGGGGATTTGAACCCCCACGCCCTTTCGGACACTGGCACCTGAAGCCAGCGCGTCTGCCGTTCCGCCACTCGCGCAAGTAGCGCCGAGAAGGCTAGCACGCACGAAAGGGCCTCCCGCACCGCGTTCGCGGAGCCTTCGGAGCCAGGTCGGACCCGGCCGACGCACCGACGATCACACGACCTGCGCACAGCCGGCTCGGTCCGTCCACGCCGCGAGTGGGGTCCATGCAGGTCGCACCGTTAGCATCGGCGCACGGGCACGCCCGTGCCGTCCGCCTGCCTGCCTGCGGCCCGTGACCAGACCGAGCGTGAAGGAGGTGCCTCGTGGGAGTCCTCGACCGGTTCGAGAAGGGTGTCGAGCGCGCCGTCAGCGGTGTCTTCGCGAAGGCCTTCAAGAGCGAGGTGCAGCCCGTCGAGCTCGTCAGCGCCCTGCGCCGCGAGGCCGACACCTCGGCCGCCGTGGTCGGGCGCGACCGCACGCTGGTGCCCAACGCCTACCTCATCTCGCTCGGCGTCAGCGACTTCGAACGGCTGTCGGCCTGGGAGGACACCCTCTCCGACGAGCTCTCCGAGGCGGTCACCGCGCACGCCCGGCAGCAGCGCTACGCGTTCGTCGGGCCGGTCACGGTCACCTTCGAGGAGGACGAGGACCTCGACACCGGGGTCTTCACCGTCCGCGGCGCCCGGGTGAAGGGGCGGGTCGCGCCCGCCACCTCGGCCACTGCGACCGCGAGCCACCCGGTGCTCGACGTGGACGGCCGCCGCTACCAGCTCACCGGGCCCCGCACCGTGCTCGGCCGCGGCTCCGAGGCCGACATCGTGGTCGACGACCCGGGCGTCTCCCGCCAGCACGCCGAGATCCGTCTGGACGGCGGGACTGCCGTGCTGCGCGACCTCGGGTCCACCAACGGCACCTTCGTCGACGGCGAGCGCGCCGGCACCGCCCGGCTCCTCGACGGCAGCACGATCACCCTGGGGCGCACCAAGATCCGGTTCTCGTCGCGGTCGGAGCGAAGCGAGGAGGACGAGTGAGGCCGGCGAGCGAGCGAGCCATCGAGCTGGGACTCCGGGCGAGGGGCGAGCCATGAGCCAGCTGACGCTGCTGCTGCTGCAGCTGGGGTTCCTCGTCCTGCTCTGGGTGCTGGTGCTCAGCGTCGTCGCCGTGATGCGTCGCGACCTGTTCGGCACCCGGGTCGTGGCCCGGCAGCCCGCCCGCGCCAAGCCCCCGCGCGGCGAGCGCGGTGCCGAGCAGCCGCGGCGCGCAGCGCGTCCCGAGCCAAGGCCCGCCGCTCCGGCGCGCACCGCACCGTCCCGGCTGGTCGTGGTCGAGGGGTCCCTGCGCGGCACCACGCTGACACTCGGCCAGGCGCCCGTGCTCATCGGCCGCTCCCCCGAGTGCACCCTCGTGCTCACCGACGACTTCGCGTCCGGCCGGCACGCCCGGCTGGCCCCCACCGGGTCCGGCTGGACGGTCGAGGACCTCGGCTCGACCAACGGCACCGAGCTCGACGGCGCCCCCCTCGGCGGCCCCCGCCCCGCCCAGGCCGGCAGCCTGCTTACGATCGGCCGCACCGTCATCGAGCTGCGGAGGTAGGCCGGGTGTCCATCGCCCTGCGGTACGCCGCCCGGTCCGACATCGGCCTGGGCCGCTACAAGGAGAACCAGGACTCCGGCTACGCCGGTCCGCACCTGCTCGTCGTCGCCGACGGCATGGGCGGCAACGCCGGTGGTGACGTCGCGTCGTCCCTCGCGGTCGGCCGGCTGGCGGCCCTGGACGGTGAGTCCCACGGCTCGGACGCCCTGCAGCACCTCGAGCACGCGGTCCGGACGGCCGCCGGCGTGGTGCGCCAGCGGGCCCGCGACCAGCCCGAGCTGTCCGGCATGGCCACCACGGTCACCGCGATCCTGCGCTCGGGGAACCGGTTGGCGCTGGCGCACATCGGTGACTCGCGGGCGTACCTGCTGCACGAGGGCCGGGTCACCCAGGTGACCGCGGACCACACCTTCGTCCAGCGCCTGGTCGACGAGGGACGGATCACCGCCGAGGAGGCCGAGCGGCACCCGCAGGGCAACATCGTGATGCGGATGCTCGGCGACATCGACTCCGACGACGACATCGACTCGTCGGTGCGCACCGCCGAGGTCGGCGACCGCTGGTTGCTGTGCTCCGACGGCCTGTCCGGGTTCGTCAGCCTCGACACCATCGCCGAGACGATGACCGAGGTCACCGACCCCGGTGCCTGCGCGGAGCGGCTGATCCAGCTCGCGCTGCGCGCCGGCGGCGCCGACAACATCACCGCCATCGTGGCCGACGTCGTCGACGCCACGGCCGCGCCGCCGGCCCACCCCGAGGTGGTGGGGGCGGCCGCGAAGGAGCGCTCGCGGCGGACCGCTGCGCCCGCCGGGAGCGCCGCCGCCAAGGCCGCCGCCCTCACCCGCACCGGTGTCACGCACGACGACCAGGACGACGAGCCGGAGCCCGACGAGGACCTCGGCCCCACCCGCGGCACCGTGGTGCGACGGGTGCTCGGTGGGCTGCTCGTGCTGGCGATCGTGGTCGGCGGGTTCTACGGCGCCTGGGTCTGGAGCCAGCGGCAGTTCTACGTGGGTGCCGACGGCGACGACGTCGCGATCTTCCAGGGCCTGGCCACCGACGTCGGCCCGATCGAGATGTCCCAGGTGTTCGAGAGGCAGGACCTCCCGCTGGACAGCCTTCCCGCCGTCGACCGCGACGCCGTCGAGCGCGGCATCGGCGCCGACGACCTCACCGATGCCCGCCGCACCGTGGTCAACCTGTTCTCGGGCTCGAGCGAGTGCGACCCCGACGTGGTCGAGGTGACGCCCAGCCCCACCCCGACCGCCGCTCCCACCACCTCTCCCGGTACCACGGCGCCGCCCGCCGGCACCGGCACCCTGACCCCGACCGCCACCCCGACCCCGACCCCGACGATGTCCACCCTCCCGCTCCCCGACGGGTGCGAGGGCTGATGGTCACGGTCAGCGAGCACGCACCCCGCACCCGACGCAACGTCGAGCTGGTGCTGCTGGTCCTCGCCGTCGCGATCTCCGCCGGTGCCTACGGGCTGGTCGGCGCTGGCGTGAACGGCGAGTGGCCGGCCCAGCTCTACCTGTACGGGGCCGGGTTCGCGGTGCTGTCGCTCGTCGTCCACGTCACGCTGCGGCTGCGCGCCCCCTACGCCGACCCCGTGCTCCTCCCGATCGCGGTGGCCATCAACGGCATCGGGCTGGCGATGCTGCACCGCATCGACCTCGCCCGCGTGGGGAACGACGACTTCTCCCCGCTGGCGCCCCGGCAGCTGATGTGGGCCGCGATCGGCGTGGGCCTGTGCACCGCGGTGCTCTGGCTGTTGCGTGACCACCGGGTGCTGCGTCGCTACACCTTCACCGCGATGGTCGCCGGCCTGGCGCTGCTGGCGCTGCCGATGCTGCCCCTCATCGGCACCGAGATCAACGGGGCCCGCATCTGGATCAGCTTGGGGCCATTCGGTTTCCAGCCCGGCGAGCTCGCCAAGATCGTCCTGACCGTGTTCTTCGCGGGCTACCTCGTCACCCAGCGCGACAACCTCTCGCTGGCCGGCAGGAAGGTCCTCGGGCTGCACCTGCCGCGCGGACGCGACCTCGGTCCGATCCTGATCGCCTGGATGGCGAGCGTCGGCGTCCTGGTGGTCGAGCGCGACCTCGGCACCTCGCTGCTGTTCTTCGGCGTCTTCGTCGCGATGCTCTACGTGGCCACCGAGCGGGTGAGCTGGATCCTGATCGGGATGGGCCTGTTCGTCGGCGGCGCGGTCATCGCCTGGCGGATCTTCGACCACGTCAACGCCCGCGTCGCGGCGTGGCTCGACCCGTTCGACCCCGCCGTGTACGACCGCGAGCTCGGCAGCAGCTACCAGCTGGTCCAGGGCATGTTCGGGATGTCGAACGGGGGCCTGGTGGGCACCGGGTTCGGTCGGGGCATGCCGACCCTGGTCCCCTACTCGGAGAGCGACTTCATCTTCGCCGCGCTCGGCGAGGAGCTCGGCCTGGCAGGGCTGTTCGCGCTGCTGTGCCTGTACATGGTGCTGGTGCAGCGCGGCTTCCGCACCGCCATCGGGGTGCGCGACGGTTTCGGCAAGCTGCTCGCCGCCGGCCTCGCCTTCACCATCGCCCTGCAGTGCTTCGTGGTCGCGGGCGGCGTCACCCGGGTCATCCCGTTGACCGGGCTCACCATGCCGCTGCTGGCCTACGGCGGGTCGTCGCTGGTCTCGAACTGGATCATCGTCGGTCTCCTGCTGCGGATCTCGGACTCCGCCCGTCGCCCCGCGCCCGCCGTGCAGCAGCAGCCGCCCGACGCCGGTGCCACCCAGGTCGTCTCCCTCGGCCCCGGCGCGAGCGCCGGGACGGGCTCGGCCGGGCCCGACGACGACGCCACCACCAACCTGCGCAAGGGGGGATCACCGTGAACACCCCTCTGCGTCGCCTGTCGGTCGTGGCCTTCGTCCTGTTCGCCACGCTGCTCGCCAGCACCACCTGGATCCAGTTCGCCTCCGCCGGCGACCTGCGCGCCGACTCGCGCAACGCCCGCACGATCCTGGCCGACCTGAGCCGCGAGCGCGGACCGATCGTCGTCGGCGACGACCCCGTCGTCACCTCCGTCCCGGTCGAGGACCGGTTCAAGTTCCAGCGCACCTACACCGACGGCGAGGTGTACGCGCCGGTCACCGGGTTCTACTCGCTCGTCTACGGCGCCACCGGCATCGAGGGCGCAGAGTCGCGGCTGCTCGCCGGCACCGACGACGATCAGTTCTTCACCCGGTTCGCCGACACGGTCTCGGGGCGCGAGCCCCGCGGTGCCACGGTCGAGCTGACCATCGACCCGGCCGTCCAGCAGGCCGCCTGGGACGCCCTCGGCGACCAGAGGGGCGCCGTGGTCGCGCTCGACCCCGCGACCGGAGACGTCCTGGCGATGGTGTCCAAGCCCTCCTACGACCCGCAGTCGCTCGCCGGTCACGAGCGCTCCGCCGTCGTCGCCCAGTGGCAGGCGCTGCTGGCCGACGAGGGCGACCCGCTGACCAACCGGGCCATCGGCGGGAACCTCTACCCGCCCGGCTCCGTCTTCAAGATCGTGACGGCCGCCGCCGCCCTGGAGTCGGGCCGCTACCAGGAGAGCTCGGTGCTGCCCGGGCCCGCGGTGCTCGACCTCCCGCAGACCTCCGCCGGCCTGCCGAACTCCAGCGGCACCGCGTGCGGCCCGAACGAGGAGACCACCCTCACCGACGCCCTGCGGATCTCCTGCAACACCGCCTTCGGGTTCCTCGGGATGGAGCTCGGCGGCGAGGCGATCAAGGAGCAGGCCGACCGGTTCGGCTTCGACACCGACCTGCGGATCCCCTTGCGTGTCTCCCAGAGCACCATCCCGGACGACCTCAACGAGCCGCAGGAGGCGCAGACGGGGATCGGGCAGTACGAGACCCGGGTGACGCCCCTTCAGGTGGCGATGGTGAGCGCCGCCGTCGCCAACGGGGGCGAGCTGATGCAGCCGAACCTGGTGCGCCGGGTGGTGGCTCCCGACCTCGACGTCCTGCGCTCCTCCAGCCCCACGTCGATGGGCGAGCCGATCTCGCCGGAGACGGCGGCGGCGCTGAACCGGATGATGCAGACCGTGGTCTCCGACGGCACCGGCCGGTCGGCGCAGATCGACGGGGTCGCCGTGGCCGGCAAGACGGGGACGGCCCAGCACGCCGAGGGTCAGTCGCCGCACGCCTGGTTCACCGCGTTCGCGCCGGCTGACGACCCGCAGGTCGCCGTCGCCGTCGTCGTGGAGTCCGGCGGCACGGCCGGCGACGAGGCCAGCGGCGGTCGCACCGCCGCGCCCATCGCCAAGGCCGTCATCGAGGCGGTGCTCGCCCGGTGAGGGCCGAGCGCGGTGCCCGGCTGGGCGACCGCTACGAGCTCACCGAGCTCGTGGCCGTCGGTGGCATGGGCGAGGTCTGGAAGGCCCAGGACGTCCTGCTCGGACGCGAGGTCGCCGTCAAGGTGCTCAAGGCCGAGTACACCGGCGACCCCGGCTTCCTGGAGCGGTTCCGGGGCGAGGCGCGGCACGCGGCCGCGCTGTCGCACCCGCACATCGCCGCCGTCTACGACTACGGCGAGGCCAGCGACACGGTGTCGCCGAACCTGTCGCACGCCTACCTCGTGATGGAGCTCGTCCCGGGGGAGCCGTTGTCGACCGAGCTCGCCCGCGAGGGCGCGCTGTCCCCCGAGCGCACCATGGACCTGCTCGGCCAGGCTGCCGAGGGGCTCGCGGTGGCGCACGCGGCGGGCGTCGTGCACCGCGACGTCAAGCCCGGCAACCTGCTGGTGACGCCCACCGGCCAGGTCAAGATCACCGACTTCGGCATCGCCCGGGCCGCGGACCAGGTGCCGCTCACCGCGACCGGGCAGGTGATGGGGACCGCCGCGTACCTCGCGCCCGAGCAGGCGCTCGGCCGTCCGGCCACCCCGGCCAGCGAC
This sequence comes from Actinomycetales bacterium, assembly GCA_038213835.1. Lineage (GTDB taxonomy): Bacteria > Actinomycetota > Actinomycetes > Actinomycetales > CAWJMD01 > JBBQSN01. The sequence continues at coordinate 29,507 of JBBQSN010000012.1, forward strand.
GTCTACGCGCTCGGCGTGCTCGCCTACGAGGCGCTCACCGGTGCCCGGCCGTTCGGGGGCGAGTCGGCCGTGGCGCAGGCGATGGCGCACGTCAACGACACCCCGCCGCCGCTGCCGGCCTCGCTGCCGCAGCCGGTGCGCGCCCTGGTCCAGGGGGCGATGGACAAACGGGCCTCCGCCAGGCCGTCCGACGGCGCGGCGTTCGCGCGCGCGGTCGAGCAGGTGCGGGCCGGCCGGGTCCCCATCTGGGACTCCACTCCCGGCAGCAGCACCCCGGCGACGGGGACGGCCGGGTTCGGCGGCGCCACCGTCGCGATGGCCGCGGGCGCGACCCCGCCCGAGGCGACCCGCGCGATGCCACGGGTGCAGGCCGCCGTCCCGGTGCCTCCGGTGCGGCCCGCGGCGAGGGCGACCTCGGTACGCACCGCGCAGCCTGCGCCCCGCCGGGTCTCCGGCGCGCTGGTGGCGTCCATGCTCCTGGTGGCGCTCGTCGCCTTCGGGGTGGTGCTGGTGCTGAGCGGCGTCCTCGACCGCGACGGCACGGCGACCACGTCCCCGAACCAGAGCACGCCCGCGGTGAGCACCCCCGCCGAGACCACTGCGCCGCCGGAGTCCTCCAGCAGCTCCAGCAGCTCCTCGAGCAGCTCGAGCAGCTCGAGCACCACGAGCTCGACGAGCACCTCGTCGGTGCCGACGGTCGAGGTGGTCGCGGCGGACCACGTGGGGCGCACGATCAAGCAGGTCACCAAGGAGCTCGAGCGCCAGGGCCTGGTCGTGGACGCCGTGGGCGACCCCGACAGCGAGGCACCTGAGGACCAGGTGACCGCCGTCCAGGAGGGCACCTACCAGGTCGGCGACTCGGTCAGCGTGACGTACAGCGAAGCAGGCCCGGGGGGGCCGCCCGGTGAGGGCGACGACGAAGGTGGAGACGACGAGTGAACGACCAGCGCAGCCCCGACCAGCGCGTGCTCTCCGGGCGCTACGAGATCGGCGACCTGCTCGGCCGCGGGGGCATGGCCGTCGTGCACGCCGGCCGCGACGTCCGGCTCGGCCGCCAGGTGGCGATCAAGATGCTGCGGGCCGACCTGGCCCGCGACCCGTCGTTCCAGGCCCGGTTCCGTCGTGAGGCCCAGTCCGCGGCGGGGCTCAACCACCCGTCCATCGTCGCCGTCTACGACACCGGCGAGGGCGTCATCCCCGGCATCGGCGGGGCCGACGAGCACATCCCGTTCATCATCATGGAGCACGTCACGGGGCGGACCCTGCGCGAGATCCTGCACGACACCGACCGGGCGACCCCGCCGCAGGGCATCGGCCACGAGGCCACGCCGGCGCCGCTCGGTGTCGAGCGCGCCGTGCAGATCACCGCAGGCGTGCTGTCGGCGCTGGACTACAGCCACCGCGCCGACATCGTGCACCGCGACATCAAGCCGGCCAACGTCATGCTCACCGACGCCGGCGCGATCAAGGTGATGGACTTCGGCATCGCCCGGGCCATGTCCGACGCGTCGGCCACGATGACCCAGACCCAGGCCGTGATCGGCACCGCGCAGTACCTGTCGCCGGAGCAGGCCCGGGGTGAGACCGTGGACGCCCGCAGCGACCTCTACTCCACCGGCTGCCTGCTGTTCGAGCTGCTCACCGGACGGCCCCCGTTCGTCGGGGACTCGCCCGTCTCGGTGGCCTACCAGCACGTCCGGGAGGTTCCGCAGGCCCCGAGCACCTTCAACTCCGCCGTCGGCGCCGACCTGGACCGGGTCGTGCTGCATGCGCTGGCCAAGGACCGCGAGGACCGCTACGCCGACGCCAGGGCCTTCCGCACCGACCTGCTCGCGGCCCTAGACGGCCGTCCCGTGCGCGCGCCCGCTGCCGTCCCCGCCGGGGAGGCGACGGTGGCCCTCCCGGCGGCCGCCGCTGCCGGCGCGGCGCTGGGTGCCGGGGCCGCAGCGGCAGGGCCGCAGGCCACCCAGGTGTTCAGCGCCCGCACCGCCGATCAGGGCGGGTCGGTCCCGATCGGCCACGTCGAGGAGGACGAGCAGGAGGAGCCCCGGCGCGGACGGGCCGCGGGCTACGTCCTGCTGGCGCTCGCGGTGCTCGCCGTCGTGGTCGGCGGCATCTACCTGTTCACCCAGGTCCTGGACCAGCCCGAGGACCCGGTGCTGGTGAGCGTGCCCGACCTGACGAGCTCGGACCGGGCGGCGGCGAAGGCGCTGCTCGAGGCCGAGGGGCTGGTGTACGCCGAGGGCGACCCGCAGAACAGCGACACGGTCGCCGTCGACCTCGTGGTCTCGCAGGACCCGGTGGCCGGTCGCCAGGTCGAGGACGGCCAGACCGTCACCGTGATCATCTCGCTCGGCGCGGGTGAGGTCGCGGTCCCGGTCCTCGCCGACCTCACCCAGGCCGAGGCCCGGGCCGCGCTCGCCGAGGTCGGTCTGGTGGCCGGGCAGGTCACCACCCAGGACGACCCCCGGGTCGAGAAGGACCGGGTCATCTCGTCGACGCCGGAGGCCGCCGCGATGGTAGCCGAGGGGTCTGAGGTCGCGATCGTGGTCTCGACCGGGATGGTGGCGCTGCCGGACCTGTCCGGGAAGACCTACCTCGAGGCGCGTGACATCCTGCTCGACCTCGGGCTCGGTGCCCGGGCCGAGGAGCAGGAGGACGGCACCGCCGAGCCCGACACCGTGCTGTCGCAGGACCCGCAGCCGGGAAGCGTGGCGCAGGGCACCCAGGTGGTGCTCACCGTGGCGACCGCCCCGCCGCCCCCGGAGACCACCGAGCCGCCGCCGACGACCGAACCGCCGCCCACGACCGAACCGCCGCCCACGACCGAACCGACCCCCTGAGGCACCGCGGACCGGCCTCAGGCCCGGTCGGCCACCAGCGGGGCCATGCCGGCGCTGCGGGCCACGGCACCGGCGTCACCGCAGACGGCGAGCCAGTTCGCGAGCAGCCGGTGGCCGCCCTGGGTCAGTACCGACTCCGGGTGGAACTGCACTCCGTGCAGCGGCAGCTCGCGGTGCTGGACCGCCAT
>JBBQSN010000013.1:0-32293 GCA_038213835.1 Actinomycetales bacterium
CAGGTCTTCGGTGTCTGCACGAACGAGTGGGCTCCGGCCGACGGCCGCGTCGTCAGCCTGGGCTTCGGCTGCGGCGCCCACTCCGAGACCGACGTCGACACCTCGCTCGAGCCGCTGTCGGCCCCGGCCCTGGACGAGCAAGCGCTGGACACCGTCGCGCTCGCCGACGTCCCCGCCGACGAGTCGGCTACTGACCAGGCGTTCGCGACCGAGCAGCCCGCGACCGAGCAGCCCCCGACCGAGCAGCCCGCGACCGAACAGCCCGCGGACGAGACGGACCCGGTAGCGGCGTCCGAGCAGGGGTGAGCGCCGACCCGTTCGGAACAGCGCAGTTGCGCGAACGGGTGCTCGCAGCCTGGAGGTCGGCGCCGGAGCGGCTGCGGGAGGACGCGAACAGCGAGGAGGATCTCGCGCTCGGCGGCTACCGCGAGCGGGTCCTGGTCGAGCTGGCCCAGAACGCGGCCGACGCCGCTGTGCGGGCAGGGGTCCCGGGTCGGCTGCTGCTGCGCCTGGTCGACGGCGACGAGCCGGCGCTGGTCGCCGCCAACACCGGGGCCCGGCTGGACGCCCACGGCGTGGTCGCGCTGTCCACCCTGCGGGCCTCGGCCAAGCGGGACGGCGAGAGCGGCACGGCCGGACGCTTCGGCGTCGGCTTCAGCGCTGTGCTCGCCCTCACCGACGACCCCGCGGTGCTCTCGCACGGTGACGGCGTCCGGTTCTCCCGGGCCCAGACCCTCGACGAGCTGCGCGCCGCGGCCACGGGTAACCCGGGCCTGGTCGACGAGCTGCGCCGCCGCGACGACCACGTGCCCGCCCTGCGGCTGCCCTTCCCGGCCGAGGGCGGTGCGCCGCCCGGCTACGACACGGTCGTGCTGCTGCCGCTGCGCGACGGCGGCGCGCTCGACCTCGCCCGCCGGCTGCTGACCGGGCTCGACGACTCGCTGCTGGTCGCGCTGCCCGCGTTGCGTGAGGTGGTCGTCGAGCTCCCGCACCAGGAGCCGCGAATCCTCGCCGACGTCGAGGAACGATGGGAGACGTTGCAGCACAACGGCACCCACTCGCCCGCTGTGCTGGCCGACCGACCGACCGAGGAGCGCTCGCGACCCGGGTGGTCGCTGACCTGGGCGGTGCCGCGCGAGGTGTCCACGCCGGTGCCACGCACGGTGCACGCCCCCACGCCGACCGACGAGCCGCTGGGCTGGCCGGCCCTGCTGGTCGCCGACCTGCCGCTGGACCCGGACCGCCGGCACGCCGTGCCGGGCGCCGCGGCCGACGCGGTCCTGGCCGCCGCGGCCGAGGCGTACGGCGAGCTGCTGGCCCGGCTCGCAGGCGACGGCGTCGACGTCCTGCCGCTGGTCCCGTCCGGGCTGCCGGGCGGCTGGGTGGCGGAGACGCTGCGCGACGCCGTCCACGCCCTGCTCCCCGACGTGCGGCTGCTGCCCGCAGCGGCCGACGCGCAGCGGTTGCTGCGTCCGCGCGACGCCGTGGCCCTGACGGGTCCGGGCGTGCACGACCCGGCGCTGCTCGCCGTCCTCGCCCCGCTCGTGGACGCCTTGGTGGCGGTCCGGCCCGGTGACGAGACCGCACTGAGGCTGCTGGGGGTCGCGCGCACGACGCTCGCCGACGTCGTGGAGCAGTGGCCCGAGGTGGGCGAGCCGTCGGCCTGGGCGACCACCTACCGCTCCCTGCTCCCTGCGTCCGCCGACCCGTCGGTGCGCGAGGCGCTGTCGGGCCTGCCCGTGCCGCTCGCCGACGGTCGCGTGGTGCGCGGCGCCCGCGGGCTGCTGCTGCCGTCCGGGGAGGTGGGGGTCGAGGCCCTGGCCGCCCTGCACGACCACGGGCTGCGAGCCGTGCACCCGGAGGTGGCGTCCGACCCCGGGGCGGCCGACCTGCTGGAGCGTCTCGGCGCCCAGGTTGCCTCTGCAGCAGTGGTTCTCGAGCACCCTGCCGTCCGTGCTGCGGTGGCGTGGACCACCGACGACCCGGAGCCCGACGAGGTGGTCGAGGCGGTGCTGACGCTGGTCGGAGCGGCGCTGTCGGCCGTGCCGTGGCCGGCCGGGTCGCACGCGTTCCTCGGCGACCTCGCCCTGCCCGACGACGACGGCGAGCTCGCCCCGGCGGGCATGCTCGTGCAGCCCGGCTCCGCGATGGCCCGCCTGCTCGACACCGGGTCGGTCGGGCGGCTCGACGCCGACGTGGCCGACCGTTGGACGCCGGAGGTGCTGCAGGCCGTCGGGGTCGCGGGCACGCCGGTCCTGGTGCGGGTCGCCGACTGCGACACCGACGACCTGCCACCCGAGCTCGGCGAGCTCGACGAGGCGCAGGACTGGGCCGACGACCTCGCCGGCGGCCGACGCGGTGCCGTCCAGCTCGAGGGCCCCGTGCTCGCGGTGAGGGATCTCGACCTCGTGGTCGACGACGGCTGGCCCGAGCTGGTCGCGCTGCTGGGAGCGGACCGCGACCTGCGCGACGCCGTCGTGAGCGAGGTGACCGTGCGGCTGCCGGAAGGGGCGCGACGGGGACCGTCGTACACGTCGTGGTGGCTGCGTCGGCACCTCGACCTCGCCGGCCACCGCCCGCCCGGTACGCATCCGGGAGGCGGTGAGGACCCGCTCCTGCCCACGGCCCCTGCCTGGACGGCCGCGATCGCCCCCGACCTCGCCCGCGCCCTCGGTCTCGTGCGGTCGCTCGAGGACCTCGACGCCGACGGCTGGCACGCGGCCCTGCAGCGCCTGGGCACGGCCCACGACGTCGACCACGCGCTCCTGCTGCGCGTCTGGCGGGCGCTGAGCACGCTGTCCCCGTCGGTCGACGTCGACCCCGGCGCGACGACCTGGGCGATCGGCGCCGACGGAGCGGCCGGTCTGCACCCGACCTCGGACGCCGTCGTGGTCGACGACGCACGCTGGTGGCAGCGCGCCGACCTCGGTGCGCGGGTCGTGCCCGCCCCCGGCCACGCCTCCACCCTCGCCGACCTGCTGGACCTCGACCTGGCCTCCGAGCGGGCCGACGGGCGCGTGACCTCGGACGGCGAGGTCGTCCCGCTGCCGCAGGACCTGCTGCGGCACCGCCTCGACCTGCCCGGTTCGTGGTGCGAGCACGAGGACCTGCGCGTCGACGGCGTCCCGGTGGACTGGTGGGTGGAGCCGGGCCCGCAGGGGCCGGGCGACGCGCTGCTGCACGCCTCGACCTCCGACGGCCTCGCCCGCGCGGTGGCCTTCGCGTCAGGGACGTGGGGCCAGCGCCACCTCGCGGCCGCCCTGCTCGAGGGCGGCGAGGCCGCCGTCGACGCACTCGTCGACCACGCCCTGGGCTGAGCCCTACCGCGGGGGCAGCCCGCCGCGGGCGACCAGGCGCCGGCGCCGCAGCTGCAGGCCGACCAGGCCGACCGCCCCGAGCGCCAGGCCGGCCACGCAGGTCCAGAGCCACCAGCCGTGTCCGTCGCGCTCGAGGGCGTCCCGGTTCAGCAGGCTGAGGACGAGCAGCGCCGCCCACAGGCCGCAGCCCACCAGCACGGTGGTGCGGTCGTTGGTGCGCAGCGGTTCGACCCCGGAGTCCCGCTCCAGGTCGCGCACCGCTCCGTTGTCCACGTCCCCAGAGTAGGTGGTCGAGGGGGTGCCCCGGCGCCGCTCCCGGCCGCGCCGGCCGGCGGTCGGAGCGGGCCGAGACACAGGTCTGGCAGGATGCGCGCCGCGAGCATCGCGCGCACCCTCCACCGCCCCTCGAGGAGCCAGTCGTGTCACTGCAGAAGGACGAGCACCGCACCGACGGACCGGCCCCCTCCGGGGGAGCGCTTGACCGGTGGTTCACGATCTCGGACCGTGGGTCCACGGTGGGCCGCGAGGTGCGCGGAGGCCTGGCGACGTTCTTCACGATGGCCTACATCGTCGTCCTGAACCCGATCATCATCGGCACCCAGGCCGACTCCACCGGCGGCTTCCTCGGTGGCGGCGACGCCCCGAACCTGCCGATGGTCGCGGCCGCGACGGCGCTGGTGGCCGGGCTGCTGACGATCCTGATGGGCGTCGTGGCCAACTACCCGCTGGCGCTGGCGACGGGTCTGGGGCTCAACGCCTTCGTCGCGTTCGGCGTGGCGAAGCTGCCCGAGATGACCTGGGCCGACGCGATGGGGCTGGTCGTCCTCGAGGGCCTGATCATCCTGGTGCTGGTGCTCACCGGCTTCCGCCAGGCCGTCTTCCACGCCGTCCCGGCGCAGCTGAAGGTCGCGATCTCGGTCGGCATCGGCCTGTTCATCACGGTCATCGGCCTGGTCGACGCCGGCTTCGTCCGCAAGGCCGGCGGTGGCCCGGCCCTCGAGCTCGGCATCGGCGGGTTCCTGTCCGGCTGGCCCACGTTCGTGTTCGTCATCGGGCTGCTCACGATCATCGTGCTGTACGTGCTGCACGTCCGCGGCGCGATCCTGATCGGCATCGTCGGTGCCACGGTGCTGGCGATCGCGATCGAGGCGATCGCCAAGATCGGCCCGCGCCGGTTCGACGAGACCGGTGCGGTCCTGAACCCGCAGGCGTGGGGGCTGGGCGTCCCGGCCCTGCCCGACTCGGTGCTCGAGGTCCCCGACTTCGGCCTGCTCGGCCAGTTCAGCCTGCTCGGCTCGTTCTCCAAGATCGGGTTCATCGCCGCGATCCTGCTCGTCTTCACGCTCCTGCTGGCCGACTTCTTCGACACGATGGGGACGATGGTCGCCATCGGCGCCGAGGCCGGCCTGCTCGACGACGAGGGCAACCCGCCGAACACCACGCGCATCCTGGTCGTCGACTCCGTGGGTGCCATCGCCGGTGGCGCGGCGAGCATCTCGTCCAACACGTCCTTCATCGAGTCGGCCTCCGGTGTCGGGGAGGGCGCGCGCACCGGCCTGGCGTCGGTGGTCACCGGTGTGCTGTTCCTGCTCGCGACCCTGTTCGCGCCGCTCGTCGCGGTGGTGCCCTACGAGGCCGCCACCCCGGCGCTGGTCGTCGTCGGCTTCCTGATGATGCAGCAGGTCAAGGGCATCGACTGGGACGACCTCGAGCTCGCGATCCCGGCCTTCCTCACCATCGTGCTGATGCCGTTCACGTACTCGATCGCGGCCGGCATCGGCGCCGGCATGGTCACGTTCACGCTGATCAAGCTGGTCCGCGGCAAGGCCCGCGAGGTGCATCCCCTGCTGTGGGTGACGGCGGCGCTGTTCGTCCTGTACTTCGCCATCGACCCGTTCAGGCAGCTGGTCGGCGTCGCCTGACTGCGCCCCCGTCCTGTGCGCACGAGTGGCGGCTTCGTCCGGACCTGAAGCCGCCAGGCGCGCACACGCCGCGCCGTCCACAGGTGCCCAGGTCGCGGGCCCGTCCACAGGAACGGTCGCTGCGCGCGACCGGACAACGGTCCACGCGGCACCGTGCGCTTGTGCCCGCACCCCGCCGTCCCCTCCCGGATGCTGTCGCCGGTCACCCGTTCACGGTGGCCGAGGGGCAGCGCGTCGGCATGTCCCGCTCGGAGCTGCGGCACCCGTCGCTGCGGGTCCCGTTCCACGGGGTGCGCGTGCCGCCGGAGCTGCCGGACGACCTACGCACCCGGTGTCTCGCCGCGCGGCTGCTGATGCCCGACGGTGCGGCCTTGTCCGGAGCCACGGCCGCGTCGCTGCTGGGGCTGCCGGTCCCGACCGTTGTCGACCCCTCGCTCGACCCGCGGCTGCCCCTCGACGTCGTGGTGCCGCCGGGGGCTCCGCGTCCCCGGGTGGTCGGGGTGCGAGTGCGCTCCGGCCGCACCGGTGCCCCGGCTGGTGATCGTCGACTGCTTGTCGTGCGGCCGGCCCGCGCCTGGTCGTCCCTGGGTCGGGTCCTGGCCCTGGACGACCTGGTCGTGCTCGGCGACGCGGTGGCGCGTCACGGTGGAGGTCTCGCGGCGATGCGAGCAGAGCTGGCGTCCCACGAACGGCTCGCGGGGCGCGACACCCTCGCCGCCGCCCTGTCCCTCGTCCGCGAGCGGGTGGACTCCCCGCAGGAGACCAGGACCCGGCTGCTGCTGGTGCGCGCAGGGCTGCCCGAGCCGGCTGTGAACGTCGACGCCACCGCGGACGACGGCGCCGGCTGGCTGGCGACTCCCGACCTGGCGTGGCACCGCGTCAGGGTCGCCGTCGAGTACCTCGGTGACGTGCACCGCTCGGCACGGGGTCGGTGGCGCAAGGACGTCGCGCGGCGCGAGGTGCTCGAGGACCACGGCTGGAAGGTCCTGTTCGCGACCGCCGACGACCTGACCCACCGCCGGAGGATCTTCGTCGACCGGGTGACGCACGCGTTGCGGGAGCGCGGACTCCGCTGGTGAACGCCCTTGGTGCGCAGGAGTGGCGGCTTCGCAGCCCGGTGAAGCCGCCCCTCTCGCTATTCTCGATTTTCGTTAGCCTCGGTAATGACCTACACTAACGACATGCCCACGCTCGCCTCTGCGTCCCTGGCCGCCGACCTCCGGGTCGCGGTCACGCGCACGACCCGCCGGGTCCGGGCCGAGCGCTCCTCGGAGGCGATCACCGACGGCCAGTACTCGGTGCTCGCGAAGATCGACTGCGACGGGCCGCAGACGCCCCGTGTCCTCGCCGACCACGAGCACGTCCAGCCGCCGTCGATGACGCGCACGGTCAACGCCCTCGTCGAGGCCGGCCTGGCGACCCGCGCCGACCACCCGGACGACGGACGCCAGGTGCTGGTGGACATCACCGACGCCGGGCGGGCAGAGATCAAGGAGACGCGGCGCCGTCGGAACGCCTGGCTGGCCCGGCAGCTGGCCGACCTCACCCCGCAGGAGCGAGACACCCTCGCCGAGGCCGCCGCGATCCTGCTCCGGGTCGTCGCCCGGTGAGCCCCACCTTCGCCTCGTTCAAGGTCTTCAACTACCGCGTCTACGCCACCGGTGCCATCGTCTCGAACGCCGGCACCTGGATGCAGCGCGTCGCCCAGGACTGGCTGGTCCTGACCGTCCTCACCGACCACTCGGCCGTCGCGGTCGGCATCACCACCGGCCTGCAGTTCCTGCCGATGCTGTTGCTCGCGCCGGTGGGCGGGCTGATCGCCGACCGCTTCCCGAAGCGCCGGCTGATGATGATGACGCAGACCATCGCGGGGTCCCTGTCGCTGCTGCTCGGCCTGATGGTGATCTCCGACGTCGCGGTGCTGTGGCACGTCTACCTCATCGCGTTCCTCTCGGGAGCGGCCGCCGCCCTCGAGGCACCCGCACGGCAGACCTTCGTCGCCGAGATGGTCCCCGAGGAGAAGCTCTCCAACGCGGTCGGCCTCAACAGCGCCTCGTTCCACCTCGGCCGCCTCATCGGCCCAGCCCTGGCCGGCCTGCTCATCGCGGTGTTCAGCACAGGCCCGGTCTTCCTCATCAACGCCGCCAGCTTCGGCGCCACGATCTTCGCTCTCTCCCGGATGCGGGTGCGGGAGCTGATCCCGGTCAAGAAGGCACCGCGCGGCAAGGGGCAGATCCGCGACGGGATGCGCTACGTGCGCAGACGTCCGGACATCATGGTGATCATGGCCGTGGTCGGAGTGGTCGGGACCTTCGGCATGAACTTCCAGATGACGACGGCGCTGATGGCCACCGGTGTCTACGACAAGGGCGCCGGCGAGTACGGGATCCTCGGCTCGGTGATGGCCATCGGCTCGTTGGCGGGCGCCCTGCTGGCGGCGCGCCGCACCCGCCCGGGCATGCGGCTGCTGGTCGGGGCCGCGTTCGCCTTCGGGGTGACGGCGTCCCTCTCGGCGATGATGCCGACCTACTGGACCTTCGCGATCGCGCTGGTACCGACCGGCCTGAGCGCGCTCACGCTGATGACGGCGGCGAACACGATCGTCCAGATGAGCACCGCGCCCGAGATGCGCGGCCGGGTGATGTCGCTCTACATGGCGATCTTCATGGGCGGCACGCCGATCGGGTCGCCCATCGTCGGCTGGGTCGGGGAGACCTTCGGCGCCCGCTGGACGATCGGGCTCGGCGGCATCGTCACGCTCGTCGCGGCCCTGGTCGCGGCCGCGGTCGTGGTCCGTCAGCGCCACCTCACGGTCGGCTACACCTGGTCGCCGCTGCCGCACCTCACACTGACCCCGGCCGCCGTCGGCGACGCTCGGCAGGAGGCCCGACAGCGGCTGGCGGTCGACGACGTGACGTCGAAGTCCACGGCCGCCTGAGTCGCGTTGCGGCCGGGCGCCTGCTCCCCGCTCGGCGCGCCGACTCCTCGTCGGGGGCCTCCGTCGCCCCGCTCGTCCACCCCCCGACCGTCACAGCGGATGATGTCCCCGGTGGTCACGCGGCACCACCTGGACGCGAGCACCCGGAGGATGACCGTGGACGACTCCCACGACCCGCTCGCGCAGGTGCGGGCGGCGCTGCTGGACGCCGAGCGGCTGGTGCGCGCCGTCGGGAGCGGCCGCCGGCGCGGGGCCGGGGCGCCCGACCCCGAGCGGGCCGAGCTGCGCCCGGTGCAGCTGCGAGACGGCCTGGTGGTGCAGGTGGTCTCGCGCACCGGCCCGCGGGTGGGCACCCGGAACGTGCCGGTGGCCGACGCCGCCGCGCTGGCCGAGGTCGTCGACACGCTGGTGGCGCTGCCCTACCGGAACTGGCACGTCGAGACGATCGAGCAGACGCTCCAGCTGCGGGTGACCAAGAAGGGCGACCCGCTGGTGCACTCGGGCCCCCCGCCCGCCGGCACCCGCGACACCTCTCACGACCGGGAGCGCGAGCGTCTGGTCGACCCCGACGACCCGCTGTTCGCGGTGCTCGGGGCCGACGGGGACAAGCGGCGGCAGGTCGACGCCTTCCTGCGCTCGACCGATGCCGTCCTGCGCCGCGCCACCAGGGCCGGCGTGCTGCCGGACGGGCCGCTGCGCGTGGTCGACCTCGGCTGCGGGAACGCCTACCTCACGCTGGCGGCGCACCGGTACCTGTCCGGCCTGCGTCCCGGCACCCGGACCGTCGGCGTCGAGCTGCGCGAGGACCTCGTCGCCCGCAGCACCGAGCGGGCTGCGCTCGCCGGCCTGGACGGGCTCACCTTCGTCCCCGGGACGATCGCCGCCGCCGACCCGACCGGCGAGCTCGGCGGTCCGCCCCACGTGGTGCTCGCGCTGCACGCCTGCGACACCGCCACGGACGAGGCACTGGCGCGGGCGGTGCGCTGGGAGTCACCCGTGGTGCTCGCGGCTCCGTGCTGCCACCACGACGTGCAGCGCCAGCTCGCCGGGGCGACCCCGCCCGAGCCCTACGGCGCGATCACACGGCACCCGATCCTGCGTGAGCGATTCGCCGACGTCCTCGCCGACGCCCTCCGGTCGTTGCTGCTGCGGCAGAACGGCTACCGCGTCGAGGTGGTCGAGTTCATCGACTCCGCGCACACCTCGCGCAACGCGATGATCAGGGCGGTGCGCACCGGCACGCCGGCGAAGCCCGAGGTCGTGGCCGAGTACCAGGCGCTCATCCTCCAGTGGGGGGTGCAGCCGGCCCTGGAGCGGATGCTCGCGGCCCGCGGTGCCGAAGACCCCCCGCGCGCGACCGTCCGCCACCTGGACCGGGACGAGGTGCGGGCGCTGGCCCCGCGCCTGCTCGCGCTCCAGCACGCCGCGTACGCCGTCGAGGCGGACCTGATCGGCGACGACCGCATCCCGCCGCTGCACGAGACCGAGCAGGACCTGCTCGCGGCGGACCTGAGGTGGTGCGCCGCCCTCGACGACGTCCAGGTCGTGGCAGCGATCGGGTACACGGTTGAGGACGACGTCGTCGACCTCGACCGGCTGGTGGTCGACCCAGGGCGCCATCGGCAGGGCGTCGGCGCGAGCCTCGTCGAGCTCGTCGTGGCCCTGGCGCCCCGCGCGACCGTGTCGACCGGGCGCGCGAACAGGCCGGCGCGGGCGCTGTACGAAGGTCTCGGCTTCACGCACGAGGGCGACGTCGAGGCCGAGCACGGCCTGTGGGTGAGCCGGTACTCCCGCACCGAGCCCACGATCTGACGGTCAGCGCGCCAGCCGGTCCAGCACGTGGTCGACGCAGGCGGTGAGGGCCCGGACGTCGTCGGGGTCGATGGCCGGGAACATCGCGATCCGCAGCTGGTTGCGTCCGAGCTTGCGGTACGGCTCGGTGTCGACCACGCCGTGCGCGCGCAGCACCGCGGCGACGGCCATCGCATCGACCGACCCGTCGAGGTCGATGGTGCCGACGACGGGAGAGCGGTGCGCCGGCTCGGCGACGAAAGGCGTTGCCAGGGCGTGCTGCTCGGCCCAGCTATAGAGGTGGGTCGACGACTCGGTGCTGCGGCCGGCCGCCCAGGAGAGCCCGCCGCCGGTAAGCATCCAGTCGACCTGCTCGGCCAGCATCACCCGGGTCGCGACCGCCGGGGTGTTGTAGGTCTGGTCCAGCCGCGAGTTGGTGATCGCGGTGGTCAGGCTCAGCCCCTCGGGGATCCAGCGGCCGGACGACGCGAGCAGCTCGGCGCGCTCGATCGCGGCCGGCGACATCAGCGCGATCCAGAGCCCGCCGTCGGAGGCGATCGTCTTCTGCGGGGCGAAGTAGTAGACGTCGGAGGCCGAGACGTCGACCTCGATGCCGCCCGCACCTGACGTCGCGTCGATCAGCACCAGGGCGTCGTCAGCGGCACCCTCGACGCGGTGCACCGGCGCGGCCACGCCGGTGGAGGTCTCGTTGTGCGGCCAGCAGTAGGCGTCGACGCCCGACTCGGCCAGCGGGGCCGACAGCGATCCGGGCACCGCGGCGATGACCGACGGGTCGGCCAGGAACGGTGCCGCGGCCGTACAGGCGGCGAACTTGGCGGAGAACTCCCCGAAGGTCAGGTGCTGCGAGCGCTCGCGCACCAGGCCGAGGGTGGCGACGTCCCAGAACAGGGTGGACCCGCCGTTCCCGAGCACCACCTCGTACCCGTCTGGCAGCGAGAACAGCTCGGCCAGACCGGTCCTCACCCGGCGCACGACGGACCGCACCGGGGCCTGACGGTGCGAGGTGCCCAGCAGGGACGTCGCCACGGCGCGCACGACCTCGACCTGCTCCGGGCGGACCTTGCTCGGCCCGGAGCCGAACCGGCCGTCGCGCGGCAGGAGCTCGGCCGGGATCTCGATCTGCTGGGGGTGGGCGGTCACCCGGACATCCTGCCGCACCTGCTCACCGGACCGGCCAGCCCTCCACGTCCTGGACGCCGCGCGGTGCCGGCCCGACGTACCGCGCCGACGGCCGGACGAGCCGCCCGGTGCGCTTCTGCTCGAGCACGTGCGCCGACCAGCCGGCGGTTCGGGCGCAGGTGAACATCGGCGTGAACATCGAGGCCGGCACCTCGGCGAAGTCGAGGATCACCGCGGCCCAGAACTCCACGTTCGTGGCGAGCACGCGGTCCGGACGACGCTCGTGCAGCTCGGCGAGCGCGGCATCCTCGAGGGCGGCGGCCACCTCGTACCGCGGGGCGTCCAGGCGCCGGCAGGTCTCGCGCAGCACGCGGGCGCGGGGGTCCTCGGCCCGGTAGACCCGGTGGCCGAAGCCCATCAGCCGCTCGCCCCGGTCGAGCACGCCCTTGACGTACGTGCGGGCGTCACCCGACTCCTCGACGCCCTCGATCATGTAGAGGACCCGCGACGGCGCCCCGCCGTGCAGCGGACCGCTCATCGCGGCGACCGCGCCCGACAGGCAGGCGGCGACGTCGGCGCCGGTGGAGGCGATCACACGGGCGGTGAAGGTCGAGGCGTTCATGCCGTGCTCGGCGGCGGAGGCCCAGTAGGCGTCGACGGCCTCGCAGTGGCGCGGGTCGGGCTCGCCGCGCCAGCGGATCATGAACCGCTCGGTGACCGTCGAGGCCTTGTCCACCTCGCGCTGCGGCACCATCGGTCGGTCCTGGCCGCGGGCCGACTGCGCCACGAACGACAGCGCCATCACCGATGCGCGGGCGAGGTCGTCGCGGGCCTGGTCCTCGTCGATGTCCAGCAGCGGGCGGAAGCCCCAGATGGGGGCGAGCTGGGCCAGGGCGCTCTGGACGTCGACCCGCACGTCGCCGGTGTGCACCGGCAGCGGGAACGGCTCGGCCGGCGGTTGGCCGGGGTTGTACGCGTTGTCGTCGTGGTGGTCCCAGAACTGGGCGTACGAAACCTTGCCGACGAGGTCGTCGATGTCCACGCCGCGGTACCGGAGCGCGCCACCCTCCTTGTCGGGCTCGGCGATCTCGCTCTCGAAGGCGACGACGCCCTCGAGACCTGGCACGAACGTCGGGTCTGCCTGGGTCATCGGGCTCCTCCTCGAGCACTCGTCCTGTGCTGGTGGACGGGCCCATCATGCCGTGCGTCGGACGCGACGTACTGTGCGGGCATGGCCGGACCAGAACCCACGGGACGGGTCGACCCGCACGCACGGATCGACTACAGCGCGAGTCTGATCCCCGAGGACGACGTCAGCGGCGCGCCGCTGCCCGTGCTGGGGCGCTGGTACGACGACGCCGTGGCCGACGAGCGGGTGGTCGAGCCCGGCGCGATGGTGGTCGCCACGGTCGACGCCTCCGGCGCCCCGAACGCCCGCACCGTGCTGCTCAAGGGCCTGGACGCGCAGGGCTTCGTGTTCTTCACCAACACCGGTTCGGCGAAGGGACGCGAGCTCGCCTCGCACCCGCAGGCGTCGCTGGTGCTGCTCTGGCACGCGGCCTACCGCCAGGTGCGCGCCCGCGGCGTGGTCGAGCAGGTGACCCGCGAGGAGGCGCTGGAGTACTTCACCTCCCGCCCGCGCGGGTCGCAGGTCGCGGCCTGGGCGTCGGCGCAGTCGGAGCCCATGGGTTCGCGCGAGGCGCTGGCCTACGAGGTGGCCGCCGTCGAGCAGCGGTTCGAGGGCCGGGAGACGCTGCCGCTGCCCGACTTCTGGGGCGGTTACCGGATCCGTCCGGTCGAGGTCGAGATCTGGGCGGGTCAACGCAACCGGTTGCACGACCGCTGGACCTGGCGCACGGCCACCGGACTACCGGCTCCCCTCGACGACGTCGAGTCGTGGAACGGCAGCCGGCTCCAGCCCTGACGCCTCGGGTCGCGGGCTGTGCGTCCGGAACACCTCGGACAGGCCCCACGCGAGCAGGCCCTCGACGACCACGAGGCCGAGCACGACGGTGGGGCCGTCCAGCACCGCTCGGTCGGAGGCGGGGGTGAGAAGGAACCACACCGCCGCGGGGAAGGCGAGGAGCGCGGCGACGAGCACGACGGTGTGCGCCCACCGCGGTCCGCGTCCGCCGAGCGCCCATGCCCCGAACAGCGCCGGCGGGAGGAGAAGGAGCCCTGCCCCGGCGAACGGCAGCAGACCGGGGACCAGCAGGAACTTCCACGCCGACGGTGCGCCCCGCACCCGGAGCGCACGCACGACGCCGACCAGCAGCCCCACACCCGTGAAGGCACCGATGACGTAGAGCGTCCCCGACCACGTGAACCCGGGGTCGGTGGAGACGGTCCGCATCCAGACCCGCGCCAGGACACCCCACGCCGCGCCGAGGACGGCTCCTGAGGCTGCTCCGCGGAGCACGGCCGGTGCGAGCCGCTCGGTCGTGCTCACCAGGTCACCGGGAGGCACACGAGCCGGGCACCCGCCAGGCCGGCCGCGTCCGTGGGCAGGGCGTGCAGCACCACCGACCGCTGACCGCCGGACGGGGTGAAAGGCACGTGCGTCACTGTCGTCGCCGACCCACCGGGCGTCACCGTGAGGTCGAGCCAGACCTCGGTCGTCCGGTCGACGCCGACCGGCAGCCGGCCGGTGGCCACGTCGTGGTTGTAGTGCGGCCCAGCCGCGGCGCCGTCCCCCGCGACACAGGGCCCGGTGTGCAGGTGGGCACCGAAGGTGCGGCCCGCCTGGGCCCGATCCACCCCGGTCACCCGAAGCACCGCCGTGGCCGCCTCGACCGCTCGGCCTCGGTGCCCAGCGAGGGTCAGGCCCGCCCGGGCGGAGGCGAGACCGTTCACGGACGCGCCGCCGAGGTCGGTGACGCCGGCCATGGGGGAGACGGCTGCAGGGCCGGCGGCAGCGAGCCCGCCGGACCACGCGAGGGCGGCAAAGGCCGCTGCGGCGACGACGACAGGACCCAGAGCGTGACGACGGCTGGTGCGATGGGACATGACGACCTCCTGGGGTGCGCGGCCGACGGCCGGCCGACGACTGCAGTGACGGCCGAACGCCCCCTGCCGGGTGACGCCGCGACGGTGCCAGTCTTGGTCCAAGGACGGTGTCACCCGCCGGGCACGGACGTGCGTCTGTCCTGCGGAGGTGCAGATGGACGTCCCAGCTGAGGCGGCGGTCCTCGACGCCGCCGTACCCGTCGCGGGCACCTGGTCGGAGGCCGCCCTCGAGGGCCTGTTCCGCAGCGAGGCACCACGCCTGGTCCAGGTCGCACGGTGGTTCACCGACGACCGGACCGCGGCCGAGGACCTGGTCCAGGAGGCGTTCATCCGGCTCGCCCGCAGCGGGCACCGAATCCGTGATCCCGAGCGAGCCGCTGCCTACCTGCGCACCATCGTGGTGAACCTCGCGCGCGACCACAACCGGCGCGGCTTCGTGTCGCGACGCCACCGCCCGCCCGCCGTCCCCGAGGAACCCTCGGCCCAGGACCTCGTCGCCCAGGACGAGGACCGGCGCGAGGTGCTCGCCGCCCTGCGCGCGCTGGCTCCGCGTCAACGCGACTGCATCGTCATGCGCTACTACCTCGAGATGGGGGTCGACGACGTCGCGCACGCCCTCGGCCTCTCGCCCAACTCGGTCAAGACCCACCTGCGTCGCGGCCTGCGTGCGCTGGAGCACCATCTGGAGGCGACCCGATGACAGCCGGACGGACCGACGGGTCCTCGACCGACCAGCGACTGCGCCGGGCCCTGCGGCCGACGATGGTCGCGGCGCCGTCCCCCGACCTGTTCGCGCGGGTCGTCGACGCCGTCGAAGGTGACCGTTCCCGCCGCAGGGCCGCACGACGGGCCCTCGGCGTCGGCGTGGGCGTGCTCGTCCTGCTCGTCGTGCTCGTGCTTGTCCTGACCCCCCGAGAGAACGGACGGATGCTCATGCCCTGGTGGATCCTCGAGCTCGCCACGACCGTCCTGCTGGTGGGCTTGGCGCTGTGGCTCGGCCCGTTCATCAAGCGCTTCGGCCGGGCCTACGCGGCTGACGTCTTCCACGACACCCCGCAGACCGGCAAGAGCTACATCGTGCTGACCGACATCGTCTACTACCTGATCTTCACCGCTTACGTGCTCGCCACCGTGCACGTGGACCAGAGCGCGTGGACGGGGTACGCCGGCGATGTCACCCCCCGGATGGTGGCGGTCGAGCTTACCCGGATCGCAGGCATCCTGGTCATCATCGGTGTCCTCCACGGGTTGAACATCGTCTTGATGCCCGTTCTGGGACAGCTGTTCTCGGTGAACCGCCGGATCTCCGGCAGACGCGAGGGACGGACCAGGGAACACGAGGACTGACGCGCGGCCGCCGAGGCGGAGGCTGGGTTCGTCCCGTGCCGACGACGAGACCGCTGACGCCGGCGGACCTGCCTGCGTGCGCGTTCGCCGGTGCGCCCACGCACCTGCGGTACGTGGCCCGCGAGCTCGAGAGGGTCGCCGCCGAGGAGGTCGACTACCTGGCCGTGCTGGACGACGACGGACGCGTCGTCGCGATCGGAGGGATCGACCACCTCGAGCACCAGGGTCGAGCTCGCTGTACCGGCTGGCCACCGACCCAGAGCGGCGGTCTCACGGCTTCGGGGCCGTGCTGGTCCACGCGTTGGAGGAGGCGGCCCGACGTCGTGGCGTCAGTCGCGTGCGGATTGGCGTCGAGACCGAGACGTTCGTGCCGCAACGCTGTACGAGCGGCTCGGGTACCGCCGGACGGGGCAGGTGCCGCTCGCGTCGTGGGATTCCGAGGACGAGTCCGGCACGGTCACGGGGGAGCATCGTCCGGTCAGCCCCTCGTGGCGCGGCCCGGCACGAGCAGCCCGCGGTCGGCGTCCAGCCGGGACGAGACCCCGAACGGGACGGTCAGGTGCCGCACGCCGTGGCCGACGTCGACGCCGTTGACCATCGGGACGTCGAGGCCGCCGAGCCGGTCGAGCAGCAGGTCGTCGATCGTGTCGGGGTCGCCGCACTCGGCCCAGATGCCGCCCACCACGCCGGCGAGGCCGTCCAGGGCGCCGGTGCGCCGCAGCTGGGTGAGCGCCCGGTCGAGCCGGTAGGTGGGCTCGTCGACGTCCTCGAGGACGAGCAGGGCGCCCTCGAGCGAGCGGCGCGAGGAGCGCCCACCGGTGCTTGCTGCCAGCAGCGTCAGCGTCCCGCCCACCAGCGGGCCCTGCGCGGTGCCGGGCACGAGCGTGCGGACGTCCGCGCCGGTGATCGGGCCGGGATCGGCGCCGAACAGGGTGTCGCGCAGGTGCTGCTGGGAGACCGCGTCCTCGTGGAACCGGTACGAGGCCACCATCGGCCCGAGCAGGCTGGCGACGCCGAGCTCGACACCCACCGCCTCGTGCAGCGCGGTGACGTCGCTGTAGCCCACGAGCGCCGGTGGCGGGTCGTCGTGGCGGGCCGACCGCAGGGCGGACCAGTCGATCAGGTCGAGCATCCGGTGGACGCCGTACCCCCCGCGGGCGCACATCACGGCTGCCACCGAGGGGTCGCACCAGGCCCGGACGAAGTCGCTGGCGCGCTCGGAGTCGCTCCCCGACAGGTAGCCGTGCCGGGTCCGACCGAGCACGTGCTCGCCGACCTCGACCTGGAGCCCCCAGGACTCCAGGACGTGGGCGCCCGCCTGGAGCCGGTCCGGGTCGATCGGGCCCGAGGGGGCTACGACCCGGACGACGTCCCCGTCGACGAGCGCCCGAGGCCTGCGCAGCTCGGTCAGCACCCCCGCAGTATGCGCGACCGGCCCGGGACCAGGCGCAGAACCTGCATAACCCCTGGCGCTCCGCGGACCTGCGACGTAGCGTGATCGGACACGAGAAAGGAGGTGGTCCCGGTCGTGAAGAACCGATGGACGCGTGAGGTGGCTGCGCGCTAGCAGCCCGCTCGACATGGGCGGACTACCGGCAGTCCCCGGCAGTCACCGCAGCCCACGGGGTCGCTGATCGTCCACAGCGAGCTCCGGTCCCTCCTTCTCGGGTGAGGGCCGGACCCCGTGGGCTGTTCCCTGCCCGCGCCGGTTCCGCTGCCCGTCCCGCCCGCGCCCTCCCCCCGGCCCCGAGGCAGGATGAGGCAGTGCCCCGCCTGCTCGCCGACCTCACGCCGCTGCGGGTGAGCGTCCCCTACCGGCGGCTCTGGGCGGGGGCCTTCCTGTCCGGGATCGGCACGCACCTCACCACCACCGCGGTCGGGCTGCAGGTCTACGACATCACCGGCTCGACCTTCTCGGTCGGTCTCGTCGGGCTGTTCGCTCTGGTGCCGCTGGTGGCGATGGGGCTGTACGGCGGCTCGGTCGTCGATGCCCACGACCGCCGCACGGTCGTCATCTTCTCCACGACCGGCATCGTCCTGGTCTCGATCGTGCTCGCGGCCCAGGCCTGGGCCCAGCTCGAGAACGTCTGGGTGCTCTACGTCCTGGTCGCTTTCCAGAACGGCCTGTTCGGGATCAACTCGCCCGCGCGGTCGACGATCATCCCGCGGTTGCTGGTCAGGGAGCTGGTGCCGTCCGCGAACGCCCTGGGCAGCCTCACGATGGGCTCCGGGATGATGATCGGCCCGCTGCTCGCGGGCCTGTTCATCGGCTGGTGGGGCTACGAGGGGGCCTACAGCGCCGAGGTGCTGCTGCTCCTGGTCACGCTGTTCCTGCTGGCCGGGCTGCCGTCGATCCCACCCGAGGGGGAGGTCAGCCGTCCCGGGCTGCGCTCGGTCGTGGAGGGACTGCGCTACCTGGGCACCAGACCCAACGTGCGGATGACGTTCCTCGTCGACCTCGCCGCGATGATCCTCGGCATGCCGCGGGTGCTGCTGCCGGCGATCGGCACGTCGATCATCGGCGGCGGCGCGCAGACCGTCGGCGTCCTCTCGGCCGGCATGGCCGTCGGCATCGTCGGCGCCGGCCTGCTGTCCGGGCCGCTCGGAAGCGTCCGGCACCAGGGGCGGGCGGTGATCTGGGCGGTGCTGGCCTGGGGTGCGTCGATCACGGCCTTCGGGCTGGTGGTCGCGTCCTCGCCCGGCCCGTTGCCGGACGGCAGCGCGCACTGGACCATCTGGCCGGCCGCCGGGTGCCTGGCGCTGGCCGGTGCGAGCGACGCCGTCTCGTCGGTGTTCCGGAACACCATCCTGCAGACGGCCACCCCCGACTCCATGCGCGGACGCCTCCAGGGCGTGTTCATCGTCGTCGTGGCGGGCGGTCCCCGCCTCGGCGACCTGTTCCTCGGGACGCTGGGCGACGCGACCGGCGAGGCGCTCGCCGCGATCCTCGGCGGCATCGCCGTGGTGGTCGTGGTGGTGCTGCTGGCGCTGCGCCAGCCCCGGTTCTGGGCCTACGACGCCCGCGAACCCCAGCCCTGACGCGGAGCCGGAGACGTCCCGCTCTCCTGGGGACCAGGCTGCTCCATCGCCTCGCTCCGCGCCCGGCGCGCCCGCCTCGCAGGGTGGAGCGAGCAGTGGGGCACTACCGTGGTGCGGTGCCCCAGCCTGCCGTCCCGCACGTTCCCGAGGGCGCCGACGAGCCACCCGCCCGCCGCTGGGTGAGCGAGGTCGAGGGCAACGAGCTGGTCTTCCGCCACGCCGACCCGGCGGAAGAGCTGGTCTCGCTGCGGCTCTGGCAGGAGATCGGGGTGCCCGGCGAGCAGCTGGACTTCACCCGGGTCGAGGGTGGCTGGGAGCTGCGAGTGCCGCGGCCCTCCGTCCACCGGCTGGAGTACACGTACGCGGGGGTGCTCGCCGGCGGGGAGACCTGGTGGGGCCTTGACCCGACCAACCCCAACGTGGTGGGTGGGGCCTTCGGCGACAAGTCCTGGCTCGCCCTGCCCGGGTACCGGGTCCCGGCGTGGACCGAGGTGGAGTCGGTGCCGTGGTCGGTGGCCGACCACCACCTGTCCGCCACCGCCGTCGGGACGATGGACCTGATGGTGTGGGCCCCCGAGGACGCCGGACCGACCGTGCCGCTGCCCATGCTCGTGGCCCACGACGGCGCCGAGTACGCGATGTTCGCCGGCCTCACCCACCTGGTGGGTGCCGGGGTGGCGACCGGCGACCTGCCGCCGATGCGGGTGGTGCTGCTGACCCCGGGGCACCGCAACGAGCGGTACGCCGCCAACCCGGCCTACGCCGAGGCCGTCGCCACCTCGCTGGCGCCGTTCCTGCGCGAGACGTACGCCACCACCGGTGAGCTCGTCCTGGTCGGTGCCAGCCTCGGCGCACTGGCTGCGCTTCACGTCGAGTGGACCCATCCGGGGACCTTCGGTGGCCTGGTGCTGCAGTCCGGGTCGTTCTTCACGCCCGACACCGACCCGCAGGAGAGCGAGTTCGAGTACTACGCCGAGGTGACCGGCTTCGTCTCCCAGGTGCTCGCTGCCAAGCGGCCGCCCTCGACGCCGTTGGTCGCGATGTCGTGCGGGGCCACCGAGGAGAACGTGCACTGCAACCGGGTGATGTCGACCCACCTGTCCTTGATCGGCATCGACGTGGACTGGGTCGAGCACCCCGACGTGCACAACTACACGTCCTGGCGCGACGTGCTCGACCCGCGCCTGACCACCGTCCTGCAACGGCTCTGGAGGCCCGATGGAGCGTGACCAGCTCGATCTCGACCTGCCGGGCCTGGACCGGCCGGGCACCGTGGTGCGGTACGGGCACCACGGCCGACCGGTGCTGGTGTTCCCGTCCGAGCAGGGCCGCGCCTGGGACTACGAGGACAACGGCATGGTGGACGCCCTGCGCCCGATGCTCGACCAGGGCCGGGTCAAGCTCTACTGCGTCGACTCCTTCGACCACCTGTCGTGGTCCGACCGCGGCTCGCCGACCGAGCAGAGGGCGCGCCGGCACCAGGACTACGAGCGCTGGCTGCTCGAGCGCGTGGTCCCGCTGATCCGCTCCGACTCGCCCGGGTACGACGCCGACGGCCGCGGGATCCTCGCCACCGGCTGCAGCCTGGGGGCCTTCCACGCGCTGTCGATGGCGCTGCGGCACGGCGACGTCGTCGACCGCGCGCTCTGCCTCTCCGGCAGCTACGACCCCTCGGCGTGGCACGCGTGGGGGGAGCGCGGCGACGCGGCCTACTTCACCAACCCCACCGACTACGTCCGGAACCTGGACGGCGAGCACCTGGAGTGGTTGCGCTCGCGGCTGCGGGTGGTGCTCGTGGTGGGCCAGGGGCCGTGGGAGGTGCACCCCACGGGGTCGCTGCCGTCCACCCGCACGATGGCGAACCTGTTGCAGGAGAAGGCGATCTGGTGCGAGCTCGACGAGTGGGGCCACGACGTCGCCCACGACTGGCCGTGGTGGCGCAAGCAGGTCGCGCACCACCTGCCGAGGTTGCTCTAGGTTCTCTGCATGGCTGACCGGACGACGCACCTGGTGGGGCTCCTGCTCGGGGCCGAGGAGGACTGGCCGAACGCGTTCGAGCACGTGCTGCGGATGGCTGGGTCGGTGCAGGGCGGCTCGCGCACGCACGAGTTCACCAGCGAGCGGCTGACGATCGAGCCGTTCGAGCTCACCGACGCCGTGCGGCCCGACCTGGTGATCGACCGGCTCGCCTACTGGTACTACCACCCGCGCGAGTGGCTGAAGAAGGCCGCGCTGATGAACGACACCTACCTGCTGAACTCGCCGTTCACGTTCCAGGCGATGGAGAAGCACAGCGCCTACTGCGCCATGATCCGGCTCGGCCTCAAGGTGCCGCGCACGGTGCTGGTCCCGTACAAGAACCCGGTCGACAACGTCCGCTGGGCATACACCTCGGAGCGTTACAACCAGGCGTTCGACCTGGACGCCATCGCCGACGACCTGGGCTACCCGCTGTACATGAAGCCGTTCGACGGCGGCGGCTGGCGCGGCGTCTCGCGGATCGACAGCCGTGCCGACCTGCACCGCGCCTACGACGAGTCCGGCCAGATGCTGATGCACCTGCAGGCCACGGTCGACTACGACGTCTTCGCCCGGGCGCTGTCGATCGGCGCCGAGACGATGGTGATGAAGTTCCAGCCGGACCGTCCGATGCACGAGCGGTACGCGGTCGAGCACGGCTTCCTGGCCGAGCAGGCGGGACACGAGTGCGCCGCCGTCAGCCGGATCGTGAACGCCTTCTTCGGCTGGGACTTCAACTCCGCCGAGATGCTCGTCGCCGGCACCGAGGTGCACCCGATCGACTACGCGAACGCCTGCCCGGACGTCGCGGTCACCTCGCTGCACTACTACTTCCCCTGGGCGATCACGGCGCTGGTGCGGTGGTCGATCTACGCGCTGGTGCGCGGCCGCAAGCCCCAGCTCGACCTGCGCACGGCGAGGTACTTCGAGGTCGCCGACGACGCCGACCTGTCCTACGACGAGAAGGTCGACGCCTACCTCGCGCTGGCGGACGAGCACTTCGAGACCGAGCGCTACGACCAGTTCTGCGCCGACCAGCTGGCGCACCTGCCCGAGCTCGTGCACGAGTGGGTGCAGGGCCCCTCGTTCGAGCGGATGCTGCGCGACACCGTGGCCGCCACCTATCCCGCCCACGAGCAGGACCGGTTCCTGGCCCACTTCCACGGCCTGGTCGGGCTCTGGGTCGAGGACGAAGGCACCAGGCTCGGCGGTTCGGCGGGCTGACGTTGCGCCCGTACACCTGGGACCAGCTCGCCCGCGCGACGCTGCGCCGGCAGTTCCCCGCGGTGCGCGGACGCGGGCCGGACGCGGTGGTCGAGCTGGTGCGGCGCGCCGGCCCGGTGCAGTCGCAGGTGGCGCGCTCGCCGTTCGTCACGGTGTCGTCGCGGCTCCCCGGTGCCGACTTCGCGGCCGTCACGAGGGCCTACGAGTCGCTGGGCCTCGTCCGCGGCACGTCGGTGCGCGGCACCGTGCACACCAGCACCGCCGAGCAGCACGAGCTGCTCGACGCCGTCTCGCGCCGCTCGCTGGCGCCGTGGTGGCAGCGCGGTCTGGGCATCACCGCCGAGGAGGTCGGCCAGGTGCGGGCCGAGATGGAGCGCTTCGCGGCCGGGGCCTGGCGCACGCCCGAGGAGCTGCGCGGCCACCTGGCAGGCTGGCTGGACGCCCACGGGCACGAGGAGGCCGCAGGGCTGGCCTCGACATCCGCGCGCGGGCTGGCGCACTCGCACACCGCCCTGGTGCGCCGGCCGCTGCCCGAGGGTCCGGCGTCCCCTGGATGGGACCGGCAGACGACGCCCGGCTACCGCACCGCCGCCGCCCTGACCGGGCGTTCCCGCGAGGCCGTCGTCGGCGACCCGCAGGCTGCCCTGGTCGAGGTCGTGCGGCTGCACGTGCGCTGGTACGGCCCGTCCAGCCGGCGCGACGTCGCGTGGTTCACCGGCGACCGGCTCGGCGACGTCGACGCCGCGATCGCGACGCTCGGCGAGGAGCTCGTGAGCCGGCCCGGACCGGACGGCCAGACCTACCTCGACCTCGCACAGGGCGTGCCCGGCGGCTCGTCCGACCCCGGCACCCGGCTGCTGCCCGAGTTCGACGCGCTGCTCGTGGGGCGCGACAGCAAGCTGCGCCAGCGGTTCGTCGACGACGCGCACCTGCCCTGGTACTGGACGCAGGGGAACGGGCTCTACGCCTGCGTCCTGTTGCACCACGGGCGGCTGCGCGGCTCGTGGCGGCTGGAGGGCGCCGGGCGTCACCGGCGGATCGGGATCCGGATGTTCCCGGGGGAAGCGCTGCTCGGCGAGGACGCCGTGGCCGACCAGGTGCGCGCGATCGAGGTCGCGCTCGCGATCGAGGTCACCGACGTGGACGTCAGCCGGGCAACCGCGTGACCGGTGGCGATCAGGCCGGGGCCACCCGAGGGGCGGGCCGTCTGCGCCGCCGGCGCCGTAGCGCCACGGCGGTGGCCACGAGGACCGATCCGAGGACCAGCAGCCCGATCGGCATCAGGAACCCGAGGTACTCCAGCCCGTCACCCCATCCGGCGTCGGCGTAGCGCCGGACGGCGACGACCATCCCGGCCGCCGTCACGGCGACCACCGCGCCGAGGCCGATCAGTGCCGGGACCGCCCAGAGCCAGGCGGCGACGGCGAGCCCGATCAGCGTGAGCCAGGCCCAGGCGTAGAGCCCGCCGTCGATGAACTCGGTCTCGAACTCCCCGCCGCCCAACGCCGTGACCCCGCTGGCACCCCGTAGGGCGAGCACCGTGGTGACGGCGGTGATGACGACGCAGGCCCCGGCGAGGAGGGCCGACAGCAGTCGGCGGCGGCTGCGGGGCGGGCCCGGTGTCATGGCGCCATCCTGGTGGACGAGGAGGGCCGGCGCACATGGGTCCAGATGCTCAGGGCCAGGTCGGCGACGCGTGACAGGGGCGATCAGGCCAGCTCGACCACCAGGCTCGCGTAGGTGGGGATCAGCACCCGCCGCGCGGGCTCGCGCGAGACCACCCGCCACGGTCGCCCGGTGCCCGCCAGGGCCGACACCACGTGCGCCACCTCGGCGCGCGCCACCGGGGCGCCGAGGCACAGGTGCCGTCCCGCGCCGAACCAGAGCTGCCGGGTCGACGGGTCGTACGGGCGGCGCAGGTCGAAGCCGCCTGCGGCGTTGTCGGCCACGTACGTCAACAGCACGACCCGCTCGCCGGTGCCCACCTCCATCCGTCCGATCGTGGTGTCCCGCACGATGTTCCGCCCGATCACCGGTGCCGGGGTGCTCACCCTCAACCCCTCACGGACGGCGTCCGTCACCCGCGCGGGATCGGCCACGACCTCAGCGACCTGACCGGTGTCGGCGAGCAGCGCGACCGTGCGGCCCATCGCCCTCGCTGCGGTCTCGGTGCCGGCCACCAGCATCAGCGTCGCGAGCCCGGTGGCCTCGTGCTCGGCGAGTCCGAGCGCGCGGCTGCGTCCGAGCAGCGTGTCGGTGCAGGACAGGCGGAACGCCTGCGGCACGTCGCGCGTCAGCTCGGCCACGACCCCCTTGGCCCGCTCGACCGTCTCGGCCGACAGGTGCGTGCTGGCCTGGGTGCCCACGGCCAGCGACGCCAGCCGCTCGCCGGACGCGTAGACGTCCAGGTAGGGCTGCGGGTCCTCGTCGTCGGCGGCGATGCCGTCGAGCCGCAGGCCGAGCAGGGACACCATGATCCGGCCCACCAGCTCGCGGGCCAGCGCGGCGACCTCGACCGTCCCGCCCGCGCGGAGCGCCGCGACCGCCCGAGCGATCGGGCCGTCGAAGACCGGCTCGACGAGGCCGGCGGCGTTCGCCTCGGTGAACAGGTCGCGCGAGCGCCGACGCAGGTCGACGTGCCCGGGGCCGTCGAACGAGTCGTGCACCCACTCGCCCAGCACCTGGGCCCACAGGTGCCCGACACCGCCCTCGCCGAGCAGCGAGGTCGAGCCGTGGTCGTTGAGCACCTCGCGGATGAGCACCGCGTCGGTGACGACCACCCCGAGGCGTGGCACCCGCAGCACGCCCCCGCACGCCGGGCCCAGCAGCCGCCCGGTGTTCACCAGCGCCGACAGCCTCGGGTCGGCCGCGGCGAGCAGCCGCTGCTCCCACCAGGCGGCACCTGTCGCGCCCCGCACCCTGCTGCCCGTTGTCAAGAGCACGCGTCCCCCCGGTGTCCTGCGCGGAGGACCCTTCGTCTCCTCGCCCGAGCCCATACCGTAGGACCCCAGCACCTCCCCGACGGGCGGCGCCCACAGGGGACGAGGGACCGGCCCGACGAGGCCGACCCGGGGGAGGACGAGGATCATGGCGGCAGTCACGACGGGGGCTCGGATCGCGGCGGTGGCCACCCACCTGCCGTCCGGGTGGGCCAGCAGCGCGGAGTCGGAGGCGCGGATCGGCGCCTCGAGCCCCGGGTTCCGGCCTCCGCCCGGCATCGTCCTGCGGGCCACGGGCATCACCGGCCGGCACGTCATGCCGGACGACTGGCAGGCCTCCGACCTCGCCGTCGCCGCGGCGGCCAAGCTGCTCGCCGACCAGGGCCTCGACGTCGCCGACGTCGACCTGCTGCTGTTCGCCTCGGCC
This sequence comes from Actinomycetales bacterium, assembly GCA_038213835.1. Classification (GTDB taxonomy): domain Bacteria; phylum Actinomycetota; class Actinomycetes; order Actinomycetales; family CAWJMD01; genus JBBQSN01. Next base: position 25,110 of record JBBQSN010000013.1, read on the forward strand.
TCGCAGGACCTGGTCGAGCCAGCCACCTCGCACATCGTGGCCGCCGCGCTCGGCGTCCGCTGCCCGGTCTTCGACGTCAAGAACGCCTGCAACTCCGTGCTCAACGCTGTCCAGGTGGGGGAGGCGCTGATCCGGACCGGCCAGCACCGCAGGGTGCTCGTCGTCACCGGGGAGAGCCCCTCGCGGGCGACCCGGTGGGAGGTGCGCGACCTGCGCCAGCTGGCCGAGTCGTTCGCCGGGTACACGCTCTCCGACGCCGGAGCCGCCCTCCTGCTGGAGCCGTGCGACGACGGCGACGGGATCCTGGCCCAGGGCCACTCGGCCGACTCCACGGCCTGGACGGCGGGCACGCTCCCCGGGGGCGGCTCGCGCCGTCCGCGCGACCTCGACGCCACCTACTTCCACCTCGACGGGGCGAACCTCAAGGCGGCCTTCGAGGCGATCGGCCCCGCGGTTCTCACCGGCGTGCTCGACCGGGCCGGTATCAGTTGGGACGACTGCGACCTCGTCGCCGTGCACCAGGTGACGCTCCCCTACGTGCTGGCCTTCGCCGACCGCTGCGGGATCGACCGCGAGCTGCTGGAGATCACGGTCGCCGAGCACGGCAACTGCGCCTCGGTCACGTTGCCGCTCCAGCTCGAGCGGGCGGTGCAGACGGGCCGGATCGAGCGTGGCTCGCTCGTCGCACTGGTGGGCCTGGCCGGCGGCATCAGCGTGGGCACGACGGTGCTGCGGTGGTGATCCTGTCGGTCGTCGTGCCGGCGTTCGACGAGGAGCAGGGGATCCGGGCCACGCTCGACGCCCTCGCAGCGCAGGACGACCTCGGCTTCGAGCTCGTCGTGGTCGACAACCTCAGCACCGACGGCACCGTCGACGTCGTCGAGCGGTTCGCAGCCTCGGCGCCGATCGGCGTCCACGTCGTCACCGAGACCCTCAAGGGCACCGGTGCGGCCGCGGACACCGCTGTGCGAGAGGCGATCTCTCGTGGCGCCACGCACGTGCTGCGCTGCGACGCCGACACCCTCCCGCGGCGCGACTGGACCGCCAACGCGAGGCGGCACTTCGCGGCCGGCGACGACCTGCTGACCGGCCCGATGCTGCCGCGCACCGACGAGTTCCGGCTGCGGCTCTGGGAGCGCACGCTCGTCCCCCTGCTCGTGCCGGGGGCGGCCGTCTTCGGCCGGTTCCGCCCGAGCAACCGCGGCGCTGACGACGTCGGGCGCCCGTACACCGGCCCCTACGTCATGTGCCCGGGCTGCAACCTCGGCGTGAGCGCGGAGGCGTACCTGGCCTCGGGTGGTTTCCCGCGCACCGCGATCGAGGAGGTGCACGAGGACCGCGTGCTGGTGAACCGGGTCCGGGTGGTCACCGAGCGGGTGGCCTACCGCCACGACGTCGTCGTCCGGGCGTCCGCCCGGAGGCTGCGGGCCTACGGCCTGCACGCCACCCTGCGGTGGTACCTCGACCACGGCCACGCCCCGGACGTCGTCGACGTCCGGCTCGTGCCCCGGTGACGACGGGGCCGGGCGTGCCGGTCACGCAGGGCGGCACCGAGGTGCTGCGGCACGAGGACGCCGTGATGCGGGCGGCCCACCCCGTCGCCTTCCCGCTCGTCGACGCCCTGCTGCGCGGCCGGTCCGCGCGTCGGGTGCCGGGTCTGGGCGTGCTGGTGGCCGACCCTGCGCTGGTGCGTCAGGTGCTCACCGACCCCTCGTACCGCAAGGACGGCCCTGGCTCCTCCGGTGCGCTGTGGGCGGGGGTGCTCGGCCACCGCACCCTGATCGGCATGGACGGCCCTGCGCACCGGACGCTTCGACGTGCGCTCAACGGGCTCTTCACGCCGGCCGCGGCCGAGGAGGTGTGCTGCCGGGTCCTCTCCGCGCCGCTCGCCGAGGTGACCCGCGACCTCGTCGGGGGGCGCGAGGTCGATCTCGTCGAGGTGACCCGGAGGGCCGCCACCGCCGTGATCGCCTCGTTGGTGGGCCTGCTCGACGGGGCCGCCGCTCCGGCCGACGCCGCCGACGCCAGCGACCTCCTGCTCGGAGCGGGGGACGAGGTGCTCGGCATGGTCGGGCTGGGCACACGGCGGCTGAGTGCGTCCCAGGTGGCCCGGGTGCGTGAGCTGTTCGCGCCGATGACGCGGGCCGCGACAGCGGCCTACGACCGTGCCGAAGGGGCCGGGAGCGTGCTGGGACGCGTTCCTGCGCTGGGTATCTCGCGCTCGCAGGCACCGTCACTGGCGGCCGTGCTGCTGCTCACCGGCACAGAGACCATGACCAGCGCCGCGCCCCGCGCCGTCGCGATGCTGCACGACGCCGGGCTTCTCGACCACGTGGCCGGCGACCCCGACCTGCTCCGTCCGTTCCTGTCCGAGGCGCTGCGGCTCGCCACACCGTCCCCGGCGATGCTGCGCAGGGCCACCGTCGAGGGGTCGCTCGGACCCGTCCGGGTCCGGCGCGGTGACCGGGTGCTGGTGGCGACCTGGTGGGCGACCCGGCTACCGGGCGGGCTGCAGCCCGAGCGGGCCTGCCCGGTCGCGGCCCGCAACCTGTGGTTCGGAGCGGGGCCGCACTACTGCCTCGGCGCCTCGCTCGCCCAGGCCGAGCTCGAGGCGATCGTCGGTGCCGTGGTGGACGCCCACGCCGTGGCGGGCCCGGTGCGGGTGGTGCGGCGCGAGCCGGCGTCGCGGGTGCTCGTCCCGGCGTACCGTCGGCTCGTGCTCGCCACCGGAGCCTCTGCGTGAGCGAGCGGAGCGAGGGAACCGACAGGCGCAGGGCGCAGTCCACGGCGAGGAACGAGCCGTGACCGCCCCCGACCTGGTCGAGGCCGTGCTGGGGCACGGTCGCCGCGTGCCCGGCCACGTGGCCGCGGTCGGCGCGGACGACCGGGTGCTCACCTACGGGGAGCTCGCCCACCAGGTCCGCCGGGGTGCGGCGGCCCTCGCGGCCGCGGGGATGGAGCCTGGTGACGGCGTCCTGTTCGCCGTGCGACCCAGCCCGTCCGCCGTGGTCGCGGCCCTCTCGGTCGTAGCGGCTGGTGGAACGGTGATCGTAGCGGACCCCGGTGCGGGAGAGGCGCTCTCGTCAGCTCGTCTCGAGGCGGCCAGCCCTCGGTGGACGATGGCCGAGCCGCTCGTGCACCTCGCCACGACGGGTCCGCTGCGACGGCTGGTCGCACGGCGCGGGCTCGCGCTGCCGGACCTGCGCGCGCCGGGACTGCGCCACGTCGTGGTCCCCGGCGGGTGGCTACCGGGAGTCCCACGGGACGCGCTGCGGTGGAGGACGCTCCTGCGCGAGCAGGCTGCGGTCGATCCGCCGGCCCCGCGTCCGGACGCCCCGGCGCTGGTCGTCTTCACCTCGGGGACCACGGCGGCTCCGCGGGCCGTCGTGCACACCCGGTCCACCCTGTCGGCCGGGCTGCACGCGCTGCTGCCGCGGCTCGGGCTGCGTCCGGACGACGTCGTGCACACGGACCAGATGATGCTGGGGCTGCCTGTCCTCGTGGCCGGTGCCACCTGGTCGTTCTCACCGCTGGGCGCCGACGGCGCGAGCTTCGCCCGTACCGCCGCCGAGCGGTCGGCCACGGTCGCGTACGGCGTCCCTGCCACGCTCGACGAGGCGGGGGCCTCGGGTGCGCTGCCGCCGTCGCTGCGGCTGCTCGCCATGGGAGGTGCGCCGGTGACAGCCGCTGTGGTGCGACGCCTTCGCACCGCCGTCCCGGGTGCGCGGGTGGTCGGGATCTACGGGCTCACCGAGGCCCTCCCGGTCGCCACGGTGGACGGCGACGAGCTGCTCGCGCACTCCAGGGTGCCGCGCGTAGGGCTGCTGCTCGGCCGTCCCGTCCCCGGCACCGAGCTCGGTACCGACGAGACCGGCCAGCTGCTCGTGGCCGGGCCCCACGTCAGCCCGGGGTACCTCGGTGGACCTCCGGCCCGGCAGGTGGCCACCGGCGACCTCGTCCGACGGCTCCCGGGCGGTCGGCTCGAGCTGCGCGGCCGGGTCAAGGACATGCTGCTGCGCGGGGTCACCAACATCTACCCGGCGCTGGTCGAGCCCCTGGTCGAGGCGCTGCCGGGGGTGGCCGCCGCCGCGATGGTGGGCCTGCCCGACCCCGTGACGGCCGACGAGCAGGTCGTCCTGGTGCTGGTCGCGGCCGACGGTGCCCCGAGCTCGCTCGCCGACGACGTGCGGCGCCGGCTCCCGTCGGTGCTCGACGCCGCCTGGTTGCCCGACCACGTGCTGGTGCACGCCGACCTGCCGACCTCCGGCCGGTCGGCGAAGGTCGACAAGGACGTCCTGCGCGAGCGGGTGCTCGGCTCCCTCGGGAGACGCCGGTGAGGGTGGCCGTCACGGGGGCAAGCGGGTTCGTGGGGGCGGCGGCGTGCACCGCGCTGCTGCGAGCCGGGCACGAGGTGGTCGGGTACGGCCGTCGTCCCCGACCGGATCACCTGGCGTCGGCGGTCGACTACAGGAGCTGGGACCTCGCCGACGGCGCGCTCGCCGGACCGCCGCACATCGCCGCCGTCGTGCACTGCGCCGCGACGGTGGACGACTGGGCGCCGCTGGCCCTCCAGCGTCCCGTCACCGTCGAGGGCACCCGGACGGTCCTGGCCACCTGGCCGGACGCGCGGTTCGTGCACGTGTCGTCGGCCAGCGTCTACCCGCCCTGGCGGCGCGGACGGGTGAGCGAGGCCGCGGGCCCGGCCGGCACCTGGGCCGGCCCGTACGCGCGGGCCAAGTGCGAGGCGGAGGACGTCGTCGCCGCGGCGGCCGCCGCAGGGCGCGACACGGTGGTGCTGCGCCCGCACGCCGTCTACGGGCCCGGTGACCCCACCCTGCTGCCGCGCATCCTCGCTGCCGCCCGTGAGGTGCGCGGTCGGCGCGTGCTCGTGGTCCCCGGCTCGGCGGGCACCCAGGTGCACCTCACGTCGGTCGACCTGCTGGCCCGGGTCTGCGCGGTCGCGGTGCTGTCGTCGGTGACGGGACCGGTCAACGTGGCCGACGCCGAGCCGCTGCCGCTGGCTCAGGCGCTCGACCAGGTGTTCCGGGCCGCGAAAGGCGCTGCACCGAGGCGGTTCCACCTGCCGTTCCCGGTGGCGTACGGGTTGGCGAGCCTGCTCGAGGGCGCGGCCCGGGGTCGTCGTGCCTCTGAGCCGCCGCCGCTCACCCGGTACGCGCTCAGTCACGTCGGGGTGAGCCGGGTGCTGGACCTGCGACGGCTCCGCACCGAGCTCGGCGTCGAGCCGGGCCCCACCGACCTGCGGGTGCTGCGTCCCTGATCGCACGCCCGGTGGGCGTGGTGAAGACCACGTGGGCCGGGTGCACGATCCGGGGAGGGGGTCTCAGACGCCGAAGCCGGCGGGGTCGACCTGCACCCAGATGTGGTCGGCGCTCGCGAGCAGCTCGGGGGCCGCCGCGTCGTCGGCGGTCCGGACGGCCCACAGGGCGGTGGCGGTGCGGGTCTTGCGGCCCTCGGTGCCGAGGTGGCGGCCGACGACCACGCAGCGCTCGCCGGGGAGCGCGGGACGCAGGACGCCGGCGGTCATCGTCCCGAGCACCATCGGGCGGCCGGCGAGGCCACCGGACCAGCCTCCGGGGCAGTCCAGCGCGGCCCAGGTCTGGGCCAGGTCGGCGGTGTCGTCGGGCACCCAGGCGCAGGCGGTCTCGCCCGGTCGGTCGGGCAGCCAGCCGGGGGTGAGGCGCAGGCCGTCGCCGGGGAGCCGGTCGGGGCCGCAGACGAAGCAGGTCGGGAAGGGGTGGTCGGCCAGGCCGTCGTAGCCGCCGGAGGCGGCCTCGGCGGTCGCCAGGTCGACGGGGTCCGGCACGGCGGGGAGGTCGGGGACCCGGGTCGCCGTGAGCACCGGCGAGCCGTCCTGCCCGGACGCCACGGCGGTGCCGTCGGCGACCTCGACCGCGAGCGGGACGGCGAGCGGCGGCGGGGCGTGCAGCCGGACCCGGACCGGACCGCCCGGCAGGTACGCGGCGAGCGTGCCGGCGCACCAGCCCCCGTTGCCCGAGGCAGGCGGCCCGTGGAACCGGTGCGGGACGACCAGGCTCGGGCTCATCGCGGCCCCGCCAGCTCGGCGACGACCTTGGCCAGGCGCCGGGTGCGGGTCTCGTCGGTCTTGGCTCCCTCGACCGACAGCACGTGCCGTCGCTGGTTGCTGTAGGAGAGCGCCTCGAAGGCCGCCTGCGCGCCGGGTGCCGCGGCCAGGGCGACAGCGAGGTCGGCCGGCACCTCCACCGACCGAGGGGCGTCGTCGCGCTCGAGGTCGACCTCGACCGAGTCGTTCGCCGCCAGGCCGGCGGCCTCGCGGTGCGCGGCCGCGAGCGGGATCCAGGAGGAGCCGCCCATCGGCGCGATCGTGGCGCGGTAGGAGTACGAGCCGAGGGTCACGATGGTCACCGTCACCGGGACCCGCTGGCGGCCCTGGCCCAGCGCCTGCACCACCTCTGCGGGCACCTCGATGCCGGTGGCGGTCTTCCCGCCCAGGACCACGGACGCTGCGAACCTCATGGGCCGCAGTATGCCGCGACCGTTCCGCTCAGGTGCCGCGCTGGTGCCGCACGCAGGTCGGCCCGGGCTCCCCCCGACGGGGCCCGGGCCGATCGATCTGCTGCGAGTCCGCGGCGAGCGCTACTTCACCTCGGAGCGCAGCAGCCGCCAGACGCCGAACGCCAGCGGCGTCAGCACCCAGATGGCGCCGGCCACGCCGAGCCGCAGCCACTCCCCACCGGTGGCCCACTCAGAGCCGTACAGCGGGCCCGTCGCGGCGCCGAGGTCCGCCCACTCCTGCAGGTTGTCGCGGATCCATGGGACGAACGAGGCCACGAGCGTCCACACCGTCGGCAGGACGAAGAACAGGACGATCGCCGCCGGCGAGCTCATCAGGGCCATGCCGAACGCGAACGCCATCAGGAGCCCGAGCAGCAGGACGATGCCGGCGTTGGCGACGCCGGCGGTCGTCACGTCCCACGGGTCGACCAGGTCGTGGGTGCCCACCGCGACGGCGGTCGCTGCCGCGGCGACGACCGCGGCGACGAGCAGGGTGACCACGGTGGCGACGAGGGCGACGAGCAGCTTGGCGACGACCACGCGGCCGCGGCGCGGCTCCAGGCCGAAGGTGATCAGCGCCGAGCGCTGGGACCACTCGCTGGTGACGAGCAGGATCGCCAGGACGGGGA
>JBBQSN010000014.1:0-32125 GCA_038213835.1 Actinomycetales bacterium
GGCCAGGGCTCCGTCGGTGATCGCGAGGACGACGTCGCCGGCCTCGCGCAGCGCGGTCGTGACGTCCTCGACCACGACCGTGGCCCGACCCATGAGCGCCGAGTCCAGCTCGCGGGCGTCGGGCTCGTGCGACCCCACGGCCACGACGACGACGTCCGGACGCAGCAGCGCCGAGTCGAACAGCGGTGAGCGGGCCGCGGTGGCGCAGACGACGACGTCGGCCGTCCGCAGCGCGTCGTCGGCCTCGGTCGTGGTCAGCCGGACCGAGGCCACCGGGCTCCGGGTCGGGTCCCGCGTCAGGTGGGTGACCCGCTCCAGGGAGCGGTGCGCCGCCAGGGTGCTCGTGTGCGCGACGGCCTGCGGCCCCGCGCCGATCACCGCGACCCGCAGTGGCCGGTCGGGCAGCACCGGGAGCACCGCGGCCACGGAGACGGCGGGCGTCCGCAGGGTCGTCAGGGCGGTGCCGTCGAGCACGGCACGCAGCTCGAGCGTCTCGCGGTCGTGCAGCAGGTAGGTGGCGTGGATGCGGGGGAGGCCGCGGCCCGGGTTGTCCGGCGCGACCGTCACGACCTTGACGCCGACCGCCCTCGGCACCTCGGACGGCATCAGCAGGAACTGGCCGTGGGAGAGGTCGACACCGACTCGCGGCGGGTCGGCAGCGGGGTCGAGCCCGGCGCGCAGCGCGTCCTGGATAGCGAGCACGGCGGCCACCGGTCCCAGGGCGGAGACCGCGTCCGCGTCCAGGAACCTCATCGCAGCACGAATCCGGGGACGAGCGGGTCGTGCGGATCGACGAGGAACACGTGTTCCCCTGTGCGGTAGGCCATCCCTGTCACCTGCGGCACCACCTGGCGACCACCGTCGACGTCAACCACCTCGAGCACCCGTCCGGTGAAGGTGCTGCCGACGATCGAGTCGTGCCGCAGCACCGCCCCCTCGGGGAGGCGTCCGTCCTCGGAGAGCACCGCGAGCCGGGCGCAGGTCCCCGAGCCGCACGGGGAGCGGTCGACCTCGCCGTCCGCGAAGACCGTCACGTTGCGCTGGTGCACGAGGCCGTCGCCGCCACCGAGCTCGTCGAACCAGATCGTCCCGTAGACCCCGTCCAGCCGCGGGTCGTCGGGGTGCACGGCGTGCTCACTGCCGTCCAGCGCCCACTTCACCTCGCGCCCGAGGGCGATCAGCTCGCCGAGGTGCTCGGGTGCGACCGACAGGCCGACCTGGGCGGCCGGGAGCGTGGCGTACGTGGCGCCGCCGTACGCCAGGGTCACCGTCACCTCGCCGCGGGACGTCGTCACTCGCACGTCGCGAGCGACCACCCGGCTCAGGACGTTGACGAAGTCGACCGCCACGACGCGGGAGCCACGTCGGTGCACCCGCGCCGTGACCCGGCCGGACGGCACGTCGACCACGACGTCCACGCTGCCGTCCTCCGGCGCCGCGACCCGGCCGGTCTCCACCGCCCACACGCCGAGCGCGATCGTCCCGTGGCCGCACGCGGTGGAGAAGCCGTCCTTGTGCCAGAACAGGACGCCGAGGTGCGCGCTGTCGTCGTCGGGGGGGACCACGAAGCCGCCGTACATGTCCGCGTGGCCGCGCGGCTCCGAGCACAGCAGCGCTCGCAGGGCCTGCACCTCGGGGTCCTGGATCGCGCGTGCGCGACGTTCCGCGACGGTCGCGCCCGGCAGCGCCAACGGTGGCTCGGCCACGATCCGGAACGGCTCGCCACCGGTGTGGAAGTCGGTGCTCACGATCCTGGACGGCAGCACCGGAGCAGCCTGTCACACCGGGTGTGATGGGCCCGCCTCGAGGATTGCGGTGAACGGCCCACCCTGGTCGGATGCAGGAACACGCTCGACGACGAAGGAGCTCCTGGTGACCGAGACCCGATCAGGTCAGACCGTGACGACCGAGCCGGACCACCTGCGGTACGACGTCGTGGTCGTGGGGGCCGGCGCGGTGGGCGAGAACGTCGCCGGCCGGGTCGCGGCCGGTGGCCTGCGCTGCCTGCTCGTCGAGCGCGAGCTGGTCGGCGGGGAGTGCTCCTACTGGGCCTGCATGCCGAGCAAGGCGCTGCTGCGGCCCACCCAGGCGATCGCCGAGGCGCGCCGGGTGCCGGGGGCGGCCGCTGCGGTCACCGGCTCGGTCGACGTCGAGGCCGTGCTGGCCCGGCGCGACGGCGTGGCGAGCGACTGGGACGACCAGGGGCAGGTCGCGTGGGTCCTGTCCGCCGGCATCGACCTCCTGCGCGGACAGGCCCGGGTCGCCGCCGAGCGGGAGGTGGTCGTGACCTCCGCGGACGGCGGGAGCGTCACCGTCCACGCGGACGTGGCGGTCGTCGTCTGCACCGGCTCGGAGCCGGTCACCCCGCCCGTCCCAGGACTGGACGAGGTGGAGTTCTGGACCAGTCGGGACGCCACATCGACCCACGCGGTACCGGAGTCGCTCGTCGTCCTCGGTGGCGGTGTCGTGGGAGTCGAGCTGGCACAGGCCTTCTCGCGGCTCGGCAGCACCGTGACACTCGTCAGCCGCGGCCGCCTGCTCGCGCGCGCCGAGCCGCGGGCCGCGGAGCTGATCACAGAGGCCCTGCGCGAGGACGGGATCGAGGTGCGGGACGAGGCGGAGGTGGCCCGCGTGGCGGCGGCCGACGGCGGTGGTGTCGTGGTCGAGCTGGACGACGGCAGCACCGTCACCGGAGAACGGCTGCTCGTCGCCACCGGTCGGCGACCGGCGACGGGCGGGATCGGCTTGGAGGAGTGGGGGATCGAGCCCGGGAAGCCGGTGACCGTCGACGACACCGGGATGGTCGAGGGCCTCACCTGGCTGTACGCGGCGGGTGACGTGACGGGCCGGGCACCGCTGACCCACCAGGGCAAGTACGCCGCCCGCGCCGTCGGGGCGGCCCTCCTGGCCCGCCACGAGGGAACCCTCGGGCCGAGCGACCTGCCCGCGCCGTGGTCCGCCGAGGTCGCCACCGCCGACCACGACGCGATCCCGCAGGTGGTCTTCACCGACCCCCAGGTCGCCTGGGTCGGTCCCACGGCCGAGGAGGCGCGCGAGCGCTTCCCCCACCTGCGGTCGGTCGAGTACGACATCGCGAACGTGGCAGGGGCCTCCGTGCACGACGACGCCTACCGCGGCTGGGCCCAGATGCTCGTGGACGAGGACCGCGGCGTGCTCGTCGGCGTCACCTTCGTCGGGCCCGACGTCGCGGAGCTGCTGCACTCCGCCACGGTCGCCGTGGTCGGCGAGGTCCCCCTCACCCGGCTCTGGCACGCCGTCCCGAGCTACCCGACCACCAGCGAGGTGTGGCTCCGGCTGCTCGAGACCTACGGACTCTGAGAGCAACCTCGTGAAGACCGTTCTGACGAAGGAGATCTCGACGTACTCCGCTCCACATGGGAGGTTTGAGGTCGTCACTGTCCCCCCGCTGCGGTACCTGATGGTCGACGGCCACGGCGACCCCAACACCTCGACGGACTACGAGGTGGCGTTGGCGACCGTCTACCCCGTGGCCTACGCGCTGAAGTTCCTCAGCAAGGACGACCTCGGCCGTGACTACGTGGTGCCGCCGCTCGAGGCCCTCTGGTGGTCCGACGACATGGCGGCGTTCACCACCGCTCGGGACAAGACGTGCTGGGACTGGACGACGATGATCCTGGTGCCCGACTGGCTGACCGAGGAGCACGTCGGCGCCGCGTGCCGGACGGTGGAGCGCAGGCGCCGCGCCCCGGCGCTCGACGTCCTGCGCCTGGCCCCGCTCGACGAGGGCCTGAGCGCGCAGACGCTGCACGTCGGGTCCTACGACGACGAAGCGCCCGTGCTCGCTGCGCTGCACGACGAGTTCATCCCCTCGCAGTCGCTGCGCAGGACCGGGAAGCACCACGAGGTCTACCTCAGCGACCCTCGCCGGACGCGGGCCGACCGGCTCCGGACGATCCTGCGGCAGCCCGTCGTGCTCGCGCGATGAGCGTGGGACCTCGTGGTGGTCGGTCAGTCGGCCCACGGGGAAGGACCCTGCGGGGGGCTGGGGGGCGCGGGGGAGGCGTGCCGCAGCCCCCCGGTCAGTCGCACACCCTGCGTGCGGGCCGGTGCGGACGCGGCGTGCTCGAACCGCACCGACGCCGACCCGCCGCGCACGCCCAGCACCCAGCCCCGCCCGTGCTCGGGGTGGACGACGTCGGTGCCTGGCTGGCTTCGCTCGTCCACCTCGGCTCCTACGACCTCCTCCGCGTCGTCGGGCCCGGTCGTCTCGTCCACCGGACTACCGACCATGTCCACGTCGGGGGCCGACGTCTGCGAGCGTGACTCGGCGGCTGCGAGGTCGAGGGCCAGCTGGGCCGTCGACGTCAGGCCGCCGTAGCCGACACCGAGCAGCCGGATGCCGATGCCGACCGGCACCTGCGCGGCCAGCTCCTGGGCGCAGGCCAGCAGGGCCGGGAGGGCGCTGGTGGCTTCGGGCAACGTCATCTGCCGCGACAGCTCGGTGAAGTCGCCGTAGCGCACCTTGATCGTGACGTTCCTCGCGTGCCCCCGGGTCCCGACCAGGCGGGCGTGCGCCGAGCCGGCAAGGTCGGTGATCGCCCGCGCGACCTCGTCCGGTCGAGTGAGGTCGTCGGCCCAGGTGCGTTCGGACGACGCCGACTTGGCTGGACCGGGTGGCGCCACGGCACGCAGGTCGAACCCGTGCGCGTACCCGGCCAGCGTGCCGGAGTGCGCGGTGCCGAGGGCCTCGCGCAGCAGGTCGGGATCAGCACCGGCGAGGTCGCCGACCGTCCGGAGCCCGTGCGCCGCCAGCCTACCCGCGGTCACCGGCCCCGCACCGGGCAGGATCGTCAGCGGGCCCGGACCGATCTCGGCGAGCATCTGCTCGGTCGTCCAGGCCGTCACCCCGAACGGCTTGCGCCGCCCGCTGGCGAGCTTGGCGGCCAGCTTGGTCGTGCCGATGCCCACGCTGCAGGTGAGCCCCGTCGCCGCCCAGACGACCTCCTGCACGGCGCGGCCCCACGTCGCAGCGGCCGCGGCGTCGGGCACCGGCGTGGCCAGGGCCAGGTAGGCCTCGTCGATGCCCACCTGCTCGAGCAGTACGACCAGCTCGTGGGCACCCGCCACCGTCGACCAGATCGTCTGCGAGTGCAGGCGGTAGGCAGGTATCCGCCCGGCCAGGAAGGCGGCGTTCGGCACCTTCTGCCGGGCCTGCCACGTCGGCATGGCCGAGTGGACGCCGAGCAGCCGGGCCGGGTAGCTCGCTGTCGCCACCACCCCGCGCCGGCCGAGCCCGCCGACGACGACGGCCTTGCCCCGCAGCGACGGCTTGTCGCGCTGCTCCACGGCCGCGAAGAACGCGTCGAGGTCCACGTGCGCGGTCGTCAGCGGCCAGCCCGCCGCCCGCCCGTCAGCGATCACGGGGCCCAGGGTGCCCCATCGTCGTGCCGAGCCCGCAGGTCGCCCGTACAGTCGGACCGCCCCCTCCGAGAGGACGTCATGACGTCGAGCAGCCCCACCGCTCGCAGCGTGTTCCAGGTCGGCGCCGCCGGCGGTGTCGGACGCCGCCTCGCCGCGCTGCTCGCCGCCGACGGGCACCGGGTCACCGGCATGCACCGCGCCGGCGGCCAGGACGCCGTGATCCGTGACGCCGGCGCCGCCCCGGTCATCGGCGACCTCGTCGCGGACCCGGTCGAGGTGCTCGCCGAGCGGATGGCCGGGCACGACGCCGTCGTGTTCAGTGCCGGGGCGCACGGCACGGGAGCCGACCAGACCACTGCCATCGACGGCCGTGGGCTCGAGAAGACCGCCGACGCTGCCCTTCTCGCCGGCGTACGCCGATTCGTCCTCGTCTCGGTCTTCATGGACGCCGGTCGGGGGGGCGAGCGCTCCGAGGGCTTCGAGCACTACATGGCGGTCAAGCGCGGAGCCGACACCTACCTGGCCGCCACCGACCTGGACTGGCTGATCGTGCGGCCGGGGACGCTCGTCGACGACCCCGGCACGGGGCGGGTCGCGGCGGGCGCGGCGATCCCGTACGGCGACGTGCCCCGCGACGACGTCGCGGCCTTCCTGGCGGCCGCGCTGTTCGCGCCGGGGGTCAACCGGGTCACCGTCGAGCTGACGACCGGCGACGTCCCGGTGCGCGAGGCCGTCGCCGCACTGGCGCACCGACCCTGGCCCCCCTGACCCGTCAGACGCCGACGTCCGCCGACCGCGCGCGTCCCAGGTACACGCCGTTGCGCGAGCGGCCACCGGTGAGCGGGTTGGCGAACTCCACCACGTGGCCGTGGACGTCGTCGAGCACCTCGGCCAGCACGGCCGAGAACTCCTCGGTGGGGGCGTCGTCCGACCAGAGCGCGAACACCCCTCCAGGACGCAGGAACCTGGCCATCCGCGCCAGTCCCTGGGGCGTGTAGAAGCCGCCGTGGCTGGGGTGCAGCGTGTGGTCCGGGGTGTGGTCGACATCCAGCAGCACGGCGTCGAAGAGCCGCCCCGGCGCGGCGGGGTCGAAGCCGTCGGCCGCTGCCATCGCGAAGAAGTCGCCCTCGACCAGCCGCGTGCGCCGGTCAGCAGTGAGCTCCTCGCTGCCCGGCAGCAGACCCGTTGCGTGCCAGTCGATCACGTCCGGCAGGGCGTCGACCACCAGCAGGGATGCCACCCGGGCGTCCGCCAGCGCCGCGCGCGCCGTGAACCCCAGCCCCAGCCCGCCGACCACCACCTCGAGGCCACCGAGCGAGTCGGGCAGGAGCGCGAGCCCGAGCCGTGCCAGCTCCTCCTCGGCGACGGTGAAGAGGCTGGACATGAGGTACTCCTCGCCCAGCTTGACCTCGTAGACGTCGACACCCAGGGTCGGCTCCACCCGGCGGCGCAGCGCGAGCTCGCCCATCGGCGTCTCGGCGAAGGCCAGCTCCTCGAACCGTCTGCTCATCCTCGGACCGTAGTGCGCCCGCCGCCCGGCACCCTCCTCAGCTGACGTGCAGGAGCGCCTGCAGCTCCAACGCCGACGGGGCGAGCGCCTGCTGCCGGGCGGCCCAGGCCGGGTCGGGTGAGACGGTGCCGGCAACGAGGATCGCCGTGACGGCGGACACCAGCCGGTCGGAGGCCAGCAGCCCGAGGCCGGTGTCGGCGAGCACCCGAGCCCGCTCGTCTGCGGGGCCGGGCAGGTGGGCGCAGAGGTAGGCGAGGTCCCAGCCGGGCGGTCCGGCGCAGAGGTGCTCGAGGTCGATGAGCCGGAGCCGGCCCTCGCCGTCGAGCAGCCAGTTGCCGGGGTGCGGGTCGGCATGGGTCGCCACGGCGGGTCGGTCCCACCACAGCGCGGTCCCGTCGGCGTCGACGACCGGCCCGGCACTGACCGCCCAGTAGGCGGCGAGCAGCACCTCGGCCAGGCCGGGGTCGTCGGGCAGGGCGTCCCGCACCCGCTGGGCCAGGTGCGGCCGCGGCTTGGCGACGTCGGTGGCGGGCAGCGGCCGCAGCCCGTGGGCGGGCACCAGGGCCAGGTCGTCCAGGACCCGGGCGGCCGCGGCGAGCGTGCTGGAGTCCCAGGCCGAGGCGGCGCCGCCGCTGACGGTCTGCATGACCAGGGCGGGGACGCCCGGCTCGGTGGCGATCGAGGCGGCGACCTGGTCGAACCGGTGCGCCCGCAGGTGGGACAACGCCTCGGCCTCGCGCTGGACCGCGTGCCCGGCTCTGGAGTCCGGTCCGTCGGTGGCCCACTTGACGACGACGTCGTTCCCGTCGGCGAGGGCGACCCGTGCCACGCGCATGCCGGAGAACCCGCCGGCCAGCGGCTGCACGTCGACCGGCGCACCCAGGGTGACGGCGACGAACGCGCTGACGGCGTCCGGGAGCGGGACCTCGATCACGGGTCGCCACTCTGGCAGATCGGCGACCAGGTGGTGACCTCGCTCACGCACCCGGTCCGGGAGGCCCCGTCCACCGGCCCGGGTCAGCACGGCAGGGGCGCTGGGGCCGACCCACCCGGTCCCCGGTGTGGACCGCGACGCCGCCGAAGACCGGTAGACTCCGGGGCACGGTCCATCGACGTGACCGGAACTCCGCGGACGAGCTGTCCGCCTGGGTCGCTTCCCGTGAGACACACTCCACGAGGTTCAAGTTGCGGCCTTCGACGCAACTGGAGCTAGTTCTCGCATGCCTGGAACCACCACGTCCTCCTCCTCACGGCAGTCCTCCTACCAGGGCCAGCGCGGCCGCCCGGTGCAGCAGCGCCGCCGCCCGACCTCCGGCGGACCCCGCCGATCGCGCCCCTCCGTCGACCCTGCGACCTCTGCCCTCGACGCCGCGCTCGACGCCGCGTCGAAGGCCCCCGAGCCCGCTGAGCGCTCGTTCGCCGAGCTGGGCCTGCCGGCCAAGTTGGTGCAGGCCCTCGCGCTGGCCGGGGTGCACACGCCGTTCGCCATCCAGCGCCGCACCCTGCCCGACGCCCTCGCGGGCCACGACGTCCTGGGCCGCGCCCAGACGGGCTCGGGCAAGACGCTCGGCTTCGGCCTCCCGGTCCTGGCTCGGCTCGAGGGCGCGCGTCGCACCACCAAGGCCCCCCGCGGCCTGGTGCTGGTGCCCACCCGTGAGCTGGCCGTCCAGGTCGCCAAGGCGCTGACCCCGCTCGCCGGCAGCATCGGCCTGCGGGTCACCACCGTCTACGGCGGGGCCCCCATCGGTCGCCAGATCGCCGACCTCGAGCGCGGCGTCGACCTCGTCGTCGCCACGCCGGGCCGCCTCATCGACCTGCTCGAGCGCCGCAGCGTCGTGCTCGACCGGGTCGAGATCGCCGTCCTGGACGAGGCCGACTACATGGCCGACCTCGGCTTCATGCCCGCGGTCAAGCAGATCCTCGACCTCACCCCGGACGGCGGCCAGCGGATGCTCTTCTCCGCCACCCTCGACCGCGGGGTGGGCACCCTCGTGCACGCGTACCTCAACGAGCCCAAGGTGCACGCCGTCGCCCCGGCCACCTCCTCGATCGTCACGATGGACCACCGGGTCCTCAGTGTCCGGAACGAGGACAAGGTGGCCGTGGCCACCGAGGTCGCCGGCCGTCCGGGCCGCACCCTGTTCTTCGTCCGCACCAAGCACGGCGCCGACCGGCTCACCCAGCAGCTGACCGTCGCGGGCGTCCCCGCGACGACGATCCACGGCAACCTGACCCAGGGGGCGCGGCAGCGCTCGCTGGCCCAGTTCACCTCCGGCTCGCGCCGGGTGCTGGTCGCCACCGACGTCGCCGCCCGCGGCATCCACGTCGACGACGTCGACCTGGTGGTGCACTTCGACCCGCCGAACGACCACAAGGACTACCTGCACCGCTCGGGCCGCACCGCCCGCGCCGGCAGCTCCGGCACGGTCGTGTCGCTGGTGCACCCCGGCCAGCTGCGCGAGATGGCCCGCCTGCACGAGAGTGCCGGCGTCACCGCGCGCACCTCGGCGGTCGGCCCCGGCCACGACGAGGTCCGCGAGATCGCGACCTCGGGCGAGCCGATCGTCGTCACCGAGGTCGTCGCCGACCGCCCCGCGTGGAAGGACCGGCCGCGCCGGAGCCGTCCCGGCGGCCCGGCACCCAGGAGCGGTGGCAGCGGTTCGTACCAGCGCCGCGAGAACCGGGGCGCGCGCGACAACCGCGGCGGTCGCTGACCGCTGCGCCGCGCACCCCGCGCGCACGAGAAGGGGCCCCGGACGTCGAGTCCGGGGCCCCTTCTCGTGCTGGTCGCTCACGACCGGCCGGTGGATCAGAACCAGTGCTTGCGTCCCCCGATGGCGCGTCCGGTCGACCCCAGGACGAGGAGGACCAGCCCGATCACGATCAGGATGCCTCCGATGGTGACGAGGATCGAGAGGCTGTCGACGAGCAAGCCGATGATCAGCAGAATGACGCCAAGGACGATCATGCAGTGGACCTCCAGGTCGGGGCGGTGTCCGTAGGGCAGGAGGGCCCCGCGCCCGGCACCGCGACCCAGAGTGTGGCGGTCCTGGACGCGAAACGCACCTCGACACGCGGGCGCCTGACCGGATCGACGCCAGGACGCCGGGGGGTACCCCGTCCGGCATGATGCGCAGATGGCTGATCCGACCACGGGCAAGGACGTCCCGCCGCACGTGCGGTTCGGCAACCGGCTGATGGAGATCGCCGAGACGGTCGTCTACGTCGGCATCGCGGCGCTGCTCGTGGTCGTGGCCGTCACCCTCCTCGCGGTCACGGCGATGAACGTCCCGTCGATGCTCGGCGGCGACTTCAGCAGCACCCAGGACGCCGCTCTCGAGCTGCTCGACTCGCTGCTGCTGGTGTTCATCGTCGTCGAGCTGCTCTACGCCGTGCGCGCCACGATCGCCGAGCGCCAGCTGGTGGCCGAGCCGTTCCTGCTCGTCGGCGTGATCGCCTCCATCAAGGAGATCGTGGTGCTGTCGGTCAAGGCGGCGGAACTCCTGGGCGAGCCCGAGTTCAGCGACGCGGCCTGGGAGATCGGGATCCTCGGCGGTCTGGTGCTCGCGCTGGGCTTCACCGCCTGGTTGCTGCGGCTCAAGGAGCGCGAGCCGGACGAGACCGACGACGACCACCTGATGAGCGAGGCGACCGCGTGAGGTCGGTGCGCGAGAGCTGGTCCGACCTGCTCCTTGCCGCCACGGTGATGGCCTGGATCGGCTCGATCCTGTGGTTCGACCGGTCCGGGCCGATGACCGAGCAGGTCGTGCTCGGGGTGCTCACCTGGGGCCTGCTGCTCGGGCTGCTGCGCCGCGAGGACGCCCAGGTGCGCACCCAGACGGCGATCGTGGTCGTGCTGGCGACCCTGGTGGAGTACACCTTCTCGCCGCTGCTCGAGGCCTACACCTACCGGCTCGAGACGGTGCCGGCGTTCGTCCCGCCCGGGCACGGACTGGTCTACCTGGCGGCGCTCGCGCTCGGCCGCACGGTGCTGTTCGAGGTGGCCAGGCGTCCCCTCGTGATCGGGACGATCGTGGTCGGCGGCGCCTGGGCGCTGCACGGGCTGCTGCTGTCCGAGCGCACCGATGCGCTCGGCGCGTTCTGGTTCGTCTGCCTGCTCGGCTTCCTGCGCTGGGGGCGCTCGCAGCTGCTGTACGTCGGCGCCTTCGTCGTCGTCACGTGGCTCGAGCTGCTCGGCACGGCCTGGGGCAACTGGCAGTGGGCCACCCACGACCCCGTGCTGGGCGTGGTCGGCCAGGGCAACCCGCCCTCGGGCGCTGCCGGGGGGTACGGCTGGTTCGACCTCTACGCGCTGCTGCTGGCGCCGTTCGTGCTGTCGCGGTTCAGGGCGGCCAGGGCGGCGGTGTGCAGGTGGCCGTTGGTGGCCAAGGCGTTCCCGCCGAAGGGCCCGTCCTCGCCGGTGAGCGAGGTGAACCGTCCTCCGGCCTCGGTGACGACCGGCACCAGCGCAGCCATGTCGTGCAGCGCGAGCTCCGGCTCGGCGGCGACGTCGACCGCGCCCTCGGCGAGCAGGACGTACGAGAAGAAGTCCCCGTAGCCGCGGGTGCGCCAGCAGGCGCGGGTGAGGTCGAGGAAGTCGTCCAGCATCCCGCGCTCCTCCCAGCCGTGCAGGCTGGAGAAGGACAGCGAGGCGTCGGCGAGCGTCCGCACCGACGACACCTGGAGGCGGGTGGCGTTCGAGAGCGAACGGCCCGTCCAGGCGCCCGAGCCGGTCGCCGCCCACCACCGCCGGTTCAGCGCGGGAGCGGAGACCACGCCGAGCACCGGACGACCGTCGTCGACCAGCGCGAGGAGCGTGGCCCACACAGGCACCCCGCGGACGAAGTTCTTCGTCCCGTCGATGGGGTCGACCACCCACTGGCGCGGGCCGTGGCCTGTGGTCTCCATCTCCTCGCCCAGGACGGCGTCGCGCGGCCGGGTGCGCCTCAGCTGGGAGCGCACCAGCTCCTCGGCGCTGCGGTCCGCGTCGGTGACGGGGGACAGGTCCGGCTTGCTCTCCACCGCGAGGTCGAGGGCCTTGAACCGCGACATCGTCAGGGCGTCGACCTGGTCGCAGATCACGTGCGCGAGCCGGAGGTCGTCGTCGTAGGAGGCCACCCGCCGGGAGGTCTCCTCGCTCTGCGCTTCGCTGCTCATCGTGTGTCCCTGGTCACGTCCGCACCGTACCGGTCGACCTGGCAGCCGCTCGGAAGATGACGACCCGGTGGAACCGGTGCCCCTGCACCCGGCCCTCGAGGACCGCGACGAGGTGCTGCCCGTCCACCTCGACGGGGGCGGCCGGCTGACCCAGATGCCGCTGGTCGACGATGTGTTCCGGGCGCGCGAGGCCGGCGTCCACTGGCGGATCGGCGGCACGGTCGACCGAGCGGCCGGGGATACTGTCGGCATGGACGACATCTTCGGCTCGTTCCTCGGCCTCCCCCTGCACCCGCTCGTCGTGCACGGTGTCGTCGTGCTGCTACCGCTGACGGCCCTGCTCACCGTGCTCGTGGCGTTCGTCCGGCGGTGGCAGGGTGGCGTCTGGTGGGTCGTCGCGGCCAACGCCGTCGTCACCGTGACGGCGTTCGTGGCGAAGGAGAGCGGCAGGCGGCTGGAGGCCGCCCTCGATGTCCAGAGCGACGCGATCGACGAGCACACCGAGCTGGGCGAGGTGCTGCCGCTGTTCGCGGTCGGGGTGCTCACCTCCTCGGTCGTGGTCGCTCTGCTGCGCGGTCGTTCCCGGCTCCGCTGGGTCGCCGTGGCACTCGCGGCGGTGGCCGGCGCCGCCGCCGTCACCTGGACCGCGCTCACCGGCCACAGCGGCTCCGCCGCCGTCTGGGACGGGATCATGCCCTGATCCGGACGCGTCAGCCGGCGGGCGGCACCGGGTCGCCCACGGCGTAGGGCGTGACGGCGACGACCGCGTGCACCGGCACCGGGCCGTAGACGTGCGGGAACGGGCCGCCCGCTCCCGGGACGTCCTCCCAGCGCACGGGCGAGCCGGCCGCCTCGAGCGCCGCGGTGTCGAGCTCGAGCAGCACCATCGGCTCGGTCACGGCGGCGTAGAACGCGCGGGCGACGCCGTCGACCTGCTCGCGGGTGCTGGCGTGCACGAACCCCTGCTGGGCCAGGGGCGTCCCCAGCGTGGACCACTCGTAGCGTCCGGTCGCCACGGCCTCGTCCCATTCGCGCCGCAGGGCCAGGTGCCAGATCGGCTCTGCCACAGCACGTTCTGCCACCGGCGTTCAGAGCGCCCGGACCGAGTTGTTGCGCGCGTCGTGGGTGAGCTCGGCCAGGCCGAGCGACTGGAGCAGCGGCGGCAGGTACATGCCGAACCGGCCGCGGTACCCCGAGCGCAACCCGTACCAACCGCCGACCGGGTTGTCGACCGCCCGGCCCCACGCCTCGACCGTCCCGGGGGCGGGGTCCTTCTTCTCGTTGGCCGCACCGAGCGGCACCCAGCCGCCCTGCTCGCGCAGCCACGCGTGCAGGTCCTCGACGGCCGACAGGTGGTACCGCAAAGTGGTGCTGCCGACCCGGCAGACCAGCACCGGGGGGTCGGCGTCGGGGTCGCGGTGCATCGTGTAGCGCGACGTCCCCGGCGCGGTGGTCAGCTCCCAGGGGTCCGCGGACGTGCCCGATCCGGTCATGAGGTCAGCCTCCCGCTCTCACCACTGGACGCCGCCCGCCATCAGCGCGGTCTCGGCGTCGAACCGTTCCATCGTGGTCAGCGGGGTGCGGTCCGCCGTGGGGGGGACGCCGAGAGCCCGGCAGGTGCGCAGCAGGACGTCGTCGTAGGCGCCCTCGCTGGCGCGGACCCGCTCGTACTTGCCGGGCTGGTCGGTGGCGTGGGCCCGCTGCACCATCCGCGAGAGCCGCTGGAGCTCCAGGGTGCAGATCAGCAGCTCGACGGGCTCCTCGGCGGGGGCGGGACGGGGTCGGACCCCGGCGCCGGCCGCCAGCGCCCGCGCGAGCCGCCGGGTGCGCGGCCACGGACGGCACCGTAGGGCGCGCGACAGCCGGCCGGCGAGCCCCATCGCGGTCGCCAGCGAGATCACGAACACCATCAGCACCAGCATCGTCTCGCTTCCCGCCACCAGTGTGCGCCGGGACCGGGGCCCGCGCCACGTGTTCTGGCCCGTCGGTCCGATCGGCGCCGGGCTGGCTAGGGTCGGTCGCCGTGACCACCGCCATCCGCTCGGGGACCGTCCTGCCCGCCCGCCGTGAGGAGGTCGAGCTGCACACCGCCGACGGCCTCACCCTCGTCGGCGAGCTCGCGCTGCCGCTGGACCGTGACCCGGTGGCCACCCTCGTGACGCTGCACCCGCTGCCCACTCACGGTGGCTTCATGGACAGCCACGTGTACCGCAAGGCCTCGTGGCGGCTCCCCGCGCTCGCGGACGTGGCGGTGCTGCGGTTCAACCTGCGCGGGGTCAGCAGCCCGCGCGGGACCAGCGAGGGGGCGTTCGACTCCGGGGACGCCGAGCGGTACGACGTCGCTGCCGCGATCGAGCTGGCCGAGTTCCGCGACCTGCCGAACCGCTGGCTGGTGGGCTGGTCGTTCGGCACCGACCTGGCCCTCATGCACGGCAACGACCCGTCGGTCGAGGGGGCGATCCTGCTCTCGCCGCCGCTGCGGTTCTCGGCTCCGCAGCACCTGGACGCCTGGGCCGCCTCGGGACACCCGGTGCTCGCCCTGGTGCCCGAGCTGGACGACTACCTGCGTCCGGACGAGGCCCGCGAGCGGTTCGCCGCCATCCCGCAGGCGAGGGTGGTGGGGGTCGACGGCGCCAAGCACCTGTGGGTGGGGGAGACCGCGGTGCGGCGGGTGCTGGACGAGGTGGTGGCCCAGGTGGCGCCCGGCGTCGCCGTCCCCCTGCCGACCACGTGGGACGGCCCGTCGCAGACCCACGACGACCTCAGGCCAGGGGCGTGAGGGACGGACGTCCCGGAGCTCAGAGCTGGTTCTGGCGCGGCATCAGGACCTCCTGCACGATCAGCAGGATCCCCGCAGCGATCGGGATCGCGATCAGGGCGCCGAGCGCGCCGAGCAGGGTGCCGCCGATGAGGGCGGCGACCAGGCAGACGGCCCCGGGCACCGAGACGGTCTTGGCCATCACCTTGGGGGCGATGAGGTAGTTCTCCACCTGCTGGTAGACCACGTAGTAGACCAGCACGATCACGGCGGTCGGCAGGCTGACGAACAGCGCGACCACGATGACGACCACCGCTCCCAGGCCGGCACCGACCAGCGGGATCAGCCCGAACACGCCGACGACGATGGCGAGCACGGCCGGGTAGGGGATGCCGAGGATCAGCATCAGCACGTACGAGCAGAGACCGTTCAGGGTCGCGATCGCGATCTGGCCGCCGACGTAGCCACCGATCCGCTTGCTGATCTCGTCGCCGATCAGGGTGACTCGCTCACGCCGCGAGGCCGGGGCCATCGCGTAGGCGGTGCTGCGAAGCGTGCGCATCGAGGCCAGGAAGTACAGCGTGAGGATGAGCACCGTCAGCGTGCTGAACACCCCGCCCAGCAGGGCCTGCCCCGCGCCGAGGACCCCGCCGAACAGGGCGGCGAAGGTCTCGCCGTTGCCGAGCCGCTGCTGGACCTCCTCGGTGACCCGGCCGACGATGTCGTAGCGCTGGTCGAGGTCGACGAACCACGGCGCCCGCTGGACGTCGATCACGTACGTCGGGAGGGTCCTGGCGAGCTCGGTGCCCTGGTCGACGATGATCGGCGCGATCATGAAGCCGAAGCCGACGAAGACCCCGATGACGGCCAGGAACACCACCGCGATCGCGCCGCCGCGGCGCAGCCCGCGCCGCACCAGGAAGTCGACCACGGGCTCGAGGCCCAGGGCCAGGAACAGAGCGACCACCAGCAGCGTGATCGTGCTGGAGGCCCGCCCCAGCGCGTCGACCAGGGCGATGGCCACGAGCACGCCGATGGCGCCGACGAAACCGACGTAGAACGGGTGGGCGCGGTCGAAGTCACGACCGGGTCGGCCGAAGCGCCCGGTGACGGCCGCCAGCGTGGGGTTCAGGGCGTCGCCGCCGGTGGGGGCTGCGGGCGGCTGGTCGGCGTCCTGCGGCACGGCCGAGGTGACGGCGCCACCGGCGGCCGTGGTCGACGTGGTGCGCCCGGCCGTGCGCTGGGCGAGCATCTCGTCGAGGGTGAGGAACCCGGCGTGGCTGCGGCCCACCTCGCGCCGCTGGGCCAGGGCGGCGCGCACCTCGCGCCGACCCTCCTGGGACGACACGACCGCCCGCAGCCGCTTCAGCACGCCGGCCCGGGCCGCGAAGCGGGGCCTGCCCGTCGTCGGCTCGACCTCCCTCGACAGGTCCGGGGCGGGTTCGGTCGTGATGCCTGCGGACGCGTCGCGCCCGTCGGTGCCGTCAGCGGCCACGCCACGTCCCTTCCACGCCCTCAGAGGTCGCCGAGAGCCTAGCCGCAGGGTGGACGTGACGGCCGCGACGAGCCGGTGGCCCCAGAGCCTCCCGGTCAGAGCCTCCCGGTCGGAGCCTCCCGGTCGGAGGCTCCCGGTCAGCGCCTCCCGGTCAGAGCTCGCGGAAGCGGTTGATCTGCGGCTCGAACCGGGCCCGCTTCTCGGGGTCGCTCACTCCGAGGCCCTCCTCGGGGGCCAGTGCGAGGACGCCGACCTTGCCCTGGTGCAGGTTGCGGTGCACGTCGCGGGTGGCCTGACCCACGTCGTCCAGCGCGTAGGAGCGCGACAGCGTGGGGTGGACGATGCCGCGGACCACGAGGTCGTTGGCCTCCCACGCCTCGCGGTAGTTCGCGAAGTGCGAGCCGATGACCCGCTTCAGGCTCATCCACAGGTAGCGGTTGTCGTACTCGTGCATGAACCCGGAGGTCGAGGCGCAGGTGACGATCGTCCCGCCGCGCCGGGCCGCGTACACGCTGGCGCCGAAGGTCTCGCGCCCCGGGTGCTCGAGCACGACGTCGACGTCGCGCCCCCCGGTCAGCTCTCGGATGCGGACGCCGAACCGACGCCACTCGGCGGGGTCCTGGGTGTGCTCGTCCTTCCAGAACCGGAAGTCCTCGGCCCGCCGGTCGATGATGAGCTCGGCGCCCATCCGCCGGCAGAGCTCGGCCTTGTCGTCGCTGGACACGACGCAGACCGGGGTGGCTCCGGAGGCCAGCGCCATCTGCGTGGCGTACGAGCCGAGCCCACCGGACGCGCCCCAGATCAGCACCGTGTCGCCGAGCTTCAGCCCGGCGCCGTTGCGCGAGACAAGCTGCCGATAGGCGGTGGAGTTCACCAGCCCGGGGGAGGCGGCCTCCTCCCAGGTGAGGTGGGAGGGCTTGGGCATCAGCTGGTTCGCCTTCACCAGCGCCACCTGGGCGAGCCCGCCGAAGTTCGTCTCGAAGCCCCAGATCCGCTGCTCGGGGTCGAGCATCGTGTCGTTGTGCCCGTCCGGGTGCTCCAGCTCGACCGACAGGCAGTGGGCGACGACCTGGTCGCCCGGCTTCCAGGCGTGCACGCCCACCCCGGTGCGCAGCACGACGCCCGCGAGGTCCGAGCCGACCACGTGGTAGGGCAGGTCGTGGCGGGCGGCCAGCGGGGAGGTGCGGCCGTACTTGCGCAGGAAGCCGAAGGTGGAGACCGGCTCGAAGATCGAGGTCCAGACGGTGTTGTAGTTGATCGCCGAGGCCATCACGGCGACCAGGGCCTCGCCCGGACCGAGCTCGGGGGTCGCGACGTCCTCGACGTGCAGCGACCGGCGCGGGTCCTTGTCGCGGCTGTGGACGCCCTCGAACATGTCGGCCTCGTCGGCGTGCACGGTGACGGCCCGGTAGTGGTCGGGGATGTCGATGCTCCCGAGCTCACCGAGCTCGCCGGCGAGGATGGCGTCGCGGATCTGGTCCATGTCGCCGGAGGTTACTGACGAGTCACCCCGGGTGGGCCTCCGTGTGATCGACGCCACCGGCTGCGGGCTCGACCAGCTCCACCAGGACGCCCCCGGCGTCCTTGGGGTGGACGAAGTTGACTCGGCTGCCTGAGGTCCCGCGCCGCGGGGCCTCGTAGAGCAGACGCAACCCTCGCTCGCGCAGGGTCGCGGAGACGGCGTCGACGTCGGTCACGCGGTAGGCCACCTGCTGCACACCGGGCCCGTTGCGCTCGAGGAACCTCGCGATCGTGGAGTCCTGCGACAACGGTGCGAGCAGCTGCACGGCGGAGTCGCCGACGCCCATCATCGCCTCGCGCACGCCCTGCTCCTGGTTGACCTCCTCGTGCAGCAGCGCCATCCCGTAGGTCTCGCGGTAGAAGGCGATCGCGACGTCGAGGTCGGGGACGGCGACGCCCACGTGGTCGATCTGGGTGAACAGCGGCTCGGTCGTCATGATCGGCAGGGTAGGCGCGGACCACACCGGTCCGCCCCGTGACGTGTCTCACCGGGCCCTCGTGCGTGCACCTCGCGTGGGTACGCTGCCAGGAGGCGTCCAGCCACCGTCAGCAGGAGGAGGACCACATGTCCAGCCGCACGTCCGTCATCGTCGCCGGAGCCCGCACCCCGATGGGGAAGCTGTTGGGCTCGCTCAAGGACTTCTCCGCCTCCGACCTGGGTGGTGTCGCCATCCGTGGCGCCCTGGAGAAGGCGGGCGTGGCTCCCGAGCAGGTCGAGTACGTGATCCTGGGCCAGGTGCTCGCTGCCGGTGGCGGCCAGGCGACCTACCGGCAGGCCGCAGCGGCGGCAGGCATCCCGATGACGGTCCCGTCCATCGGCGTCAACAAGGTCTGCCTCTCCGGCATCGACGCCATCGCCCTGGCCGACCAGCTGATCCGCGCCGGCGAGTTCGAGGTCGTCGTGGCGGGTGGCATGGAGTCGATGACCCAGGCGCCGCACCTGATGGAGCGCTCGCGGTCCGGCTACAAGTACGGCGACGTCACGGTGCGCGACCACATGGCTCTGGACGGCCTGTGGGACGCCTTCACCGACCAGGCGATGGGCGGTCTCACCGAGGAGGCCAACGCGGGCGACCAGGAGTTCACCCGCGAGGAGCAGGACGCCTTCGCCGCCCGCAGCCACCAGCTCGCCGCACGGGCCTGGAAGGACGGTCTGTTCGACGACGAGGTCGTCGCCGTCGAGATCCCCCAGCGCAAGGGCGACCCGGTCGTGTTCAAGGACGACGAGGGCGTGCGCGCCGACACCACCGTGGAGTCCCTGGCCCGGCTGCGTCCGGCGTTCCGCGAGGACGGCACGATCACCGCCGGTTCCGCGTCCCAGATCTCCGACGGCGCCTGCGCCGTCGTCGTGATGAGCAAGGACAAGGCCGAGGAGCTCGGGCTGTCCTGGATCGCGGAGATCGGCGCCCACGGCGTCGTCGCCGGACCCGATTCCACGCTGCAGAGCCAGCCGGCCCGTGCCATCGAGAAGGCCTGTGCCCGTGAGGGGATCAGCCCGACCGACCTCGACCTCGTCGAGATCAACGAAGCCTTCGCCGCAGTGGGCCTGGCGTCCACCAAGCAGCTCGGTCTCGACCCCGAGAAGGTGAACGTCAACGGTGGCGCGATCGCCGTCGGCCACCCGATCGGCATGTCGGGCGCCCGCATCGTCCTGCACCTGGCGCTCGAGCTCGGGCGTCGCGGCGGCGGCGTCGGGGCGGCCGCCCTCTGCGGTGGCGGCGGTCAGGGCGACGCGCTGGTCATCCGGGTCCCCGCGACCTCCTGACGCGTGGCCGACCCGGACGTCGCCGAGCTCCTCGAGCAGGCCCGGGCCGGTTCGCCACGGGCAGTCGCGCGGCTGATCTCGCTGGTCGAGGACGCCTCGCCCCGGCTGCGCGAGGTGATGGCGGCGCTCGCGCCGCACACCGGCACCGCGTGGGTGCTCGGCATCACCGGTGCGCCCGGGGTGGGCAAGTCCACGACGACGTCGGCGCTGGTCACGGCCCTGCGGGCGCGCGACCTGCGGGTCGGGGTCCTGGCGGTCGACCCGTCGTCCCCGTTCTCCGGCGGTGCGCTGCTGGGCGACCGGGTCCGGATGGGCGAGCACGTGCTCGACCCCGAGGTCTACATCCGCTCGATGGCCAGCCGCGGCCACCTCGGCGGGCTGTCGTGGGCCACCCCGCAGGCGCTGCGGGTGCTCGACGCCGCCGGCTGCGACGTGATCGTGGTCGAGACCGTCGGGGTGGGCCAGAGCGAGGTCGAGGTCGCGGGTGCGGCCGACACCACCCTGGTGCTGCTGGCCCCGGGGATGGGCGACGGCGTCCAGGCGGCGAAGGCCGGGATCCTCGAGGTCGGCGACGTGTTCGCCGTCAACACGGCCGACCGCGACGGCGCCGACGCCACCGTCCGCGACCTGCGCGGCATGGTCTCGCTGTCCGAACGGCGTGGGGTGGGGGACTGGCGTGCGCCGGTGCTGAAGCTGGTCGCGGCGCGCGGTGAGGGGGTCGAGGACCTGCTGGTAGCGCTCGAGAAGCACCGCGCCTGGGCCGAGGGCACCGGCGAGATGAGGCGACGGCGC
This sequence comes from Actinomycetales bacterium, assembly GCA_038213835.1. Lineage (GTDB taxonomy): Bacteria > Actinomycetota > Actinomycetes > Actinomycetales > CAWJMD01 > JBBQSN01. Next base: position 20,402 of record JBBQSN010000014.1, read on the forward strand.
CGGGCGCGGGTGGCCGGGGAGATCGAGGCGATCACGCTGACGAGGCTGCGCGGCCGGATCGGTGACCTGCGCCCCGCCCGCGACGGCGGGGTGACCCTGGACGACCTGGCCGCCGAGGTGCTGGCCGGCCGGACCGACCCCTACGCCGCCTCGGACCGGCTGCTGGAGCAGATCTCCGGCTGAGAGCGGGTCGAGGAGGCACGCGTCGTTCAGAGGTCGGGCGAGACCGCCGACCCGGAGCCGCGGACGCGCCGCCACGGCGCGAGCAGGACGTCGGCGTGCCGGGTGGGCAGCAGGTCGACGCAGACCAGGGCCTGGATGCTGCCGCTGACCGCGTTCCAGACGCCGTAGGTGGCGTCCCGGGGGGTGAAGCCGGAGGAGACGAACGCGTCGGCCGCCGCCAGCTGGGCGTCGGTCGCCAGCCGGAGCCGACCGGCCAGGCTCAACGCCCAGGTGGCCTCGTGCATCGAGGGCGCCCACGAGGCCGTCACCGGTCGCAGCTCGTCGACGACGCGCCGCCAGCGCTCCCGGCCGGCGTCGTCGGTGCGGGCGAGGTGGTCCAGCGCGGCGTCGACGACCTCATGGCCGGTCTGCTGCGGCTCGGCCGTCCGGGCGGCCACGTACGGAGCTGCCATCGACCGGCGGGTGCTGTCGTCCAGGCGCTCCGAGCAGTAGGCGGATGCGGCGGCGTCGGCGAGGACGTCGCAGGCGCGCGACGCCTCGGGGTCCTGCACGCACAGGTCGCCGCTGCCGAGCCAGGTCCAGTCCAGGACGTCGTGGCGCAGCATCCGGTCCACGGCGGCGACGTCGCCGAGGATCGCGCGCTCGAGCCGGTCGACGAGCGCCGTGCTCGTGCTGGTGTCCCCTGCCAGCTCGCGCTCGACGGCGGTGTCGGCCAGCGACACGGCGTGCCGGACCTGCTCGCGGGCACCGGACGCGAGGACCTCGCCCCAGCGGTGCGCGCGGTGCGGCCCGGGGTGCCGGGCGGAGAGCGCCGCGACGGCCGCGGCGTCGCACGCCAAGGCGGTGCGCAGCACGTGGGCCACCTGCAGGCCGTGCGGCAGGCGGACCAGGTCGTAGGCGAGCGCCGGCGCGTTGACGAGCGAGTAGGTCACGTCGTCCCCCCTCCGCGTCGTCCGCCGACCCGCCTGGGCGGCGGAGGCGACCGGTCGAGCATCGACCTGTGAGGACGACGACGTCCACCCGCGCACCGAGTTTCCCCTGGGCGGGTGAACGAGGCGGTCGCCGGCACCGTCGCGCGTCACCGGTGCGGGCGCGCGGCGCACCCGCGCGGCTCAGTGCTGGGAGCGCGATCCGGTCGACGGGCCGGTCCGCGATCCCGCCGCCGCGTGGCCCAGCGACCGGTCAGCCGGCCACGTACGCCGCGAGGTGCTCGCCGGTGAGTGTGGCCCGGCCTGCCACCAGGTCGGCGGGTGTGCCCTCGAACACGACCCGGCCGCCGTCGTGCCCGGCCCCCGGGCCGAGGTCGATGATCCAGTCGGCGTGAGCCATCACCGCCTGGTGGTGCTCGATCACCACCACCGACTTGCCCGAGTCGACCAGCCGGTCGAGCAGCGCGAGCAGCGTCTCGACGTCGGCGAGGTGCAGGCCGGTGGTGGGCTCGTCCAGGACGTACACGCCACCCTTCTCGCCCATCCGCGTGGCCAGCTTCAGCCGCTGCCGCTCGCCGCCGGACAGCGTCGTCAGCGGCTGGCCGAGGCTCAGGTAGCCGAGACCGACGTCCACCAGACGGTCCAGGATCCGGTGGGCGGCAGGCGTCGCGGTGTCGCCGTCGGCGAAGAACTGCTCGGCCTCGGTGACCGGCATGGCGAGCACCTCGGCGATGTTCTTGCCGCCGAAGGTGTGCTCCAGCACCGCGGCCTGAAAGCGTCGGCCCTCGCACTCCTCGCAGGTGGACTCCACGGTGGCCATCACCCCGAGCTCGGTGAAGATCACCCCCGCTCCGTTGCAGGACGGGCAGCCGCCCTCCGAGTTGGCGCTGAACAGTGCCGGTTTCACACCATTGGCCTTGGCGAAGGCCTTGCGGATGGGGTCGAGCAGGCCGGTGTAGGTCGCGGGGTTGCTGCGTCGTGACCCACGGATGGCGCCCTGGTCGACCACCACCACGCCCTCGTCCTTCGCGACCGAGCCGTGGATCAGCGAGCTCTTGCCGGACCCGGCGACCCCGGTGACCACGCACAGCACGCCGAGCGGGATGTCGACGCCGACGTCCTGCAGGTTGTTCGCCGAGGCGCCGCGGACCTCCACCGCACCGGAGGGCTCGCGCACCGCGTCCTTGAGCCGGGCGCGGTCGTCGAGGTGCCGTCCGGTCGTCGTGCCGCTGTGCCGCAACGCCTCGACGGTGCCCTCGAAGCAGACCGAGCCGCCGTTCCGGCCGGCCCCCGGGCCGAGGTCCACGACGTGGTCGGCGATCGCGATCGTCTCGGGCTTGTGCTCGACCACCAGGACGGTGTTGCCCTTGTCCCGGAGCTGGAGCAGCAGGTTGTTCATCCGCTCGATGTCGTGCGGGTGCAGCCCGATCGTGGGCTCGTCGAAGACGTACGTGACGTCGGTGAGCGAGGAACCGAGGTGCCTGATCATCTTGGTGCGCTGCGCCTCCCCGCCGGACAGCGTCCCGGCCGGACGGTCGAGCGACAGGTACCCCAGGCCGATCTCGGCGAACGAGTCGAGCAGGTGCCGCAACCCCTTGAGCAGCGGCGCCACCGAGGGCTCGTCGAGCTCGCGGACCCAGCCCGCGAGGTCGCTGATCTGCATGCTGCACAGGTCGGCGATGTTCTGGCCCTTGATCCTCGACGCCCTGACCTCGGGGGTGAGGCGGGTCCCCTCGCACTCCGGACAGGTCTGGAAGGTGATCACACGCTCGACGAAGGCACGGACGTGCGGCTGCATCGCGTCGACGTCCTTGGTGAGCATCGACTTCTGGATCTTGGGGATGACGCCTTCGTAGGTGAGGTTGATCCCCTCGACCTTGATCTTGGTCGGCTCCTGGTAGAGCAGGTCGTGCAGCTCTCTCTTCGTGTACTTCGCGATCGGCTTGTCCATGTCGAAGCCGGCGCCGCTGAAGATGCGGCCGTACCAGCCGTCCATCGAGTACCCGGGGACCATGAGCGCACCCTCGGCGAGCGACTTGCTGTCGTCGTAGAGCGCCGTGAGGTCGAAGTCGGAGACGGACCCCATGCCCTCGCAGCGCGGGCACATGCCGCCCAGGTACACCGCCTCGCTCACCACGGCCTTCTCGACCCGCCCGCCGCTCTTCTGCGTGCTCATGACACCGCTCGCCCTGCGGGTGGGGACGTTGAAGGAGAAGGCCGTGGGCGGCCCCACGTACGGGGTCCCCAGCCGGCTGAACAGGATCCGCAGCATCGCGTTGGCGTCGGTGGCGGTGCCCACCGTGGAGCGGGGGTTCGAGCCCATCCGCTCCTGGTCGACGATGATCGCGGTGGTCAGGCCCTCGAGGGCGTCGACCTCGGGCCGGGGGAGCGAGGGCATGAACCCCTGCACGAACGCGCTGTAGGTCTCGTTGATCATCCGCTGCGAGTCGGCGGCGATGGTGCCGAACACCAGCGAGCTCTTGCCCGATCCGGAGACACCGGTGAACACCGTCAGCCGACGCTTCGGGAGCTCGACGCTGACGTCCTTGAGGTTGTTCTCTCTCGCGCCGACCACCCGGATCACGTCGTGGCTGTCGGCGACGTGCTGCTCGGCCGGGGGTGCGCTGGTCCTGCTCGCCCTGCTCATCGTGTCTCCCTCGGTGCCGCGGCGGATCGTTGCTCGAGGACGAACGCTAGGGCCCTCCCTCGCCGGTGACCACCGTCATCCTGGGTCCCGCGAGGTGGGCTCAGGCACGTGCGCAGGCCTCGCCGGGGGCGTGGCCGGGCAGCCTCTGGACCTGGACGACCTGTCGGGTCCCGAGGAGCGTGGTCCAGTCGTGGGCGACGACGAGGCCGGCGGCGTCGGTGCGGGCCTGGACGTGCCAGAGCCCGGCGGTCTTGTAGCGGTGGCAGCGTCGGGACCTGGGTGACAGGTTCTGCACCGACGTCGGGCCGCGGGGGTGCGGGACGGTGTGGTCCAGGTCGGCTCTGCCGGCGGGGACACCGCAGCCGGGGAAGGTGCAGACCGGGTCACGGGCCCGGACGTGCTCCACGATCTCCCGGGTGGGCTGGTAGCTCTCCGTCTCGTGACGGACAGCCTCGGCCAGCGACTGCTTGGCCAGTGCCTGCGTGGTGGCGGCGGTGAGTGTGGCTCGGGTCCAGCCGGTCCCGGGCATCATCCCGACCCGGACGAGCCGGATGAGCATGCCGTACCGGTCGGCCAGCAGCACGCACGTGCCCGCGCCGCCCGCTCGGGCTTGTCCGGCCAGCACGCGGGCGGTGGGTGCGCTGACCGGGGTCGGGGCGCCGGTGCCGCGGACCTCCCCGGGGGCATCGGCGGCGGGTCCGTCGTCGAACAGGGTGTCGGCGTTCAGCACCACCCCCAGCTCACGCCGCACCGTGCCGCCGCTGTTGGACCTGCTCTCGCCGTGGACGGCGTCGTCGATCAGGTCGACCGCGGCCATCCCCTGGGTGCGCCCGGCCAGCTGTCCGGGGCTCATGCCGCGGACCCCGGCGTCGACGGTGGCGTGGATCCCGTCGACCTGCTCGGTGGGGCCGGTGATGGACATCGTCGACATCGCCGGGTTCCCCGGGTGCACCCAGACCGAGATCCCGGTCCGGGCCCGGACCTCGTCGCGGACCTGCTCCTCGGTCTGGGTCCGCACCGCGGCCACGGCACGCTCGACGCGGGCGGTGAACGCCCGCGGCGAGCAGTCGTCCCACGGCCCGACCGGACCCTGACCCGAACCCTGACCTTCGCGTGGTGTCGTCGGGAGCTGGTCCAGCACGACCTTCTCGACCTTGCGGGCCAGTGCGTCCGGCAGGCCGGCGACGCCTTCGGCGAGGGTCTGCGCCCGGCCCGGGTCGATCCGGCCCAGTTCCAGGGCGCCGAGGGTGTCGGTGAGCACCGTGCACAGGGTGCGGGCGACCGGGACCTCCTGCTCGGCCCGGTACGCAGGCAACCCGGTCGCGGCGGACACCTCCAGACCGGTCATGACGTCCAGGTCGTGGGACGTGATGGAACCGCCTCGGGTCACGCAGCGGCGGGAGGCGAACCCGACCATCGCACCGGCCCAGGCGTGGGTCTCGGCGGTGATCGCCCAGATCCACCGGTACCGCTGGGCGGCCCGGGCGCAGTCGGTCAACACGTGCGCCCGCAACCCCGCCACCAGGGTCCGACCGGCATCCTCCGAGCTCATGCCCCCACACTAGAACACCTGTACGACAACGACTTCCAGACCGACACCTGTCCACAGGCCACACCCTCAGACCACGACCCGTGGACACGTTCCGTGCCCGTGCCACTGAGCTGAGAGGACGACCGGTCGTGGACGGGTCACTAGGGTGGCCGACATGCTGATCGCCTTCTCCGTCGCTCCCTCCGGCACCGGCACCGGCGACTCCGTCTCCGAGGCCGTGGCCGACGCCGTCCGGGTCGTGCGCGAGTCCGGCCTGCCGCACCGCACCGACTCGATGTTCACCACGATCGAGGGTGAGTGGGACGAGTGCATGGACGTCGTGCGCCGGGCCTGCGAGGCCGTCGGGCAGCACGGTGACCGCGTCGGCCTGGTCCTGAAGGCCGACATCCGTCCCGGACGCACAGGTGAGATGCAGGCCAAGCTCGACCGGCTCGAGGCCGTGATCGAGCGCGACATGGCACAGGGGGGCTGACCTGGACGGCTCCGTGCGCCCCGCCGTGCGCGAGGACGCCGGGACGATCGCGCAGGTCCGCCTGGCCTGCTGGCGCGAGGCGTACGCGCACCTCCTGAGCGAGGAGCTCCTGCTCGCGCAGGAGCAGCGGCACGCCGAGGACACCGCCATGTGGGAGGGGGTCGTGGACGCCGGCCGCCCGGTCGTCGTCGCCGAGGTCGGAGGCGAGGTCGTCGGCCTGGTGGCGACGTTCGACCACCGGGACCGGACGGGACCGGTGCGCCGACCCGCCGACGAGCACCGACCTGCAGACCTCGAGCTGTGCCTGCTGTACCTGCTCGCGGCGCGCCACGGAAGCGGTCTCGGCCAGGCGCTGCTCGACGCCGCGATCGGCGACCGGGCCTGCTTCCTCTGGGTGGCAGAGGACAACCCTCGGGCGCAGGCGTTCTACGCCCGCAACGGTTTCCGACCCGATGGCGTGCGGTACGTCGAGACGAAGTGGGAGGACCTCGTCGAGGTACGCCTGGTCCGCGGCGCGGCCTAGCAAGGGATCAGTCCAGCGAGACCGATCCCGTGGCCGCCAGCCCGTCCAGGTCGAGCAGCGTGACGACCCCGCCCTGCTCCCCGGACGACAGGACGGCCACCGAGTCGCCGACGGGCATCGCCCGCACGACGGACACCCACTGCTGCTGCGAGCCCGGACGGTAGCTGCCGGCCACCGTGATGCCGCCCGCCTCGTCCACCGAGAACGCCTGCACCGCAGAGCCTGTCGTGGTGTCCATCGGCATGATCGCGATCCGCTGCTCCGGCAGGAAGGAGAACTGACGCGAGTCGTGCTCCACCGACGTCCAGGTCTCGTTCTCGGTCCAGGTGTCCACCTGGGTCGGGGCCGCCGGGTCGGAGACGTCGAAGGTCTGCACCAGCACACCGGTGGTCCGGCCATCGTCGGTGGCGTCCTGCCCGACGCCGACCAGCCGGCCGTCCCCGACAGGGTGCAGGTAGGCCGAGTAGCCCGGCACCTTGAGCTCGCCGGACACCGTCGGGGAGGCGGGGTCGGACAGGTCGACCACGTAGAGGGGGTCGGTCTGGCGGAACGTCACCACGGTGGCGACGTCGTCGAACCACCGGACGGCCCGGATCGTCTCCCCGACGCCCAGCCCTCCGACCTGGCCCTCCTGGACGAGCTCGCCCTCTCGCTCGGCCAGCACGGTGACGAAGCTCTCCGCGGCGCCCTGCCCCTGCATCGGGCCCCACACCTGCCCCGTCGTGGTGGCCACCCGCAGCCGGCCGTCGCGCGCCGACATCGCCCAGCGTCCGAGCAGGAACCCGTCCACCTCGCCGGAGGCCACGTACTCGGTGGCGGCTCCCCCGTCGGTGGCGAACCCGTGCAGCTCGGTGGTGATGTCGCCGGTTTCCTCGACAGCCAGGCCACCGGTCCACCGCCCCCAGCCGCCCCGGGTCGTCGCGACGTACAGCCGTTCGGCGCTGGCGTAGACGAGGTCGCCGTCCGCGGCGACCGCGGTGGAGTCCACGACCGGGTCGCCCTGACGGCCGAGGTCGAGCGAGCGCACCAGCACGGTCCCTCCGCCCGCCCCGGACGACGGGTGGGCCAGGTCCGCGCAGCCCACGGCCGGGGTCGAGCCGGTCACCACGCCCTCGCCGTCCCGCTCCACGGCGGCCGGCAGGAAGTCCTCGCCGGCCATCTGCTCGAGCACCAGCAGGTTGGCGGCCGTCGCCTCGTTCTCCCACGAGGAGCTCAGGCTCCCGTTCGGGAGCGTCAGCGTCCCCGTGGTCGCGGGGCGCAGCGCGGGTGTCGACGACGTGACGACGCGCACCACGCCCTGGCTCAGCCGTGCCCCCACCAGCGTGCCCGTGACCTCCTGCTGCGAGACCAGACGCGGAGCCGACGGGTCCGAGACGTCGACCACCGACGTCGTGGTCGTGGGGGAGCCGACGGGACCCGGCCACGAGGACCGCTGCACGTCGTCCGGGGCCCCCTGCCCCTCCGCAGCCGTCCAGCCGGACGACAGCAGCACCACCCGGTCGCCGTCCAGGAGCAGCTCGGCGGTGCCCGGTTGCGCCGGGACGTCCTGCTCGCCGCCGTCCGACGCGCCGCCCCACCCGCCGTCCCAGCCCCAGGCGGCGGCCAGGCCGTCAACCGGCAGCGACCCGACCTCGCGCGGGGCGGAGCCCGTGACGTCCAGGACGACCAGCCGGTCGCCGACCGTGGTGAAGACCAGCCCGCCGGCCGTCTTCATCAGGTCCGGCTCGTCGACCCCCGCCTCCTGCAGGTTGGTGCCCGTGACCCCGGTGCCGACGGCTGCCGACGCGGCCATCCCGGAGGCCGGTACCGCCTCGGCCGAGGCCCGCTCCGTGCCCCCGGTGTCGTCGGTGGCGTACGCGGTCGCGTCGACCCCGAGCCCGTACGGACCGACGAGCGGCCGCAGGGCGTCGACGTACCAGTCGCGCACCTCGGCGCAGTCGTCGAAGGCGCGCAGCCCGTCGGCGGCGGCAGGTGCTGCACCTGGCCCGAACGCCCCGGTGGCCACCACGGCGGTGGCGGTGGTCGCGACCGCGACGGCGGCGATCCGGGCCACGGCGCGTCGACGGGGACGACGGGGACGACGGGGGTCGGGGGTGATGTCCATCAGGTGCCGCCTCGGGTGCCGGGACCGGTTCCACCGGTCGGGTCGTGCGGGTGTGACGCCGCTCACGAGGTCACGGTTCCCGCCTGCTCGGGCCCGGCGGGTACGGGCCGACGATTGGGGTCTCGGGGGGGTCGCGCCTATGGTGGAACGGCTGCTGTACGCCGGGGGTGGACCCAGAAGGAGATCGATCAGTGCTCGCTCGACGTGCCCTCGTGGCCGCGCTCACGGTGTTCGCCGTGCTCGGCGTGGCCGCGCTCGTGGTCGGCATCGGGATGCGCACGTTCTGGCTGCCGCCGGACACCGTGACCTCGACGGCTGAGGTGTCCGCGGGGCCGGTGGCCCTCACCGCGCCCGGTGTCCTGGAGATGCGCGACGGACCCGTGACCGCCGAGCTCTCCGGCGAGGGGGTCGTGCACCTGGCCCGGATGCGCGAGGAGGACGCCCTCGCCTGGGTCGGCGCCTCCGCCCACACCACGCTCACCGGCCTGCAGGACGAGACCACGCTGTCCACCGAGGTCACCGAGGGTGAGGCCAGCGTGCCCGACCCGGCCGGCTCGGTGATGTGGCTCGACAGCGAGTCCGGCGAGAGCGAGGTCGCCCTGACCTGGGAGGACCGGCCCGGTCGCTACCTGCTGGTGGCGGCGGGTGACGGCACCACGGCCCCGCAACGGATCGCCCTCACCTGGCCTGTCGTCGTCTCCACCCCGTACGCCACGCCGCTGGTCGTGCTGGGAGTCGTGCTGCTGGTCCTGGCCGTGGGTCTCGGCGTCCTGCTCGCGTTGCGGCGCGGCCGCCGCCGGACGTCGGTCGACACCGGCACCCGCACCGGCACCGAGACCGACGCCGGCACCGAGACCGACGCCGGCACCGAGACCGACGCCGGCACCGCGACCGACGCCGGCACCGCGACCGAGACCGCCCTGACCGATCGTCCCGAGGAGGTGCGGAAGTGACCGTCCCTGCCCGACAGACCCGCCGGACCCGACAGACCCGCCGGACCCGACAGACCGGACGTCGTTCGTTCGGCGCGATCGGCCTCGGCCTGCTCGTGCTCGTGACCGGCTGCAGCACCGAGCCGCTGCCCGAGCCGGCGCCGAACCCCTCCGACGTCGCCGTGCCCGTCGTCAGCGACGCCCAGCTGGACGCCTCGCTCGAGGTGATCGGAGTCGCTCTCGCAGCCGGCGACGAGGCCGGCGACCCGACGCTGCTCGCTCCCGCCCTGGTCGGTCCGGCGCTCGCGCAGCGCACCGGGTCGTACGGCGTGAGGGAGCGTGACGCGAACCTCGACTTCGCGGTGCCGCTCGGTACCGAACGCCTGCAGGACGTCGTGCCGGCCGAGCAGGAGTGGCCGCGCACCGTGATGACCGTGACCCGGCAGTCCGCCGCCGACGAGGCCCCCGACCTCATGGTGCTGACCCAGGCCTCCCCGCGGGACCCCTACCAGCTGGCTGCGTACACCGAGATGGCCGGCGGCGCGACGCTGCCGCTCACCGGCGGCACCGACCAGGGCGTCGACGTGCTCGCCCCCGACGCCACCGGTCGGCTGGTCACCCCCGAGGCCGCGGTCGCCCGCTACGCCGACCTGCTCACCAAGGGCGCCGAGAGCAAGAACGCGGCGCTGTTCGCGCCGAGCTCCTTCACCGACGACGTCGTCTCCGTGCAGGCGAGCACCCGCACGTCGCTGACCGTCGACTGCCGCGGCTGCTTCGAGTTCGCGGTGGCGCACACCCCGCAGGCCGGGTCGATCTGGTCGTTCAGCACCGAGGACGGCGGCGCCCTGGTCGTCGGGGCGATCGACGCCGCGATGACGATCAAGGCCAAGAAGGGCTACAAGATGAACCTGCAGGCGGAGTTCAAGGCCGTCTCGGGCAAGGCCCAGATCACCAGCGCGGGAAGCTTCTCGCACGTCGAGGTGGTCGCCCTGTACGTGCCTGCGCAGGGCGAGGGCGACACCGTCCAGGTGCTGGCGGTCGACCGGGTGCCCACCGCGGGCACGGTCTCCTGACGAGTGGAGCTGACCAGATGACCCAGCCACCCATCCCCCCGAGCGCGGGCCTCCACCTCCGGGGGGCCGTCGACCTGTCGGCGATGTCGCGTCGCCCGCCCGGCCCCGCGGGTCCTACCGCGAGCAGCCTGCCCGCCGCCGCCCCGCAGCCGGGCGGCGCGCAGCCTGCCGGTGCGGCCGGGCCCTCCCTGCCGTCGCCCGTCCTCGACGTCACCGTCGCGACCTTCGAGCGCGTGGTGCAGCTGTCGACGACGGTGCCCGTGGTCGTCGACCTGTGGACGTCCAGATCGCCTGCCAGCACGCAGTTCTCGGCGCTGATGGCGTCCATCGCGCTCGAGCTCGACGGACGGCTGCTGCTCGCCCGGGTCGACGTCGACACCGAGCCACAGATCGCCCAGGCCGTCGGCGTGCAGCAGGTGCCGGCCGTGATGGCCGTGGTGGGCGGCCAGCCGGTGCCGCTGTTCGAGGGCGCCGCCACCGAGGCCCAGGTGCGCCAGGTCTTCGACCAGCTGCTCGCCCTGGCGGCGCAGCAGGGTGTCACGGGGCAGATCACGGTGACGGGCGAGGGCGATGCCCCCGACGCCGCGGAGCAGGACGCCGAGCCCGAGCTGCCCCCGCTGCACCAGGAGGCGTTCGACGCCATCGAGCGCGACGACCTGGACGCCGCGGACGCGGCCTACCGCAAGGCGCTGGCCGAGAACCCCCGCGACGCAGAGGCGTCCGCCGGCCTGGCCCAGGTGGGCCTGATGCGCCGCACCCACGACGCCGACCTGGCCCAGGCCCGGCAGGCCGCGGCGTCCGCTCCCGACGACGTCGACGCCTCGCTCCTGGTGGCCGACCTCGACGTCCTCGGCGGGCACGTCGAGGACGCCTTCACGCGGTTGGTCGACATGGTGCGTCGCACCGCGGGAGAGGACCGCGACCGGGTGCGCGTGCGACTGGTCGAGCTGTTCGACGTCGTCGGCGGCGACGACCCCCGGGTGATCGAAGCCCGACGGGCCCTGGCCAGCGCCCTGTTCTGAGGTCCCGCTCCGGACGGTCAGGTCCAGGTCAGCTCGCTGAGGCTGGTCGGGTCGGTGACGACGGCCTCGGCGACCTCGCCCAGACGGCGGTGGTTGGTCCGGGCGTAGGTGCGCAGCAGCTCGAAGGCCTCGTCGACGCCGGTGTGCCGCATCCGGGCCAGAGCGCCCTTGGCCTGCTCGATCACGACCCGGCTGTTCAGCGCACCCTGCAGCTGCTCGGTGAGGAGCTGGGCGCGTCGGGCGGCGCGCTCCTGCAGCAGCCCGATGGTGGCGATGTCGGCGAGGGC
>JBBQSN010000015.1:0-29992 GCA_038213835.1 Actinomycetales bacterium
CACGGCTGTTCCTGGACTGGCTCGGCGAGCGCCGCGGCTGGACCTGACCCTCCCACCGTCACGTGGCGGCCACCCCCCCCCGGGGCCGCCCGCGGCTACCGTGCGGGAGTGGACCGCACCTGGACCAGGACCCTCGGACGCCTCCTCGTCGGCGGTGCGAGGACGGTCGCCGGCAGCGCCCTGCGCACCGCCTCGCGCCCGCGCCCTGCCCGCACGCCGCGCGGTAGGGCCCCGGCTGCCGACCGGCAGGCGGCGGGTCGGCCTCCCGACGGCCCCGCCGGTGCCTACCCCGGCGACTTCACCGGTGGGGCGCGGGTCCAGTACGCGCCGCGCGCCGACGACCGGGCCGATCCCGGTGAGGTGGTCTGGGGCTGGGTGCCGTACGAGGAGGACCACGCCCGCGGCAAGGACCGTCCTGCCCTCGTGGTGGGCAGCGACGGGCGCTGGGTGCTGGCGCTGATGCTCACCAGCCGAGACCACGACGCCGACCGGCAGCGGGGAGGCGACTGGATGGACGTCGGCAGTGGCGCGTGGGACCGGCGCGGTCGACCGAGCGAGGTGCGGCTGGACCGGGTGCTCCGACTCGACCCCGACGGCATCCGCCGCGAGGGCGCCCGCCTGGACCAGGCGGTCTTCGACCAGGTCGCCGGGGCACTGCGGAAGCGGTACGGCTGGGACTGAGGGCTTCAGCGCACGACCGGGGCGTCCGCGCCCCGGCCGAGCTGGCCCGCGGCCAGCGCGAACGCCTCGACCCTGGTGACCCCCGTCACCGGGACGAGCCGGCGCCCGTCACCCTCGAGGTCGGGGGGCGCGCCGATCCGGAGCAGGCCCCGGGCGCCGCAGTCGACGACCTCGACGGCTCCGACCCGCCAGCGCACGACCTCGGACCGCGCGCAGCGCGCCAGCAGCTGGGCCCAGGGACCGGCCAGAGGGTCGAGGGCCTCCGGGTGGCCGTCCAGGAGCAGGGCGTCGAGGGCGTCGGCGTCGACGAGCGCCGCACCGTCCGGGGCCGCCGGCACGTCGGGCGAGGGGGTGAGGTCCCACCCGATCGCGGCGAGCAGCCGACCGAGCGTGCGACCCGGCTCGTCCTGGACCTCGAGCCCCGAGGGCTCGGCGTCGACGGGGTGCACGAGGACCTCGACCGGCCCGGTGGGTACCGCGACGCCGGTCAGGTCGTCCACCGCGTGCGAAGCGGGAAGCCCGACGGACTCGACCACCAGGTGGTCCCAGCGCGGCCAGCCCGCAACCGGGCAGCCGGCCGCGGCGACCAACCAGGTGTCGCGGTCGGCCGCCACCCGCAGCCGCCACACCTCGACCTGCTCCTCGGGTCCGTCGGCGCCGACCAGCAGCAGCGCGTCGGCGTGCCCGGCGACGGCCAGGTGGTCGACCACCTGCACCAGCCGCGTGCCCTCGCCGCTGTCGTCGACCGCGCCGGCCAGGACCACCAGGGTGCGGTCGCGGGACGGCGGGACGCCGGTGAGCTCGGGGTCGGGGAAGTGGAACGACCGGGCCCGCAGCGGCGTGCGGTCCCACCTGTCCTCGGGGGCTGCGGGTGGGACGCCGTCAGCGGTTCCTGCCACCGGCTCGTCCCTTCGTCCACAGGTCTGCACCGCGTCCGCGCGGTCTGCACCGGACGGGGCCATCATGTCTCCTGCCGACCGTGGAGGCGTCAGGTTGCTCCGGCCGTGGGCGGGGCGAGCGCACGGCCGCTGCGAGCCGCCGTGCGGCGACCCACGATTCGGTCCTCAGCACCGGCCGCTGGTACCCTCGACCCTTGCGTGTCCGCGTGGTCGTGCGGGCGCCAGTCCCGAAGCGGGACGTCGTCCCGGAGGCCCCCACCGTCCGTGTCGCGTGCCGCAGCCCTCACCGACCTGCCCGACCGTGCCGGCCCGACCGGCAGACAGACCAGTAGAGAGACCACCTGTGGCCAACATCAAGTCCCAGATCAAGCGGATCAAGACCAACGAGCGTGCGCGCCTGCGCAACAAGGCGGTCAAGTCCGAGCTCAAGACGGCGATCCGCGCCTTCCGCGAGGCCGCCAAGTCCGGTGACAAGGACGCCGCTGCCGCGGCCCTCGCCAAGGCGTCGCGCCGGCTCGACAAGGCCGCCAGCAAGGGCGTCATCCACCAGAACCAGGCCGCCAACCGCAAGTCGGCGATGGCCAAGACGGTCGGCTCGCTCTGATCCAGCGCTGAGCGCACCACGGTCGTCCCGGACCCCCGGACCGCACACCAGCGGCCGGGGGTCCGGTGCGTCCGGGACCCTGCTGCGCAGGTGTCGTCAGGCCCGCGGCGTCGTGATCCGCAGCACCAGCCGCTCGAGGGTGTAGACGTGGTCGGTCGAGCGCCCGCGGTTGGTGCGGCCGACATCGACCCCACCCTTGAGCGCGACGTCGACCTCGGCGATCGCCATGATCGCGTCGGCCAGGTCGGGGGCCCGCCAGTGCCGCAGGTCGGACCTGGCGCGGTCGATCATCCACGGCGCCATACCGAGCTCCTTGGCGTTGCCCCCTCGGCCGGACGCCGCCACCTTGGCCATCCCCCGCAGCTTCATCGCGATCGCCGCCACGAGCGGGATCGAGTCGACGCCGGTGTCGAGGGCCTGGCGCAGCAGCAGCAGGGAGCGGCCTGTGTCGCGGGCGACGACGGCGTCGGCGACCTCGAACCCGGTGGCCTCGGCCCGCCCCTGGGTCAGCGAGCGGACCTGTTCGACGTCGACGTCGCCCTCGACGTCGTCGAGCAGGGCGCTGCACACGGCCGCCAGCTCGGGCAGGTCGGAGCCGAGGGCGTCGACCAGGCCCTGGGCCGCGCGGGTGGAGATCCGGCGGCGCGCGTCGGCGAACTCGGCGGCGACGAACGCCAGCCGGTCGGTGTCGTTCTTCACCGCCGGGCAATCGACCCAGACCCTGCCCGGGACGGCCTTGGCGGTGTCGACGATCTTCTTGGCGCGCGGCCCCCCGGAGTGCTGCAGCACGAGCACGACGTCGTCCTGTGGTTCCTGCAGGTAGGCCAGGACGTCGGTGGCTGCCGCCTCGGTGGCCTCGGACAGCCCCCGCAGCACCACCAGCCGGCGCTCCTCGAACAGTGACGGGCTGGCCAGGACCGCGAGCGCGCCGCCCTCGTAGACGGAGCCGTCCAGGTCGCTGACCTCGACCTCGCCGTCTGCGCGCGCGGCGTGGACGACCCGCCCGACGGCCCGGTCGGCCAGCAGCAGCTCAGGGCCGGTGACGACGACCACCGGAGCGGGCCTGGCCTGGCGCCAGGGCAGGCCACCGGGGCCGGAGGAGCGACGGGCGGGAGGCACGGGCGCAAGCCTGCCACCTCCGTGCGACGTCAGGCCCCCGGACGCTCGGTCAGCGGCCGCGGATCACCAGCGGTCCGGTGAGTCCGCGCCGTCGTGCTCCGTCGCCATGATCAGGTCGACCTCGCGCCGCGCGGCCTCCCGCAGCGACTCCAGGTGCTCCGCGGACACCTCGGTGCCGTCGTCGCGCGTGAGCCCGGGGGTGTGCTCGACCGTCATCGAGACAGTTTCACGCTTCAACTACACTTCTTCAAGCCCTTGGCCGCTCAGGGGGGCCGTGGGTCGAGGGCCTCGCCGTCGACCCACAGCTGCCCGGAGTCGCCTGCGAGCGCGAGGTCGCCGCACTCGTCGGTGCGCGCGACCACCGAGCCCGTGGCCTCGAGCAGCTCGAGCGTGGCCGGCGCGGGGTGCCCGTAGTCGTTGTCACGACCGGCGCTGACCAGGGCGACCCGGGCCCTGAGCAGCTCGTACAGCGGCGCGTGCTGCTGGGCCGACCCGTGGTGGGCCACGCTGACGACGTCGACCGGGACGAGGTCGGGCCGGGCCCGCAGGAGCTCCTCCAGCGCCTGCTGCGCCGGCGGCTCGACGTCACCCGTGGCCAGCACGGTCGTCGACCCCGTGCGGACGTGCAGCACCACGCTGGCGTCGTTCGCCGCGGCGTCCAGGTCCTCGGCCCGCTCGCCGCGGTCGAACGGCGGTCCGGGCGCCAGCACCTCGACCACCACCGGCCAGGACGGCGTCCCCAGCGTGATCACCGTGCCCGGCGCAGGTGCGGACGGCGTCAGGCCGGCGCCGGCGAGGGCGTCGTCGACCGCGCCGGCACCGGCCGTCGGAGCCCGCACCGGGCTCACCAGCACCTGGGCGACCTCGCGTCCGCGCAGCACGCCCGGCAGGCCGGCGACGTGGTCGGCGTGGAAGTGCGTCAGCACCAGCAGGTCGACCCGGTCGACCTGGAGGCGGCGCAGGCAGCCGTCGACGAGGTCGGCGTCGGGCCCGGCGTCGACGACGACCGCGCCCCGTCCGGCCGTGCGCACCACCAGGGCCTGCCCCTGGCCGACATCGCACGCAGCGACCTGCCAGGGGCCGGGCCACGGCGTGCGCCCGGGCCCCCAGCGCGCGAGGACGGGGTCGGCCAGCCCGAGCTGCACGCCGAGCGCGCACAGCAGGGCCCCCGCGGTCGCCCAGGTCGTCGGTCGCACGCGTCCCAGGGCGGGAGCAGGCGCCGTCCCCGAGGGCGACGGGCGGGACGGCAGCCGACCCAGAAGGAGGGCGACGACCACGATGGCCAGCACGGTGAGGCCGGCGAGCAGCGCCGCACCGCCGGCCCCCGCGGGCCACCCGACCGCGGCGTGCGGGAGGTCGGCTCCCTGCCGCGCGACCAGCGCGATCCAGCGGACCGACCAGCCACCGAGCCAGGCCACCCCGGCCGCACCCTGCGGCCACAGCGGTGCGAGCAGGGCGGCGACGACGCCGAGCACGGTCGCGGGCGCCACCGCTGGGGCGACCAGCACGTTGGCGGGCACCGCCACGAGCGAGAGCTGCGGCGCCAGCAGCACCAGGACCGGCGAGCAGACCGCCTGCGCGGCGAGCGGGACGGCGAGCGCCGCCGCCGCCCAGGTGGGCAGCCGGTGCGCCAGGGCGCGGGTCCACGGGCCGGCCAGCAGGAGCAGGCCCCCGGTCGCCAGCACCGACAGCGCGAAGCCCGCCGACCGCGAGAGCCACGGGTCGACCACGCAGAGCAGCACCACGGCCATCGACAGTGCGGGCACCCCGGCCGCGCGCCGCGAGCCCGCCAGACCGAGCAGCCCGACGAGTCCCATCGCTGCAGCGCGCAGCACGCTGGGCTCGGGTCGCGCCAGCACGACGAAGCCGATCGCCGCGACGGCCGCCACCGCGAGCCGTGGCAGCCGGCCGACGCCGATGGCGGTGAGCAGCACCAGGACGGTCCCGCACACGAGCGTGAAGTTCGCACCGCTGACGGCGGACAGGTGCGTGAGACCGGTCGTGCGCATGTCCTCCTCGAGGTCCGGCGGGAGCCCGGAGGTGTCTCCGACGACCAGCGACGGCAGCAGGCCGCGCGCGTCCGGCGGCAGCCCGGCGCAGGCGTCGCGGAGCCCCTCCCGCAGCCGGGTCGCCCCGGCCATCACGGTCCCGGCCGGCTCGAGGACGCGCGGCGGTCCGCGCACGACCAGCAGGGCCGCGGCGTCGTCACCGGGGGCGGTCGCGGCCAGCCGGCCGACCGTCTCGATCCGCTCTCCCGGGGCCACGTGGTCCCACCCCTGCCCACCGAGGACGACCACCGGGAGCCGTACCTCACCCTGCACCCCACGGCCGGAGAGCTGTTCGACAGCCAGCCGCACCACCCAGCGGTCCGCGCCGTCGACCGGTCGCCCCGGACGGGGACGGACCCGGTGCGGGTCGGTGCGGACCAGGCCGCTCACCTCGACCGTCGCCTCACGCTCGATCAGCTGGCCTGCCACCCCCGAGGTGCGGGCAGCCACCCGCCACCCCGTGGCAGCCAGACAGACCCCGACCACACCGACCACCAGGACCACACCGACCACCGCCTGACCTCGGGCGGCCATCGCGCCCGGGACCTCGACGGACCGACGGCCGCGCCCCGCCCACCCCAGCGCCGCCGCCAGCACGGCGCACGACCCGGCCAGGACCCAGGACAGCGACGGCGCCAGGCCGACCGCCGCAGCGCACGAGCCCCACGAGGCCAGGGCGGCCGGCACCAGGCGCAGGTCGGGGGCGACCGGGTCGAGGAGGTCCTCGATGGACGTCGCGGCCGCACCGGCGCTCACACCGTGACCGCGTCGCGCAGCTGCGACAGCAGCTTGTCGCCGATGCCGGTGACCTCACCGAGCTCCTCGACGCTGACGAATCGGCCGTTCTCGGTGCGCCAGTCAAGGATCCGTTGCGCCAGAACGGGTCCGATGCCCGGAAGTCCGTCGAGCGCCGCCAGGTCAGCCGCGTTGAGGTCGACCGGGGCTGCGCCCGCCCCGCCGGTACCCGACGACCCACCGCCCGGGGCCTCCCCTCCCGCCTGCGCGGGGGCGGCCCCAACCGGCTCGCCGGGCAGCGGCAGCACGACCTGCTCGCCGTCGACCACCGCCCGGGCCAGGTTGACCCGGGACAGGTCGGCCTCCGGTGTGGCGCCGCCGGCGGCCTCGACCGCGTCGGCAACCCGCGACCCGGTGGCCAGGCGCACCAGCCCCGGCTCGAGCACCTGGCCCACGACGTGCACCACCAGCTCAGGTCCGGGCGCCCCTGACCCCAGGACCGTGCCGGGGACCGTGGCGGTGACCGGGTCGGCTGCGCCGGCCGGCTCCGGCATGCTCCCGGCCGCCGACGGCGCGGACGTCTCCTGCCCCGACCGGGCCGGGACCACCGTGGCACCCTGGCCCGGCGACCCGGCCCGCAGCGCGATCACGCCCGCGAGGACAGCGAGCGCGAGCAGCATGCCGGCAGCCGCCCGGCGGCTCACCCGCCAGCGTGCGCCGCGCACGGTGGCAGGCACCAGCGGGTCCTGCGGCACAGCGGCCCTGTGCCGCCCGCGCGACCGGGGACGCACCTGCCCGTGGTCGTCCCAGGGGTCGAGGTCGTCGGGCTCCTCCGATGGCACGGTGACGGGCGCCGCAGCCCTGGCTCGCGCGAAGGGCAGCACCACCCGCCCGCGGTCGGCGGACGCCGGGGCCCCACCCCCCTCCCCCGGGACCGGTGCGGCAGGCACCCAGCCGCAGGACGCCCCCGCGTCCGCCGCAGCGTCGCCACCGGCGGCCAGGGCGGCGAGACGGTGGTGGGCTGTGGCGGTCCGGCGGTCGTTCGGCACCCGTCCACCGTCGTCCGGCCGGGCGGAGCGCGTCGCCCCCGTCGGGCGGCCTGTGGACGACCGGCCCTGGAACGACCCTGTGGACGGCGGGGCCGTACAGCTCAGCCGTCGGCGCCGGGCCCGGTATCGCCGGCCGGGTCGTGGACCGGGTCGGACCCCTCGCCCACCGCCGGGCTCACGACCACGCCCACGGTTCCGGGCCCGACGTGCGCGCCCACGACTGCGCCGACCTCCCGCACGTCCAGCGTGCGGCACCGCAGCCGAGCCAGGAGCCGGTCGGCGAGCTCGGCGGCCCGCACCGGGTTGGCGAGGTGGTGCACGGTGAGGTCGACCTCGGTACTGCCGTCGGCCGCACCGGCGACAGAACCCACGGCGAGGTCGGCCATCCGCGCCAGCGCCCTGGCGGAGGTGCGCACCCGCTCCAGCGGCTCGACCGTGCCGCCGCTCAGGTGCAGCAGCGGCTTGACCGCCAGCGCGGAGCCCAGCAGCGCCTGCGCCGCACCGATCCGCCCGCCCCGACGCAGGTGCTCGAGGGTGTCGACGTAGAAGTAGACCGTCACGGTGGCCGCGTGCTCGCGCGCGGCCAGCGCCACGGCCTCGCCGTCCAGGCCGTCGTCGGCCGCCCGGGCCGCGGCGAGCGCCGTGTAGCCCAGACCCATCGCGAGCAGCCCCGAGTCGACGACGTGGACGGGCACCGGAGAGCTGCGGGCGGCCAGCCGCGCCCCCGCGCAGGTCCCAGACATCTGCCCGGAGAGGTGCACCGCCACGACCTCCTCGGCCCCTGCCTCGGCGAGCCGTCGGTAGCCGGCCAGCATGGCTGCCGGGGAGGGCCGGGAGGTCGTGACGGGGGTCCACCGGCGCAGTGCGGCGGCGAGCTCCTCACTGCCCACCTCGGTCTCGGGGTGCGGCACCCCACCGACCACCACCTCGAGCGAGACCACCTCGATGCCGGCCGCACGAGCCGCCTGCGGGTCGAGGTACGCCGTGGAGTCGGTGACCACCCCGACCCGGCGGGTGCCTGCACCCATCGGTCAGGTCCGCTGCAGGGGCAGGAGGGGGCGGCTGAGCACCGGACGAGACTACCGCCCGGACCTCACCCCTCCGGCAGCCTCAGCACCGCCCCCGGCCGGTCGGCGTGCTCGAAGGGCCGCCCCGAGCTCGCTCCACCCCGGACCGGCTCAGCCCCAGGCACGCTCCACCAGCTCGGCGTCGACGGGTGCCCGCGAAGACCTGGTCGCAGAACACCATCGAGTGCGACTCCGGGACGAGCACCGCTATCGAGTCGGTGCGGCGCGTCACCCGGCTGCGGGCCGCGCGGTGGGGGGTGTAGCCGAGCGTCCGCACGGCGTCGTCGACCGCGGCCTGCGCCTCGGGGCTGACCCGGAGGTCGCCGTTGACAGCACGCGAGACGGTGGCGCGGGACGGCCCGGCCAACGCCGCGACCTCCTCCAGCGTCGGAGGTCCTGGGCGCGACCGGCCCTGTCCTGCAGCGCGTCCCACCATGCTCAGCCCGGCACCACGTTGACGATCCTCGGCGCGCGCACGATCACCGCGCGGGGTGGGGTGCCGCCCAGCAGGTCGACGACGGCGGGCAGCGCCAACGCCCGCTCGCGCAGCTCGTCCTCGCCGACCTGCGGGGAGACCTCCAGCTTGCCGCGCACCTTGCCCGCCACCTGGACCACGCAGGTCACGGTCTCCTGGACCAGGAGCGCCTCGTCGACGGCGGGCCAGCCGGCACGGGCCACCAGGGTCTGGTGCCCCAGCCGTGACCACAGGTCCTCTGCCACGTAGGGCGCGAAGAGGCTCAGCACCAGCGCGACCACCTCGGTGGCCTCACGGACTGCCGGGTCGGCGCCTCCCGCCCCGGTGTCGATCGCCTTGCGGGTGACGTTGACCAGCTCCATCAGCCGGGCGACCACGACGTTGAACTTCAGCTCCTCGACCAACCGGCCGCAGTCGTTCAGCGTGCGGTGCGTGACCGCTCGCAGGGCCCTGTCGCCCGTCGCGGGGTCGGTGCCGACCGGCGCGGAGACGTCGTCCCCCAGCCGCCACGCGCGGGCCAGGAAGCGGGTCGAGCCGGCCGGCGAGACGTCGGCCCAGTCGATGTCGTCCTCGGGCGGGCCGGCGAACGCCATCGTCAGCCGGATCGCGTCGACGCCGTGCTCGTCCAGCTGCTCGGTGAGCCGCACCAGGTTGCCGCGGGACTTGCTCATCTTCTTGCCGTTCATGCCCACCTCGCCCTGGCCCAGCAGGCGGGTGAAGGGCTCGTCGAAGTCCAGGTGGCCCATGTCGCGCAGCGCCTTCGTGACGAAGCGCGAGTACAGCAGGTGCAGGATCGCGTGCGAGATGCCGCCGACGTACTGCTCGACCGGCGCCCACTGCGCGACGTCGGCCTTGTCGAAGGGGACGTCGTCGCGCCCGGGCGAGCAGTAGCGCAGGTAGTACCAGGACGAGCAGACGAAGGTGTCCATCGTGTCCGTGTCGCGGCTCGCCGGACCACCGCACGACGGGCAGTCGGTGCGCACCCAGTCGGCGGCACCGGCCAGCGGGGACTTCCCGCGGGGGAGCAGGTCCAGCCCCTCGGCCGGCGGCAGCTCGACGGGCAGCTGGTCGTCCGGGACCGGCACCTCGCCGCAGGCTTCGCAGTGGACGATGGGGATCGGTGTGCCCCAGTACCTCTGGCGCGAGATCAGCCAGTCGCGCAGCCGGAAGTTCGTCGTCTCGGCACCCAGCCCGCCCTCGGCCAGCTCGGCCGTGATGGCCTCGATCGCCTCGGCCTTGCGCAGACCGTCCAGCGAGCCGCTGTTGACCATCGCTCCGTCGCCGCCGGTGGCGGTGCCGGAGACCGCGGGGTCGGGCACCGCGACGCCGTCGTCGTCGCGGACGTCGACGACCGTGCGCACGGGCAGGTCGAAGGTGCGGGCGAAGTCGAGGTCGCGCTGGTCGTGCGCCGGCACGGCCATGATCGCGCCGTGGCCGTAGTCGGCCAGCACGTAGTCGCTGGCCCAGATCGGCAGCCGCTCGCCGTTGACCGGGTTGACCGCGTAGCGCTCCAGGAACACACCGGTCTTCGGTCGGTCGGTCGAGAGCCGGTCGATGTCGCTCTCCTTGCGGACGTCCTCGACGTAGGCGTCGAAGGCTGCGCGCACCTCGTCCGGGGCACCGCCGACCAGCTCGGCCGCCAGGTCGGAGTCGGCGGCAACGACGAAGAACGTGGCACCGTGCAGGGTGTCCGGCCGGGTCGTGTAGATCGTGACCGGCTCGTCCCGACCCTCGATGACGAACCGGACGTCGGCCCCGTGGGAGCGACCGATCCAGTTGCGCTGCATCGAGACGACCTTGGCGGGCCAGGTGTCCGACAGCGTGTCCAGGTCGTCGAGCAGCTGGTCGGCGTACTCGGTGACCTTGAAGTACCACTGGGTCAGCTTCTTCTTCGTGACCGGGGTGTCGCAGCGTTCGCACAGGCCACCGACGACCTGCTCGTTCGCCAGCACGGTGAGGTCCTTGGGGCACCAGTTCACCTGCGACGGCTTGCGGTAGGCCAGACCACGCTCGAACAGCCGCAGGAACAGCCACTGGTTCCAGCGGTAGTACTCCGGGTCGCACGTGATCAGCACGCGGTCCCAGTCGAAGGCGCACGCGTACCGACGCATCGAGGCCTTCTGCTGCGCGACGTTGTCGTACGTCCAGACCCGGGGGTCGAGGCCGCGCTGGATCGCAGCGTTCTCGGCGTTCAGGCCGAAGGCGTCCCAGCCGATCGGGTGCATGACGTCGAAGCCGCGCTGCACCCAGTACCGAGCCAGGACGTCACCCAGCGCGTACGCCTCGGCGTGGCCCATGTGCAGGTCACCGGAGGGGTAGGGGAACATGTCGAGGACGTACTTCTTCGGGCGGTCGTCGCCCGGCGCGCCGCTGCGGAACGGCTGGGCCTGGTCCCACACGGGGAGCCACCTGGCCTCGATCGCGTGCGGGTCGTAGCGCTCCGTGGTGGGCGGCTGGTCAACCTCGGTCATCGTCTCTCCCACAGTCCGGTACCGGTGTCCCTGCGTCGAGCTGTCCCGACATGAAAGGACCCCTCACGCAGGAGGGGTCAGCCGCGCTGTTCCGGGCCGTCGGCCCTCGAGATCAGCGCGGCCCGGGAAGGAGCAGGTCGCGTCGCACCTGGGCAGCCTATCGCAGCACGCCGGGCGCCCTGCCAAGGATCCCCTCGAGCCGCCCGGCGACGAGTCGGCCCAGCTCCGGACCGGTCAGGCGGCACCCACGACGGACGTCAACACCTCGCCCGGGCGTGCCACACGGTCGGCCTCGACCTCCCCCGCCGCCACGTGCGCAGCCTGACCGCTCGATCCTCAACGGTTAGCGCCCTGGAGACTGCCCGTGACGGGCTCGCCGGACGGGTCGATGACGATGCACACGACGTCGCGGTCGACCAGCCAGATCGTCTCGGTCGGGTAGTAGTAGAAGACCTCGAGCACCGATTCCTGGTACTGCAGGCCGACGAACTCGGCGAACTCGGTGTCGCAGCCATCCTCTGCCGCCGTGGTGACCTCCTCCTCACCGGGGTAGTCCCCCTCGGGGAGGTCGAACTGCGCGTAGGCCTCGGCGTAGTGCGGGGTCCCGCAGTCCACGACGGCGGTCTCCAGGAAGTCCGAGCCGTCGATGATGGCCGGGTCGTCGACGCAGTCGCCGACGGTGAGCACGGCTGTGTCGGGCGCCGGCTCCGTGGTGGTCTCCTCCTCGGTGGGCTCCGTGCTGGGAGCCGGCTCGGAGGTCTCCGGCGCGCTCGTCGTGGTCGTGGTGGTCGCCGGCGACGCGGTGACGTCCTCGTAGGCGTCGATCGCGGCCGGGACGAGGACGATGCCTCCCAGGAGCCACAGCGCACCGAGCACGATGCCGGCGATCGCGAGGCCGCGGCCCTTGCGGCCGGTGCGCTTGATCTGTCCGAGGGCCACGACGCCGAGCACGACGCCCGCCACGGCGGTGACGCACAGGAACCCCAGCACGCCGCTGACGAGCGCCGCCACCGCGAGGCCGTTGGTGCCCGGCTGCCCCTGACCGGTCGAGCCCGTCGGTCCGAACCCACCGGGCGGCGTGCCGTACCCGCCCTGCGGCGTGCCGTACCCGCCCTGCGGCGTGCCGTAGCCGCCGTCGCGGTCCGCCGTCGGCAGCGGCTGGGTCTGCGGACCGTCCGCACCGGAGATCGGCTGGGTGGGCTCGCCGTACGACGGCTGCGGGTCCTGGCCCCGGTCCGGCGGCCGGGGCCAGCTCGGCGCCCGCGGGGGCCGGGGCTCGTCGGCGGGCTGCTGCGGGTCGTACGGGTCGCTCACGGTGGTTCCCCCTGCGTGACCGGTCCCTCCGGACGGACGTCGGGAGGAGGTGCGAGGGAGAGTGTGCCGTACGCCCCGACATGACGAAGGCCGGACCATGACGGTCCGGCCTCGCGTTCGGTGGAGCTGAGGGGACTCGAACCCCTGACCCCCTGCATGCCATGCAGGTGCGCTACCAGCTGCGCCACAGCCCCTTCGTCCCCGCCAAGGGACTCGGGAAGCATAGAGCACCCGCCTGCCCTCACCGAAATCGGCTCGGTACCAGCGCGAGGCGCAGGGTCCAGGTCGATCAGAGCCCGTCCGGGCCCGCGTTCCAGGTGTCCAGGGTCCAGCCGGACGTGGCGCCGGCGTCGTCCGGGGGGACGAGCACCGCCCAGTGCGCGTTGCGCAGGCGTCCCAGCGGGCGTCCCTGCGTCGGGAGGGCGACCAGCTGCCGGACCGCGCTGCCGATCGCGCCGCCGTGGCCGACCAGCACCAGGACGCCCTCGGTGGACGTGGCGTGCTCGCGCAGGGCGCCGGCGAACCGTGCACCCGCCTCGCTGATCCGCTCACCACCCCCGATCGGCACGTCGTCACCGGCCTTCCAGGCGGCGAGCTCGTCGGGCCATGAAGCCTCGATCTCGTTGCGGGACAAGCCTTCCCAACGTCCGGCCGCCACCTCGCGCAGTCGCGGGTCGAGCTCGGTCTCAAGACCGACAACGGCGCCGAGCGCCCGGGCGGTCTCGGCGGCGCGGACGAGGTCGGACGACACCAGCCGGGTCGGCGCGAGGCCGGACAACGCCTTGCCGGCGAGCGCGGCCTCGTGCCGACCCACGTCGTCCAGCGGGACGTCGACCTGGCCCTGCCAGGTGCCCGAGGCGTTGGAGGCGGTGCGGCCGTGCCGCAGCAGGTAGACGGCGGAGGCGGTCATGGAGGAGCGCTGCCGGTCAGCGGCGGGTGCGGGCCGACTCGGGCAGCTCGACGACCGGGCAGTCCTTCCACAGCCGCTCGAGCGCGTAGAACTGGCGGTCGTCCGCGTGCTGCACGTGCACGACGATCTCGCCGAAGTCGAGCAGCACCCAGCGGCCCTCGCGCAGGCCCTCGCGGCGTACGGGCTTGGCGCCGAGGTCGCGCAGCCGTTCCTCGATGGCGTCGACGACGGCACGCACCTGGCGGTCGTTGTCGGCCGATGCGAGCAGGAAGCAGTCGGTGATGACGAGCTGGTCGCTGACGTCGAGGGCGATGATCTCCTCGGCGAGCTTGTCGGCCGCGGCCTCGGCGGCCGCGACGGTGAGCTCGACGGCGCGGGGGGTGGCGGTCATGACCACCAGCCTCTCACGCGGCGGGGGTGGGCTGCGCCGGTCCGTAGAGCCGGTGCTTGCCGATGTACTGCACGACGCCGTCGGGGACGAGGTACCAGACCGGCTCACCGGCCACGACCCGGTCGCGGCAGTCGGTCGAGGAGATCGCCATCGCAGGCACCTCGAGCAGCGAGACGCGGTCCTGCGGCAGCCCGGCACCGGACAGGTCGTGTCCCGGACGGGTGACCCCGATGAAGCGGGCCAGGCGCCACATCTCCTCGACGTCCTTCCAGGACAGGATCTGGGACAGGGCGTCGGCGCCGGTGATGAAGAACAGGTCGCTGTCGGGTCGCTGTCGGGACAGGTCCCGCAGGGTGTCGATCGTGTACGTGGGTCCGGGGCGGTCGACGTCGACCCGGCTGACGGTGAAGCGCGGGTTGGACGCGGTGGCGATCACCGTCATGAGGTACCGGTGCTCCGGTGGGCTGACGCCCTCGCCGTCCTTCTGCCACGGGCGACCGGTGGGGACGAAGACGACCTCGTCGAGCCCGAACCGGGTCTGCACCTCGCTGGCCGCCACGAGGTGGCCGTGGTGCACGGGGTCGAAGGTGCCGCCCATGACACCGAGGCGGTGCCGACCCGTGGCGCCCGTCGAGGGCACGCAGGACGGCGCGGAGGACGGCGCGGAGGACGGCACGGCGGCGGGCTTGGTCACGGTGCGCCTCTCGCCGCCGGCTGCCGGCTCAGTGCCGGGTGCCGACGCTCTTGAACGCCCAGGTGACCAGGAGCAAGAACATCATGCCGCCGAACGCGATGCCGCCGAAGGCCTCGGCCGGGATGGGGATCTCGTTGTGCACCTCGGCGGTGCCCTCGGCAGCGCCGGAGAGCAGGACGAGGGCGGAGTGCGCAGCGTGCATGAGACCAGTGTGGCACGCGGGTCCGCAGAGCACCGGCGGGGACCGCGCGGGCGCGCTACAGTCGCCGCGTGTTCACGACGTCGCTCCGCTGGTGGGCCGCCTGAGGCGGCCCCCTCCGAAGCACGTCCGGACACCAGGCCGCCCCGTCGAGGCGGCCTTCGTCGTTCCCGGGCCAGGTCGCCTCCCCGTCACCCCGAGGAGGGCCAATGACCCTGACCACCCCGCACTCCCCCACCCCGCACTCCCCAGCCCCGCCGCCAGGCACCCCGACCGGCTCCCGGACGTTGTCGGGCCTCAAGCCCACCGGGCCGCTGCACCTGGGCAACCTGCTGTCGGCGGTGCGTCCGCTGACGCGGGCCAGCCGCACCTCGCAGCTCCCGGAGGGGGTGCTCGCCATGGTCGCCGACCTGCACGCCGTCACCGTGCCGCACGACCCGGACCGGCTCCGGGCCCGCACCCGCGAGGTCGCGGCCGTCGCCCTCGCCGCCGGCCTCGACCCCGGGGGCGCGACCCTGTTCGTCCAGTCCGAGGTGCCGGCGCACCGTCGGCTTCACTACCTGCTCGAGGCCGTCGCGAAGGTGGGCGAGGCCACCCGGATGGTGCAGTTCACGGAGAGGTCGCGCACCGGCGCGGGCGACGGCGTCCGGCTGGCGCTGCTGACCTACCCGGTGCTGATGGCGGCCGACATCCTGCTCTACCACGTGGACGCCGTCCCGGTCGGCGAGGACCAGGACCAGCACCTTCAGCTCGCCCGCACCCTGGCGCACCGCGCCAACCGCCTCTACGGCGCGGGCCTCGTGGTCCCCCGTGGTGTCCAGCCCGAGGTCGCGCCACGACTGATGGACCTGCAGGACCCGACCGTGAAGATGGAGAAGACCAACCCGTCGCACGCCGGGGTGCTGTTCGTCCTCGACCCGCCGGACGTGCTGGCGCGCAAGGTGTCTCGTGCGGTCACCGACCCCGAGTCGGGCCCGGGTTCGGTGCGCTACGACCCCGTGGCCAAGCCCGGCGTGGCGAACCTCCTCGACCTGCTCGCGGCCTGCACGGGTGTGGATGCGGCCTACGCGGCCCGCGGCATCGACTCCTACCGGGAGCTGAAGGAGTCCGTCACCGAGACCGTCCTCGCGACGGTGCGTCCGGTGCAGCAGCGGTACGCCGAGATCGTCTCGGACGCAACGGCGCTGGACCGCGTGCTCGACGACGGGGGCGCACGTGCCCGCGCGCTCGCAGAGCCCGTCGTCGCCCAGCTCGAGGCCGCCATGGGACTGTGCCGCTGACGGCCCGCCGGCTCAGGCGTCGAGCGCCTGCGCCAGGTGCGCGGCGAACACCGCCTGCAGCCTCGACGAGAACAGTACGAGGACCACGTGGTCGAGGGCGTCCGGGTACCGGTCGCACCACGCCACGACGGCTCCGACCGCGACCCGCGCAGCCTCGTCGGCGTCCCAGCCGTACACGCCGGCGCCCACGGCCGGGAACGCGACCGAACGAGCGCCGAGCCGGCGGACCTCCTCGAGCGAGGAGGTGTAGCACCGGGCCAGGTCGGCCGGGTCGTCTTGACCGCGGTTCCTGTTCGGCCCCACCGTGTGCACGACCCAGCGCGCCGCCAGGTCGCCGGCACCGGTGGCTACGGCCTCCCCGACCGGCAGCCCGTCCGGCCACGTGGTCCGGCGCACCTCGCGACACTCCTGCAGCAGGACGGGGCCGGCCGCGGCGTGGATCGCGCCGTCGACCCCGCCACCGCCCAGCAGCGACGAGCTCGCCGCGTTGACGACGACGTCGACGTGCTCGTGGGTGATGTCGCCCTCGATCGCCTCGATCCGCATCCAGCCTCCTCAGTCGCGGACGTGGCCGTCGCCGTGGACGAGCCACCGTGTCGTGGTGAGCTCGGCCAGCCCCATCGGGCCGCGGGCGTGCAGCTTCTGGGTGGAGATGCCGATCTCGGCGCCCAGCCCGAGCTGGCCGCCGTCGGTGAACCGGGTGGAGGCGTTGACCATCACGGCCGCGGAGTCGACCTCGGCGCAGAACCGGTCGGCCGAGGCGAGGTCCGCGGTGACGATCGCCTCGGTGTGGCCGCTGGACCAGGTGCGGACGTGGTCGAGGGCGTCGTCGAGGGAGTCGACCACGCCCAGGGCGACCTCGAGAGCGAGGTACTCGGTGCCCCAGTCGTCATCGGTCGCCGTCTCGACCGGGACGCCGACCGCCGCGGCAGCGGCGGCCGCGCGCGCGTCGACGTGCAGCCGCACGCCGGCCGCGTGCAGGTCTCGCAGGACGTCCTGCAGCAACCCCGGAGCGGCGTCCTCGTGCACCAGGACGGTCTCGGCCGCGTTGCAGACACCCACCCGGTGGGTCTTGGAGTTCAGCACGATCGCGCGCGCCCGCTCGGGGTCGGCCGAGGCGTCCAGGTAGACGTGGCAGTTGCCGACACCGGTCTCGATCACGGGGACGGTCGAGCCCGCGACCACGGCCTGGATGAGGCCCGCACCGCCCCGCGGGATCAGCACGTCGACCAGGCCACGCGCCCGCATCAGCACGGCGGCGCCCTCGCGTCCCCACGGGTCGACGGTGGCGACCAGGTCGGCGGGCAGCCCCTGCGAGGCGAGCGCGTCCCTGATCACCTGGACCAGGACGACGTTCGACCCGATCGCCGCCGACCCGCCGCGCAGCACCACGGCGTTGCCGCTCTTGAGCGCCAGCGTGGCGGCGTCGACCGTCACGTTCGGGCGCGCCTCGTAGATCATCGCGACGACGCCCATCGGCACCCGCACCTGCCGCAGCCGCAGCCCGTTGGCCAGCCGCTGGCCGCGCACGACCTCGCCGCACGGGTCGGGCAGGGCGGCGACGGCGCGGACGGCGGCGGCGATCGCCGCGACCCGGTCGACGTCCAGCCGCAGCCGGTCGAGCAGTCCGTCGGCCATGCCGTCGCGGCGACCTCGCTCGACGTCCTCGGCGTTGGCCCGCACGATCCGGTCGGCGGCGGCGACGAGGGCGTCGGCGACGGCGTGCAGCGCGGCGTCCTTGGTGGCGCGCGAGGCCGAGGCCAGGGCCCGGGACGCGGTGCGGGCGGCGCGGCAGGCGCCGAGGACGGCCTCCTCGACCGGGACGGCGGGTGTCTGCGGGGGCGTGCTCAGCGCGGTCCGGCTCACGTCCCCAGGTTACGGCCCCGTGGGGCGGGCGTCAGGGTCGGACCAGGGCCGGTCAGAACGGGCGGACGTCGCCCGTCGCGAGCACGTCGCGCTCCTCCGGACCCGCGCTCCGGGCGCGACGGGTGTCGCGGTCGACGACCTCGAGCCCGACCACGTGCCAGGGCGGCAGGCCCACGCTGCGCCGGTGGTCGTTCCAGACCCGCAGGGCCAGGGCGGCGGCGTCGTCGGCGTCCTCGGCCTCGTCCCAGTACGTGACCTCGGCGCGCTCGGCGTTGTACCGGACCGACGCCAGGAACGGACTGGCCTGGCAGAGTCGTTGCAGGGCCAGGCCGAGCTGCTGGGCGTCGGTGGCGGGGCCGGCCAGGGTCACGCGCACGTGCCACAGGGGCAGGTCGGACGCGTCGGTGCCGGCGAAGGCGGGCGGCACGTCCGGGTGCAGGGTGATGGCAGGCCCGATCGCCTCGTCGGCCGCGCTCGCGTCCTCGTTCATGCACCCTCCCTCCGACCCCGAGCCATGGCGACCTCAGCCGTGCAGGATCACCATCGCGTCGCGGTGCACGACCTCGCGGTCGTAACCAGGCCCCAACGAGGCCACCAGCTCTGCGGTGGTGCGACCCAGCAGGCCCGGCAGCTCCTCTGATGAGTAGTTGACCAGCCCACGGGCCACGGCGTCCTGGTTTTCGTCACAGAGGTCGACAGGATCACCCGCCTCGAACGTGCCGGACGTGGCGACCACCCCCGCAGGGAGCAACGAGGCCCCTCGTCGCGTCACGGCCCGCACCGCGCCCGCGTCCAGCACCACCCGGCCCGCGGGGTCGGCTGCGTGCGCGAGCCACAGCAGCCGGGTCGGCACCCGGCGGCCGGTGGCGTCGAACCAGGTGCCGACGTCGGCCCCGGCCAGGGCGTCCGACAGCTGCGGTGCCGCGGTGAGCAGGGTCGCGATCCCCGAGGTCGTGGCCATCGCGGCGGCCTGCACCTTGGTGAGCATGCCGCCGGTCCCCAGACCCGCCGCACCCACCGAGCCGATGGTGACGGCGTCGAGGTCCTGCGGGCCGTGCACACGCGGGATCCGCCGGGTGCCCTGGCGCTGCGGAGGGCCGTCGTAGAGGCCGTCGACGTCGGACAGCAGGACCAGGGCGTCGGCGTGCACCAGGTGCGCCACGAGCGCCGCGAGCCGGTCGTTGTCGCCGAGCCGGATCTCCTGGGTGGCGACGGTGTCGTTCTCGTTCACCACCGGGACGACCCCCAGCTGGAGCAGGCGGTACAGGGTCCGCTGGGCGTTGCGGTAGTGGCTGCGGCGCACCACGTCGTCGGCGGTCAGCAGCACCTGGCCGACCTGGAGCCCGTGCGCGGTGAAGGCGTCCGCGTACCGGGCCACCAGCTGCCCCTGCCCCACGCTGGCGGCGGCCTGCTGGGTGGCGAGGTCACCGGGACGGCGGGCCAGCCCGAGCGGCGCCAGCCCGGCCGCGATCGCCCCGGACGAGACCAGGACGACCTCGCCGCCGCCGCGCACCCACCGCGCGAGGGCGTCGACCAGGACACCCAGACGGTGCGGGTCGAGCCCACCGGCCGCCGTCGTCAGCGACGATGAGCCGACCTTGACCACGATCCGTCCGGCTCGTACGAGGTCGGCGCGGGAGCGGACGGCCCCGGCCCCGCTGAGGCGCTGCTCGACTCGGGCAGCGTCCCCCGTCGCCACGGGTCAGTCCTCGTCCGGCGCGGTCCAGCGCCCAGCGCGCCGCTCGGCGGCGAGCTCGGCCCGCGCCTCGTCCTTGCCGGCCCGACGCTCGGCGTGCCGCTCACGCCGCTCGCCGCGGCTGGCGCGGTTGGGCTCCTCGAGCCGCAGGTCGGTGCCGCGAGGGCCGGCGAGCAGCTCGGCCCCGCCCACGAGCGTGGGCTCCCAGTCGAAGACGACCGCGTCGGTCTGCGGGCCGATCAGGACGGTGGAGCCGGAGACCGCGCCGGCCTCGAACAGCGACTCCTCGACGCCGAGCCGAGCCAGCCGGTCGGCCAGGTACCCGACCGCCTCGTCGTTGCTGAAGTCGGTCTGGCGCACCCACCGCTCGGGCTTGTCGCCGCGGATGCGGAACAGGTGCTGCTCGTGGTCGGTGGGGTCCTGCTCGCGGGTGACGACGAAGCCGGTGTCGTCGACCGCCGTGGGCCGCAGCACGATCCGCGTGGCCTCCTCGGCGGGGGCGGCGTCGCGCGCCTCCTGCACGAGCCGCGCCATCGCGAACATCAGCTCGCGCAGGCCGTCGCGGGAGGTGGCCGAGACCTCGACGACCTCGTAACCGCGCCCCTCGAGCTCGGGCCGCACCAGCTCGGCCAGCTCGCGCCCCTCGGGGATGTCGACCTTGTTGAGGGCGACGACCCGCGGGCGCTCGGTGAGCGGGACGGCGGTTCCGGTCAGGTCGGGATCGACCGGGTACGCGGCGAGCTCGGCCTCGATCACCTCGAGGTCGGTGAGCGGGTCGCGCCCGGGCTCGAGGGTGGCGCAGTCCAGCACGTGCACGAGCGCGGCGCACCGCTCGACGTGGCGCAGGAACTCCAGGCCCAGCCCCTTGCCCTCGCTGGCCCCCGGGATGAGCCCGGGGACGTCGGCGACGGTGAACCGGACGTCGCCCGCCTGCACCACGCCGAGGTTCGGCACCAGGGTGGTGAACGGGTAGTCGGCGATCTTGGGCCGGGCCGCTGACAGCACCGCGATCAGGCTGGACTTACCGGCCGAGGGGTAGCCGACCAGCGCGACGTCAGCGACCGACTTGAGCTCGAGGGTGACGTCGAGCGCGTCGCCGGGCTCGCCGAGCAGCGCGAAGCCGGGCGCCTTGCGGCGGGCCGAGGCCAGCGCCGCGTTGCCGAGGCCCCCGCGTCCGCCCTGGGCGACCACGAACCGGGTACCGGCGCCGACGAGGTCGGCGACCACCTCGCCGGAGGCCGTCTTGACGATGGTGCCGCTGGGGACCCGCA
The DNA here is from genome assembly GCA_038213835.1 of Actinomycetales bacterium. Classification (GTDB taxonomy): domain Bacteria; phylum Actinomycetota; class Actinomycetes; order Actinomycetales; family CAWJMD01; genus JBBQSN01. Next base: position 20,770 of record JBBQSN010000015.1, read on the forward strand.
GCTCGACGTCGGCACCGTTCTTGCCGTGCCGCATGTCGCCCTCGCCGGGGGCGCCCTTGCCGCCCGAGCGGTGCGGGGTGTGGTGGAACTCCAGCAGCGTGGTGGTGGAGCCGTCGACGACCAGGACGACGTCGCCCCCGCGGCCGCCGTTGGCGCCATCGGGACCGCCGAGCGGCTTGAACTTCTCACGGTGCACGGACGCGCAGCCGTGGCCGCCGTCACCGCCGGCGACGTGCAGCACGACGCGGTCGACGAAGCTGGTCATGCGTCCTCCGTCCGTGCTGCTCGGGCCCGGACGCCGTGGGGGTCGGACCGATGGGTGAGCAGGTGGGTCGAGAAATGGGGGAAGGGGTGAGCCGGACGGCTCACCCCTTCGTCAGCTGTGGTACCCGTCAGGACGGGCGGTCGTGCTCAGTCGCCGGTGGCGGTGCTCATTCCCCGGTGATGCTGATCGTCTTGCGGCCGCGTCGCTGACCGAAGGTCACGGCGCCGGCGACCAGCGCGAAGAGGGTGTCGTCGCGACCACGGCCCACGCCCTCACCGGGGTGGAAGTGGGTGCCGCGCTGGCGGACGATGATCTCGCCGGCGTTGACCTGCTGGCCGCCGAAGCGCTTGACGCCGAGGCGCTGGGCGTTGGAGTCGCGACCGTTGCGCGTGGAGCTCGCGCCCTTCTTGTGTGCCATCTCGTTCTACCGCCTTCGGGAGGTCGTTCGGCCTGCTGGGTCGTTGCCTGCTGTGTCGAGGGAGCGGCTGCGCCGTCAGGCGTCGATGCCGGTGACCTTGACCTGCGTCAGGTGGGCGCGGTGACCCTGCCGACGCCGGTAGCCGGTCTTGTTCTTGTACCGCAGGATGGTGATCTTCGGACCCTTGGTGGCGGCCAGGATCTCGGCGGTGACGGTGACCTTCGCGAGCGTGCTCGCGTCGCTGGTGACGGTCTCGCCGTCGACCAGCAGGACGGGCTTGAGCTCGACGGTGCTGCCGGTCTGGCCGGGGAGACGGTCGACGGTCAGGACGTCGCCGACGGCGACCTTCTCCTGACGGCCACCGGCGCGGACGATCGCGTACACGTTGAGCTCACCTTCTCGTCGTTGGGTGCTGGCGCCTCACGGGCGCACGCAGCGGGACACACCCGCGGAACTCGAGGGGTGGGCCGCCGTCCAGAGTACGGATCCCGCACGGCCGGGGTCAAACCGGGTCGACCGCCGCCGCGAGGCCGAGATCGGCGTAGAGCCGCTGCGCGGGCGCGTTGTCGTCCTCGACCCGCAGCCCGACCTGGTCGAACCGAGCCGGGTCGGCGGCCAGGGACCCGAGGGCGACCACCACCAGGTGCCGTACCAGCCCGAGCCGACGGTGCCCCGGGACGGTGAACAGGTCGGTGACGAACGGCCCGCGAGGGCAGTCCTCCCAGGGGACGTCGAGAGTGCCTCCGCCTCGTCGACCAGCGCGCCGGGCGGCGACGCGGCGAGACAGACGCCCCCCACCTCGGGCAGTCGCACCGGAGCCAGGACGAAGCCGTCGGGTAGCGAGGTCGGCGGCAGGGGCGGCCCCGGCAGCGCCCGGGCCAGCAGGCCGTTGCTCATCCGCGACCGCCCCGCGAGCGCATCAGTCGGCCTGGGCCGCCGAGGACGGCGCTGTCGCCGGCGACGTCGCCCGACGACGGCGGCGCTTGGCCGGAGCCGCCGGTGCCGGGGACTCGTCCACGACCGGACCCGTCTCGTCGACGAGGACCGTGACCGGGACGGTCTCCGCGGGCGGGTCGGCGACGGTCTCGGTCACCGGCACGTTGGCCGGGTCGGTCGGGTCGGTCGGGTCGGTCGGGTCGGTCGGGTCGGGCGTCCTCGCCTCGACGTCGTCCGGGACCTGATCGGCGGCAGGCTCCGGCTGTGCCTCGGGCTCCGAGGGGGCGGCGGGCGCGAACCCGACCGGGTCCTCGGCGGCGGCGGCCTCCTCGACGGCGACCGTGGCGTCGGCGACCGCGGCCTCCTTCTCCTTGGCCCGCTCCATCGCCTTGCGCGCCGCCTCGTGCACCTTCTGCGCCTCCGCGGAGGACCGGCGCTGCTGCTCGAGGCGGGCCTCGTCGGTCAGCCCGTCCGAGGGCTGCCCGTCGCCGCCCCTGCCGCCGTTGCCCGACCCTCGGCCGGACCCGCGGCCGCCCGAGGACCTGCCCTCGGGGGCCTGGTCGGCCTTGCGCTCGACCGGCTCGTCGAACAGCATCACGCCGCGCCCCTGGCAGTGCTGGCACGGCTCGCTGAACGCCTCCAGCAGGCCCTGGCCGACCCGCTTGCGGGTCATCTGCACCAGGCCCAGCGAGGTGACCTCGGCGACCTGGTGCTTGGTGCGGTCACGGCCCAGGCACTCGGTCAGGCGCCGCAGCACGAGGTCGCGGTTGGACTCCAGCACCATGTCGATGAAGTCGATGACGATGATGCCGCCGACGTCGCGCAGCCGGAGCTGGCGGACGATCTCCTCGGCCGCCTCCAGGTTGTTCCTGGTGACGGTCTCCTCGAGGTTGCCGCCGGACCCCACGAACTTGCCGGTGTTGACGTCGACGACGGTCATCGCCTCGGTGCGGTCGATGACCAGCGAGCCGCCGGAGGGCAGGAACACCTTGCGCTCCAACGCCTTCCCGATCTGCTCGTCGACCTGGTGGGCAGCGAACACGTCGCCGTCGTCGTCCCAGCGGGTGACCCGCTCGGACAGGTCCGGAGCGACCTCGTCCACGTATCCCTTCACGGTGCTCCAGGCCTCCTCGCCGGACACGACGAGCGTGGAGAAGTCCTCGTTGAACACGTCCCGGACGACCTTGACGGTGAGGTCCGGCTCGCCGTGCAGCAGGTTCGGCGGGTTGGCGGCCTTGGACCGCTTCTCGATCGTCTCCCACTGCGCCTGCAGCCGCTGGACGTCGCGCTCCAGCTCGACCTCGCTCGCGCCCTCGGCCGCGGTGCGCACGATGACGCCGGCGTGATCGGGCACGACGGCCTTGAGGATCTTCTTCAGGCGCGCGCGCTCGTTGTCCGGGAGCTTGCGGCTGATCCCCGTCATCGACGAGTTCGGCACGTAGACCAGGTACCGGCCCGGGAGCGACACCTGGCTGGTGAGCCGAGCGCCCTTGTGGCCGACGGGGTCCTTGCTGACCTGGACGAGAACCGGGTCACCGGATTTCAGCGCCAGCTCGATCCGGCGCGGCTGGCCCTCGAGCCCTGCGGCGTCCCAGTTCACCTCGCCGGCGTAGAGCACGGCGTTGCGGCCCTTGCCGATGTCGACGAACGCCGCCTCCATGCTGGGCAGCACGTTCTGCACCTTGCCGACGTAGACGTTCCCGATCATCGAGGCCGAGGCCTTGCGGGCCACGAAGTGCTCGACCAGGACGCCGTCCTCCAGGACGGCGATCTGGGTGCGGCCCTCGTGGTCGCGGACCAGCATCGTGCGCGCCACGGCCTCGCGGCGGGCCAGGAACTCGGACTCGGTGATGATCGGCTTGCGCCGGCCGGACTCGCGTCCCTCGCGCCGGCGCTGCCGCTTGGCCTCGAGCCGGGTCGAGCCGCGCACACCGGTCACCTCGTCACGGGAGGAGTCCTTGTTCGCCCGCGACTGCCGCACCCGGGTGACGGTGTTGGGCGGGTCGTCCTCACCCGAGGAGTCGTCCCCACCACCGGAACGACGCCGGCGACGACGACGGCGACGGCTGCTGCCCTCGTCCGCGTCGTCTCCCTGGTCCGGGCCGGAGCCGCCGTCGGAGGCCGGATCCGGGTCGGAGCCGGTGTCGCTGTCGCTGTCGTCGCTGTCGTCCGACCCCTCGGAGCCCTGCCCGGACGCCTGTCCGGACGCCTGGCCGGAGCCGCGCGACGAACCGCGGCGCGACCGACGCCGGGAGCGGCCGCGGCCGGATTCGGTCGGCGCCTCGTCGGTCTCGTCGGTCTCGTCGGTCGAGCCGTCGGTCGAGCTGTCGGTCGAGCCGCCAGGCGACTGGTCACCGACCTCGTCCGAGCCGCCGTCGGCGACCGGCGGGTCCTGCGCCTGGTCGCCGGTGCCCTCGGAGCCCTGGTCGGCGTCGGCTGACGAGGTGTCCTCGTCCTCACCCGCGCGGCGTCGGCGGCCGCGGCCACCACGGCGCCGACGACGGCGGCCGCCGCCCTCGCCGGACTGGTCGTCGTCGCTGTCGGACGGACCCGAGTCGTCGGCACGCTCGTCGGCACCGTCCGGAACGTCGGAGCGGTCCTCGACGGCCGGGGCAGCGGGGACATCGGCCGCCGGAGCGTCGTCGGCGGTCGTCGGCGGGCCGGCGGGACGGCTCGCGGCGCGGCGACGCCGGGGCGCGCTGGCCACGGGAGGCTGGAAGAGCGGGGCCAGCAGGCCGGTCGGCTCGTCGGTGCCCTCCTCGGCCTCGTCCTCGGGGTCCTCGGGGTCCTCGGGGTCGGCGTGCGCGGGGTCGGCGTGCGCGGGGTCGGCGTGCGCGGCCTCGACCTCCGCGACGACCTCGTCGACGATCTTCGCCGCGATCTCCTTCGGGTCGGTCGCGGTCGGCGCGGCCTCCTCCGAGGTGGCGCGCTTGCGGGCGCGGCTGCGCTTGCGTGCGGGCGCCTTCGCGGTCTCATCGGTCGACTCGTCGGACTCGGCGGACGTCGTGTCCGGCTCGGCGACCGGGACGTCGGGGGGCGTGGGGTCCTCGGCCGGTTCCTGCGCCGGGGCTGCGGTGGCCTTCGTGGCCTTCTTCGCCGCGGTCTTGCGCGCCGCACGCTTACGGGCAGGACGAGCGGGGGCTCCGTCCGTGGCGTCTGACGGAGCCGCCTCGGCGGACGAGGCGGTGCCGTCCGCCTGGTCGCCGGTGGCGGCCTCGGGGGTGCTCGTCGCGGGGGTGCTCGCGGCGGCCGCGCCGCCGGCCCGGGTCGCCCGCTTGCGGGCCGCCCTCTTGGCCGGGGTGCGCTTGGCGCCCTCGGTCGAGGTGCCGGACGTGCTGTCAGCAGCGCCCTGGTCGCCGCTGGTGGTCTCGGTGGTGGGCTCGTCCTCGAGCATCACGGGTGTCTCCCGTCACCCTCGGGTCCCGGCCGCTCCGTCGCGGGGTCCGAGGTAGGTGTGTCGCCGTCGACCCGGTCGGGCCACGGCGGAAGTCGTGGTCAGCCCGCGGGGCTCGCGTCGCCTGACGGCTCGCGGTGCCTCACGGCGGCGGCGTCTCGCTCCGGGGCCAGAGGATCGGCCACGGTGCCCGCCTCCTCGTCGAGGGGCCCCTGCGCCAGCCGCGTCACCTGGGGTGGTGCCGCGGGCGCGAGGTCGGCCACCGCGTGGAGGGCGGTCAGGACGTCGTCGGGTCGGACGGCCGGAGTGGAGTGCCGCACGACCATGTGGAGTATCGCACAGAGCTGTCCGGAGGCAGCCGCGGCGCGCGCCAGGTCGCTGCGGGCCCGCGCCGGCTCCAGGACCGAGAGCCGGACGACCGAGGTGCGGGCGTCCATGCTGCGTCGACCGCTCTTGACGACCCGCTCGACCAGGACCGACTCGCGCGACAGCAGCTCGGCGACCGCCGCCACGGCGACGTCCCGGTCGGTCCCGGGGAGGACGACCTCCCACTCACCGGCCTGCAGCCGGTCCGCGAGCGCGCCCGGCAGCGCCTCGACCACCTCGACGACGTCGAGCCCGGGCGGCAGCGCCTCGTCCAGGGCCACCCGGATCGCCTCCGGGTCGCAGCGCTCGACGACCGAGATCTCCGCGTACTCGGCCTCGCTCGCCGCCCCGGTGGAGGCGGCGTTCGCGTAGGAGATCTTCGGGTGCGGGGTGAAGCCGGCGGAGTACGCCATCGGCACCTCGGCCCGGCGCAGGGCGCGTTCGAGCGCCCGCTGGAAGTCGCGGGAGCTGGTGAACCTCAACCGAGACCGCTTGGCGTACCGGATCCGCAGCTTCTGGACGGCGGGCGGCGGGGGCGGTCCCTCAGGTCGGCGGGCCAGGGCGGCTCACTCCCCCGATCCGACGGCCGGCCGGCCGCCGCTCTTCAGGGCCTTGAGCCGGTCCTCGACCGCGGTGTCCTCGGCGAGGTCGTCCAGGGAGTCGAACTGGGCGTCCAGCGAGGACGCCGCCAGCTCAGCCTGCCCGGTGGCGCGGGCCTCGTCGCGGCGCACCTTCTCCTCGAACCGCGACAGCTCGCTGGTGGGGTCCATCACGTCGATCGACTTCACGGCCTCGAGCACCTGCGACTGCGCCTGGGCGCTCTTGGACCGGGCCACCAGCTCGTCACGCTTGCGCTTGAGGTCACCGAGCTTCTCGCGCATGTCGTTCAGGCCGGTCTTCAGCTTGTCGACCACCGCGGTCTGGGACGCGATCTGCGGCTCCGCCGTGCGGATCTCGCCCTCGAAGTCCATCTGCCGCTTGAGCGCGAACTTCGCGAGCCCGTCGAAGCGGTCGGCGTCGGCGCTCTGGCCGGAGGTGCGCAGCTCGTCGGCCTTGCCGGACGCGGCGGCGGCCTTGGTGCCCCACTCCTGCACCGCGGCCTCGTCGGCGATCTTGTCGGCCTCGAGCATCCGCAGGTTGCCGATCGTGGTGGCCGTGGCGTCCTCGGCGTCGGCGATGGAGGACGTGAAGTCGCGGATCAGCTGGTCCAGCATCTTCTCCGGGTCCTCGGCCTGGTCGATGAGCGCGTTGATGTTGGCCCTGGTCAGCTGGGCGATGCGTCCGAAGATCGACTGCTTCTGGGTCATGGTGACTCCTTCGTGGGGGTGGTCGGACGAGGGGGCTGTGCGTCGAGACTGTGAGCAGGGTCAGCGCCTGCGGCTGCTGCGGCGCGAGCTGGAGCGGCCGGACGAGCGCCGCGACGGGGACGACCGGCGGGACGAGGACGACGAGCGCCGGTTGGAGGAGCCGGCCGACCAGCCGCCCCCGCCGCCGCCGGACCAGCTCCCGCCACCGCCGGACCAGCCACCTCCACCGCCGCCGCTGCTCCAGCCGCCTCCGAAGATGGCGTCGAGGATGCCTGCGCCACCGCCCGAGACCGTCCCGCCGAGGACCCCGGGATCGCCGGCGGCGTCCCACCGATAGCCGGAGGCGTCGGCGCGGGCCTGAGCCACCGCCCCACGGGCGAGCTGCTCGCTGCGGGTGGCGGCCTCGGCGGCCACGACGGGGTCGGTGCCCGCGCGCGCCCGGGCCTCGACCAGGAGGTGGACGGCCTGGGCCAGCTGCTGGCGGGCGGTGCTACCGGCGACGGACCGGGACGTCGCGACGAGGTCCTCGGCGGCGTCGACCTGGGCCGCCGCGGCCGTCAGGAGGCCGGGGAGCCGCTCGGCGGCGAGCTGCACGCGGACCGAGATCTCGCGGGCACCGGCGAGCGCCTGGTCCAGGGCGGTGTCGGCGCCGGTGACCTGGCCGAGGCTGCCGACCGGGTCGCTGCGCCCGTGGCTCTGAGCGTGGTCGAGCGCGCCCCGGGCGGCGACGAGCGCCTGCTGCAGCTGCGGCGAGGGGCCGGGGTGAGCCTGCGCGCCCGAGACGTCGGCGGACAGGGCCGCCACGGCTCGGGGCAGCTGCTCGCCCGCCTGTTGGAGCTCGCCGGCCACCCGCGGCACCGACGCGAGCAGCTGCTCGGCCTGCGCCACCAGCTCCTCGGCCTGGCGCACCTCGATCGCCCCGGGGGTGCCGGACAGGGCCTGCTCAGCCGCCGCGAGCCGCTCCTCGGCCTGGCCGGGGGCGTTGGCGACCGACTCCACCGCGGCCGGGGAGAACCTTCCAGACACATCGCGGACCGTCGCGACCGTCTGGGTCACCTGCGCACGCCCTGCCGCTACCCGCTGCTGCAGTGCCGGGACGAGCTGCGGGATCCGCCCGGCGACGTCGCGCAGGCCGGCGAAGGCCTCCGCCTGCTCCGCGAGGGTCTCGCGCGCACCGCGGCACAGCGACTGGATCTGCTCCAGCATCTCGCGCTGCTGCTGCCCGGTCTCCGGCTCGGAGTCATCGAGCCGCTGACGCAGCGAGAACGCTTGCACGACAGCCCTCTTCGCCTCGGCCAGTGCGGTGGCGAACGGTGCGACACCGGCGTCGCCGAACTCGGCCTGGGCGAACCCCAGCTCGCGCTCGGCCCCTCGGACGTCCTCGTCGGTGGCGACCAGCATCGAGCCGGCCTGCCGGCTGAGCTCCTCGACCGGGACGGCGGGCGCGCCGCCCTTCGGCGTCGACGACCAACCGCCGCCGGGTGCTTGCTGGGCGCCCCGCCTGCGGCGGCCGGCGAGAGCGACCCCCGTACCGGCGACCACCAGGAGGCCGACGCCGCCGACGATCCAGGCGCCGGAGAGCCCCCCGCCCGCCTCTTCCTGCATCGCCCGCGTCGCGGCGATCGCCGCGCCGGCGTAGTCGCCCTGCGAGAACGGCGCCTCGATCGCGTCCCCCACCCGGTCCAGCTCGGACTCGTCCAGCTCGAACCGCTGGCCCACGCTGAACGCGTAGTCGTCGTCCTCGGTGGCCAGGACGAGCACCGGCTGGTCGTCGCCCAGGAAGGCGTCGATCGCCGCGTCGTCACCCCAGTCGACGATGTCCTGCCCGTCGGTGGTGTCGACGCTGACGACGTACAGCTCGATGCCGTCCTCGGTGTCGAGCTCGGCGAGCGCGGAGCGCAGCTCGTCCTCGCCCTCGGCCAGCTCGCCGTTGACGTCGTTGATCTGGCTGACGAGGTCCGGCGGTGGCTCGGCCACGGCCGGTGCCGTGGCGAGCACACCCATCAGCCCGACGGCGCCCAGGGCGCGCAGCACCGTCCCCCACCCGCGCCTGTGCGTCACGCCGCCATCCTGCCCTATCGCGGAGGTCGAGACGCGGCTGCGGCCCAGCCGTCCGCAGCGTCCGCCGAGGGAAGAGCGTCACGCCCGGCGGCTCCACCGCGAGCCGGTCCTTCTCGAGCCCGCGGGCGGGTCGCCTGCACGCCGGGTCGCAGGCTGCCGGCATGGACGCCGACGATCCATCGCCCGCCCTGCGCCGAGTGCTCGACCGTCTACCGGCCGGGACCATGGGCGCTCTCGACGGGCTCTCCCACGCCGACCTGACGACGCTGCAGCTCGACATCGCACGCAGGCGCGCGGGGCGGACATCGCCGGCCGAGGTGCTGCGCCGAGCGGGTGAGGACAGGTTCGTCGCCCCTGGCCCCGTGGACCCCGTCTGCTCTGGGCGGTGGAGAACCGGATATGGCACCTCATCCCGGAACGGTTCCACGGCGTGGACCTTTCGCCTCTGTCGGTTCTGGGCACCTGCGCTGCCACGG